>JAYUUV010000308.1:0-19011 GCA_043754695.1 Planctomycetota bacterium
GATTCCGGCAGGCGTGAACGCAACGCCTCCCGCAAGGCGTGTTTGCCACGAGCGCCGCGCAGCTTCTCAGCCGCGGGCAACGGCGCGAAGCGCTCGACGAAACGGTGGTCGAGCAGCGGCGGCCGGACTTCGAGGGAAACAGCCATGGCCGCGCGATCGACCTTGGTCAGGATCTGGTCGGGCAAGTAGGTGTGGATGTCCGCGTACTGCGCGCGGTAGAGCGGATCGTCGATACGCGGCCGGTTGTAGTGCTGAGCGAAGGCCAAGAACGGATCGCAAGCGGAAAGCGAACGCGCAAGCTCGGGTGAGAGCAGCGTCAACGCTTCGTCGCGCGAAAGTTGCGTGACGCTGTGATAGTAGGCGCTTGCCGGATCGCGGCCGAGGTTCGTGAGGAACGTCTTCGCGCGCAGCGGACGCGGAGCGAAATCGAGTTTGGGGTACACGCGTCCAAGACCGCCGGCCAGAGCGCTGCCCGCCGCGCCCAGCTGTCTGCGCAGGCGATTCTCCGCGCTGTCGTGCACGTAACGGCGGTAGCCGGCGAAAGTCTCGTCGCCGCCATCGCCGGAGAGCGCCACGGTCACATGCTCGCGCGCCATCTTCGAGACCAGAAAGGTCGGCACCGTCGAGGGATCGGCCAGCGGTTCGTCGAAGACCCACGGCAAAGTGTCGACCACCAAATTGGGATCGGGATCGAGAATCTGAGTGAAGTGCCGTGCACCAAGCCGGGTCGCGCTCTCGCGCGCGAGCTCGAGTTCGTCGTGACTCTTCTCGCGAAAGCCGACCGTACAGGCGATCAGCGGATCGACGCCGGCGCGCGACATGCTGTCGAGCACCGCGTTGGAGTCGATTCCGCCGGACAGAAACGCGCCGAGCGGCACTTCGCTCTGCAAGTGTTCGCGCACGACGAGGTCGAGCCACTCGCAGATTTCGCCGTCGCGCGCCGTGGCGCTCGCGGGTTCGCGCAGCTCGTCCAGCGGCAGGTCCCAATAACGCTCGATGCTCGGCGACTTGCCCGGCTCGAAGGAAAGCGTGTGTCCGGGCGGCAGTCGTTCGATCCCGGCCCAGGCCGAGTGCTCGCCACCGACGTAACCTTGCATCAGGTACTCGAGCAGCGCTTCGCGGCGCAGCGACCGGCCGACTTCGCCCATGGCCAGGATCGCCTTGGGTTCGCTGGCCCAGGCCAGACCGCGCGGCGTTTTTGCCCAATACAATGGTTTGATGCCCAGACGGTCGCGGCCGAGCAACACTCTTGGATGCGCAGGCTCGCGCAAGTCGAGCAGCGCGAAGGCGAACATGCCGATCAGGCGCTCGACCGCGCCGCGGCCGTGTTCCTCGTAGAGGTGCACCAGAACCTCGACATCGGAGCCGGTGCGAAAGCGATGGCCCTTGGCGAGCAGTTCAGCGCGCAGCGCGCGATGGTTGTAGATCTCGCCGTTGAGCACGATCGCGATGTCGCGCGTCTCGTTCTCGATCGGCTGATGGCCGCCTGCGACGTCGATGATCGACAACCGGCGAAAGGCGATCGCGAGCGGCCCGAGGATGTGCACGCCCTCGTCGTCGGGGCCGCGCAGACGCAGCGTGCGCGCCGCTTCGAGCAGCAGATCGCGATCCGGCGATTGCGCCGGATCGTCGAGGGCCAGGCCGCAGAGTCCGCACACGGTTCTTGGGCCTCCTAGGCGCTGCCGGGGACCGCGCTGCGGCCGTGGTTGGGGGCGTTGCCGATGCGGCGGGTGAAGCCGCGTTCGTGGACGCTGTGCAGCCCGGCGGACCCGGGCCCGGCGCGCTTGGGATAGGCCGTCGTGTCCGCCATCTCGCGCTCGGCGATGATCTCGAAGGCGATCACCAGCGCGACCCAGTGGTAGGCCAGGTCGAAGTGCGCGCGATTCAGGAAAGTACTGCCGACGATGAAGGCCACCCAGGTGGCTTCGAACATGATCGCGTAGTTCGTGATCCAGGTCGTGAAGTAGCGCTTCTTCGCTTTCTTCTGGATGCGCCAGAGTGAAACCAGAGTGAGCAGCATGTTGAGCAGGTACGTGCCGAGCGCCAGACTCCCGCACTCGGCCCAGATCTGCAGGTAACTGTTGTGCGCGACGCGCACGCCCTCGTTCTTCTCACCCGATTTGTAGGTCCTGTAATTGCGCAGGAACATGGTCAGGCCCACGCCGAGCACCGGGTTGTCCACCGCCATGTTGACCGCCGTCTTCCAGGCCGCGATGCGTCCCATGGCCGAGCCGTCCGCTTCGTAGTTCTGGATCGACTCGATGCGCTCGACGTAGGACGCGGGCGCCAGCAGGAAAGCGCCGATCACACACAGGCAGCCGATGGCCATGCCGGCAACGCGGTTCTTCGAGCGCCAAACCAGCACCGAGAACATCGCCGCCAGCGCCAGGAAGCCGCCGCGCGAGTGCGTCATGATCACCGTGATGAAGGTCATGGGCACCATGAACAGGATGCCGCGCTTGAGCACCTTGTTCGCTTCGCTGAGCCCGATCAGGAGCAGCATCGGCAGCGACATGACCATCGCCAAGGCGAAGTCGTTGTTGTCGGCGAGCATGCCACCAGGGCCGACCAGGATCTGCGCGCGCATGCCGGTCAGGATGCCGACCAATCCGTCCTTGATGCCGTAGAAGCCCAGCGAGAGCGCAATGATCCACACGATCACCCGCAACTGAGCCTTGGTCGCCACGACCGTCGTGGTGAACAACGCCACGGCGATGATCTTGGTGAACTCGACCCAGCGATCGATCTGCACCGGGGAGAATTCCCCGGAAGCGATGACACCAAGGCTGACCAGCACCACCAACGCCATCATCAGATAGCAGCGGAAGTTGCGCTCGAACCAGCGCTCGGGTCGCAGCGCCGCGTACCCCAGCGTGGTCACGATCGCGATCAGGAACGACCAACGGATGCCGCGCGCGAAGCCCCAGCACAGGTCCTGGGTGCGCATGTACGCGAGCCAGGAGAAGGTCAGCAGACCGATGAACGGCCGCCGATAGCAGATCGGCAACAGCCCCAGGATGATGATCGAAAAAATGACGTCGCGCATCGGCCGTCCGACCCGGAACTAGCAGCCCGTTGGGTGCCTGGCAGCGTTCACGCGACGCAGCCTCGTGCGCGCACGCTGTGCGGTACGGAGTGAGTGTTTCACCGGATCTTGCTACTGCCTGAAGGCCAGACGCACGTCGTCGATGAGGGTCGTCAGACGTGGCCCGAGCAGGCGCAAGCTGTCGTGCTGATACGCCCAGGTGATCCACAGGATCGAACCCACGATGATCGCACTCGATGCCGAGATCATGATGTGACGCGTGCGCCGGCGCCGCGCCTGTGCACGCGTGGTGATCAGGTTGATCGCCCCGAGCACCGGAACCGCCAATCCGCGCGTCAGGTCGGGTATGCCGCGGAAGCCGTTGCGCAGGAACTCGCTGGTCAGCGCGGAACCCAGGCCGATCGCCAGGCCCAGAAAGGCCGAGATCAGGATGAAGACCGGCACCACCGGTGCGTTGGGGATTTCCGACGCCTTGGCAATCTCGACCACGTCGAACGGATTCGCCAGCGGGCCCTCGAGCAGCGCCACACGCGTGGACTGGGTCTGATAGGCCTGGTCGGCCAGCTCGAAGTTGGAATTGGCCGTCTGAACTTCGCGATCCAGATAGGAAAGCTGCAAGTACCAATCCTGGCGCGCCGTGTTCTCGCGCGCGAGGTCGGTGATCGCCGCCTTCAGGCTGCTGACGGTGACTTCCAGCCCCGCGATCCTGAGCTTCGCCTCGCTGATCAGCTGATCGTAGACCGCGAATTGTGGATTGGGCACGAAGCGCGGCTGCCCTGCTTTTTCGGCACTCGGCAAATTCTCGCCCTTCAGTAACGAGATCCGCGCCAAGTCCTTCTCGATCTCGTCCTCGATACGCTTGTAGGCGCTGGCGGGCGGACGGTAGTCCTTGAGCTTCTCGCGTTTTTCCAGGATGCCCAGTTCCAGTTCGCGAACCTGTTTGGCGAGATCTTCGGCCGCGGAGTTCTTCGCCGGTGTTGCATTGGCGATCGCAGCCAGCGCACTTTCGGGGACGGTGTCGGGCTCGAGCGCCTTGAGATGTTCCTGCACCTCGAGCCTGGCGCGTTCCTCTTGGAGCGACTGCTCGGCGTCGGCGAGCTGAGACTTGCTCTGCACCAAGCGCGTTTGGATGGGATCCTCGGTGCGCGACTGGCCATTGCCCGAGGACGGCAACGCGACGGACAGATTATGGTCCTTGACCAGATCGGTCTTGGCCTTTTCGGCTTGCTGATAGGTGGCGCGATTGTCGTCGCGCAATTTCTTGTAGGTGTCGAGCTTCTGCTTGGCGTCGGCGCGCGCGCCCTTGACCACGTTCTCGATGTAGCGGTCGCGCAGCGCATTCAGGAAGCGCTCGGCGCGCGAGCCCTCCGAGTCGCTGTACAGGACGATGACGAAATTCGATCCGCCCGCGTTTTTTCCGGCGGCTTCGACCCGCGGCAGGATGTTCTTGGTCAAGCGCTTGACGTAGTCGCGCTTCTCTTCCTCGGGCAGACCGATGAAGTCGGGCCACTCCTGAGACTCGATCACCGAGCGCACCAGCGGCTCCGCGACCATGTCGTTCTTGGCCGAGCTGACATCGCGCTGAATTTCGCCGCCGCCTTCGGGCACCTTGATCTTGGTCGAGACGTCGTAACGCCGCGGCATCAACTCCGCGACCATCACGCCGACGGCGCTGACGAAGGCGAAGGGCAGCAGGATGCTCCACAGCTGTCGGCGCACGAGTGCGCCGAACTCTGCGATCGGACTGGTAGTCTGGCTTTGAAGCGCCACGTGATCAGCTGTTCGGGTGGATTTTCTAGTAGACCGTTCCGCCGCGGCGGCCTCGACGGTTGTTCCCGCCGAAAATGTACAGCGCGCCGTTGAGGTCCTGGAGAACCTGCGAGATCGGGAAGATCATGGCCGAAAGGAAATACCCGAACTCGGCCACCATCGTCGGCGGCACGTAGATGATGTCGCGTTCGTGGATGTGCACGTTCGAGGTCGAATCGTGGGCGAACATGTCGCCGATGTTGACGTAGATCGTGAAGCCGTCGCGCGGGTCGGGGCGGATCACTTGCACGCGGCCGAGGTTCGCGGTGCGCTCGTCGGGTACCGCCGCCATCACCGCCTCGAACACGGTCAAGTCGCCGCGGAAGGGCATCGCGCCTTCGTTGGTCACCTCGCCGAAGATGAAGTAGACCTTGCCCTGCGTGCGGATCTTCACGCGGATGTCGAGCTTGGTGTAGTACGGCGAATACTTTTCGAGCAGGTAGGCTTCGAGTTCGCTGCGCGTCTTGCCGGCGACGTCCACAGCTCCAAGTTCGGGCAACACGATCGTGCCGTCGATGTCGACCAGCAAGCCGCTCAGGCTCAACTCGTCGGGGTGATAGCTGTCGGTGATGTCGATCGTGTCGTCGATCGTGATGTAGTTCTCTTCCTCGGCGTTGCCCGTGTAGCGGTTGCCGAAGCCTTCCTGGTTGAGGTACTGCAACAGTCGTTTGTCAGGCGAGGTGCTGGAGCATGAACCCAGACAAGCCACCAGACAGCAGCCGATGAAGCACAGCTTGGCGAATGCGACGGAGAGCTTCGTGCGATAAAGCTTGGGGATCATGGGTCAAATGGGAAAGGGGCGGCCCCAAGAGCATTCTGGAGCCCTGCTCGGGCGCCCCTAGGATCGGTCAGATCACGCAGCAGGTTGATAGCGCGGTCAAGAACCGTATTGCCGGGCGTAGTATTCGCGGTACGCGCCGTTCCTAACCCGTTGCAACCACTCAGCTTGTGACTGATACCAGCGAACGGTCAAGGGCAGTGCCGCTTCGAAGGTGTAGCGCGGCCGCCAGCCGAGTTCGCGCTCGATCTTGCCGGCGTCGATGGCGTAGCGCCGGTCGTGGCCGAGCCGGTCCTTCACGAATTGGATCAGGCTTTCGGGCTTGCCGAGTTCCGCCAGCACACGCCGGACGATGGCGATGTTGGGGTACTCGTTGTGCCCGCCGATGTTGTAGACCTCGCCGATCCGACCGCGCTCGAGCACGGCCAGGATCGCTTCGCAGTGGTCTTCCACGTACAGCCAGTCGCGCACGTTCATCCCGTCGCCGTAGACCGGAACGTGTTTGTCCTCGCTGGCGTTGGCGATCATCAGCGGAATCAATTTCTCGGGAAACTGGTACGGACCGTAGTTGTTCGAGCAGCGCGTGGTCAACGCCGGAAAGCCGTGCGTGTGAACGGCCGCGCGCACGAGCATGTCGCTTGAAGCCTTGCTCGCCGAATAGGGCGAGTTCGGTTGCAGCGGCGTCTCCTCACTGAAAAACCCCTGCGCGCCGAGCGAACCATAGACCTCGTCGGTCGAAACGTGCACGAAGCGAGCGACCTTGCGCGCGCGCGAATGATCGAGCATGAGCTGCGTGCCGATCACATTCGTCTCGACGAAGGGCAGGCCTGATTCGATCGATCGATCGACGTGACTCTCGGCCGCGAAGTGCACGACGCGCACGTCGCCACTGCCGCAGGCGTCGAAGGCGCGCGCGATGTCGGCCGAGCGGCGAATGTCGCCGTGTACGAACTTGTAGTGCGGACTGTGTTCGAGCGCGGTCAGGTTTTCGAGGTTGCCCGCATAGGTCAGCGCATCGAGATTGACGATGTTCCACTCCGGCCGCGAGCGCGCGAGCAAGTGGATGAAATTCGAGCCGATGAAGCCGGCGCCGCCGGTGACGAGAACGGAAAGACTCATAGGGGTTCGACCGCAAGATAGGTAGCCAGCGCGTCGCGCCAGTGTCCCAGGGAAAACCCGCGCAGGCCGGCAAGCTTGCGCGAATCGAGCACGGAATAGGCCGGGCGGCGGGCCGGACGGGGGAATTCGGCGCTGTTGCAGGCCTCGAGCACGACGTTCGTCAGTCCGAGCAGCTCGAGGATCGCGCGCGTGAACTCGAACCACGAACATTCGCCGTCGCAGGCGGCGTGGTAGATGCCGGGCTCGCCGTGGCGGGTGAGATCCCACAACGCTGGCGCCAGCGCCAGCGTGCTGGTCGGCGCTCCGCGCTGATCGTCGACGACTTTCAGGCGGCCCTTTTCGCGCGCCGCCGCGACGATCGTGCGCGGGAAGTGCTTGCCGCGCGGGCCGTACAGCCACTGCGTGCGCGCGATCAGCGTGCCGCCCGGATGCGCGTGCAAGGCGGCCTTTTCGCCGTCGAGTTTCGTCGCGCCGTAGATCGACAGCGGATGGGGCTGGTCCAGTTCGCTGTAGGGCCGCGAGCCCGTGCCGTCGAAGACGAAGTCGGTCGAGAGCGCAACCAGACGCGTATCGGACTTCGCGCAGGCGCGCGCGAGCACCGCGCTGGCTTCGACGTTGGCTCGGCGCGCGAGCGCCGCATGGGTCTCGGCCAGGTCGACGGCGGTGTAGGCAGCGGCGTGGATCACGCTGTCGAACGGACCGTGGTCTCGCCACAGCGCGTCGACACGCGCTTCATCTGCGAGATCGAGCCCGGGCGCAGCGAGGCCGGGAACCGGCGCCAGGTCCGTGCCCACGAGCAGCGCTCCCTGCGGCGCGTCGGCGAACAACTGTTGTCCCAGCATCCCGGCGGCGCCGGTGATCAGGACCCGCTGAGTGGAATGGGTCACAAGCAAGCGCGACTGCGCTCAGGCCCCCACCGGGACTTCCATCAGGTTCGCGCCGCCTTCCTTGACCAGTGTGCTGGCCCGGTGCAGCGACTCGAAGGTGCCCGCATCGGTCCACCAGCCGGGCAGCACTTCGTAGCTCATCGAGCCGTCCTGGATGAACCAGTTGTTGACGTCGGTGATCTCGAGCTCGCCACGATCGGAGGGCTTGAGCGTCTTGATGATCTGGAACACACGCGGGTCGTACAGGTAGATGCCGATCACGGCCAAGTTCGACTTCGGCTGCTTGGGCTTCTCGACGATGCCGGTCACTTTGCCGGCGCTGATCTCGGCCACGCCGAAGCGTTCGGGATCGTGCACTTCCTTGAGGATGATCTTCGCGCCGCGGCCTTGCTTGCGAAAATCGGCCACGGCCTTGGCCACGTTGTACTGGATGATGTTGTCGCCCAGGATCACGCACAGACTGTCGCCGCTGGCCCAGTGCTCGGCCAGTCCGAGCGCTTCGGCGATGCCGCCCTCGCCTTGCTGGTAGGTGTAATTGAGGTGCTTGAGCCCGAAGTCCGCGCCGTTGCCCAGCAGCGAAAGGAAGTCGCCGGACTTGCGCCCGCCGGTGACGATCATGATGTCCGTGATCCCGGCATTCACCATGGCCTGGATCGGGTAGTAGATCATCGGCCTGTCGTAGACCGGCAGCAGGTGCTTGTTGGTGATCTTGGTCAGCGGGTAGAGCCTGCTGCCGAGACCTCCGGCGAGAATCACGCCTTTCATGGGACTTGACTTGGGTGTGGGAGTCGTGTGGGACGAGCGCTTGGGACGCCGAGCAGCGCAGTTTATCCCGCGCCACTGCCCGCGGCCAACCCAGCCCGCCGAAGGCGGCGATTCAGCGCTGACGAACCCACTCGACGTAGCGGCGCAAGCCCTCGGCCACGGCGGTGCGGGGAGCGTAGCCGAGCTTGGCGCGCGCCTTGGAAATGTCGGCATAAGTGACCATCACGTCACCGGGCTGCAGGGGCTGGCGATCGAGGATCGGCTCTTCCCCCAGCGCCTTTGCGATCCCTTGCACGAGTTCGCTGAGCGTCGTCGTCGCGGACTCGCCCAGGTTGTAGATCTCGTAGCCCGCGCAGCGATCGAGCGCGCGCACGACGCCGTCGACGATGTCGTCGATGTAGGTGTAGTCGCGGCGCGTCGAGCCGTCGCCGAAGAACGGTATGGGTTGCTTGGCCATGATCGCGCGCGTGAACTTGGCGATCGCCATCTCCGGCCGCTGACCGGGCCCGTAGACCGTGAAGAAGCGCAGGCACGAGGTCGGGATGCCGTAGAGGTGATGGTAGGTGTAGGCGAGCAGTTCGCCCGCGCGTTTGGTCGCAGCATACGGCGAGACCGGATGCTGGATGTCGTCGTCCTCGCGGAACGGCACGCGCTCGTTGCTGCCGTAGACGCTCGAACTCGAAGCGAAGACAAAACGCGTCGCCGGCCGTTTCCTCAGTTCCTCGAGCAGGATCAAAGTGCCGCGCACGTTGACATCCGCGTAGTGCAGCGGATCCTCCAGCGACGGACGCACGCCGGCCATGGCTGCGAGGTGCACGACGGCGTCGAAACTGCCTTGCTCGAACAGCCTCGCGACCAGCGCCTGATCGCGAATGTCGCCGCTGACGATCTGTGCACGAGTGAGCCGCGCCGCGTTCTCGCGCTTCAGCGCCGGAGCGTAGAAATCGTTGAAGTTGTCGAGCACGCAGACGCTGTCGCCGCGCGCGAGCAGCGCACTGGCCACGTGACTGCCGATGAAGCCCGCGCCACCGGTAACCAAGATCTTGGACATGCTAAGGAAGCCTGGCAGCGTGTGGCGTCATTCGACGGTGACACTCTTCGCCAGGTTGCGGGGCTTGTCGATGTCGCAGCCGCGCAACAGCGCGTGGTGATAGGCAAACAACTGCAACGGGATCACGTTCAGGATCGGCGAGAGCCACTCGCTGGCTTGCGGCACTTCGATCGACTCGTCGGCGAGTTCGCGACTGTCGGCGTCCGAGCCGATCACGATCACGTGGCCGCCGCGCGCCTTGACCTGCTCGATGTTCGAGCGCACTTTGTCGGTCACGCGACCGGGCGACGAAAGCACGACGACCGGCATGCCCGGTTCGATCAGCGCGATCGGCCCGTGCTTCATTTCGCCGGCGGCATAACCTTCGGCGTGCACGTAGCTGATTTCCTTGAGCTTGAGCGCGCCTTCCAAGGCGACCGGGAAATTGAGCCCGCGGCCGAGGAAGAAAAAACCCTTGGCCGCGACATGCCTTTCCGCGATCGCGCGCACTTTGGCGACGGTCGCTTCGCTGAGCAGCGCTTCCATGCGCGGCCGCAGGCGGCGCAGATCGTCGAGCAGTTCGCGGCCGCGCGCTTCGTCGATCGTGCGCCGGGCACGCGCCATGCGCACGGCCAGTAGAAAACTGGCCACGACCTGCGCGGTGAAGGCCTTGGTGCTGGCGACGCCGATCTCGGGGCCGGCATGCGTCAGGATGGTCGCATCGCTCTCGCGCACCACCGTGCTGCCGATCACGTTGCAGATCGAAGTCGGCCAGGCGGAAAGTTCGCGCGCAAGCCGCAGCGCCGCCAGCGTATCGGCCGTCTCGCCCGACTGCGTGATGGCCAGCGCCATCGTGTTCTTCGCCAGACACGGTTCGCGATAGCGAAACTCCGAGGCAAAATCGAAATCGACCGGCACACGCGCCAGGCCTTCGATCATGTAGCGCGCGATCATGCCGGCGTGCAGCGCCGTGCCGCAGGCGACCACCTGGACGCGCTCGATGCGCTGCAAATTCGCGTCGTTCCAGCTCTCGCCCTCGAAGTCGACATCGCCGTGCACTTGTGCGATGCGATCGAAGGCCGTGCGCGCCAGCACGTCGGGCTGCTCGAAGATTTCCTTGAGCATGTGGTGCGCGAAACCGCCCTTGCTGGCGGCTTCCGCGTCCCAGTCGACGCGCCGCGTCTGGCGCTCGATGCGCCGGCCGGCGAGATCGCTGATCACGATCTTGCCGGGCGACAACTCGACGACTTCGCCGTCCTCGATGTAAATCACGTCGCGCGTGTGCGGCAAGAGCGCCAGCACGTCGGAGGCCAGCCAGGCGCCATCGGCGGTTTTCGCCACGACCAGCGGCGGGCCGTTGCGGGCCGCGACGAGCTGTGGATTCGGGCCCGTGGAAATCACCGCGATCGCGTAGTAACCGCGCACGCGCGCCAGGGCGGCGCGCACGCTGTCGCCGAGCGAATGCCCGCGTTCGAATTCGCGGCCGACCAAAAGCGTCAAGACTTCGGTGTCGGTCTCGCTGTGGAAGACTCTGCCCTCGGCGAGCAATTCACGGCGCAATTCGAGGTAGTTCTCGATGATGCCGTTGTGCACCAGAGCGAGCCGGCCGCTGCCATCCGTGTGCGGATGCGCGTTCTCATCGGAGGGTTTGCCGTGGGTCGCCCAGCGCGTGTGACCGATTCCGGCGCGCGCCTTGCGCAGTGCTCCGTCCTCGAGCACGCGCTCCAACTCCGATAGCCGGCCGACTTTGCGCCGCACGCTGACCGATCCGCCGTCGGCGACCGCCACTCCGCACGAGTCGTAACCGCGGTATTCGAGCACGCGCAGTCCTTCGATCAGGTGCTCCAGCACCGTGCCCGAACTCGAGATGCCTCCGACGATTCCACACATGGCCGAACGAGTGCTTAGGCCTTGCCGGGCACGAGGTCCAGGCGCCGGCGGAAATAGGCCATCGTGCGCTCCAGTCCGACCGAAAGCTCGACCTTCGGTTCCCAGGCGAGCAACGTGCGTGCCTTGGTGATGTCCGGCTGCCGCACCTTGGGATCGTCGACCGGCAGCGGTTCGTAAACGATCTTCGAGCGCGAACCGGTCAGCGAAATCACCGCCTTGGCGAAATCCAGGATGGTCATTTCGCGCGGATTGCCGATGTTGACCGGCAGCGCTTCCTTCGAGTGCAGCAGGCGATAGATGCCGTCGACGAGATCGTCGACGTAGCAGAACGAACGTGTCTGCGTGCCGTCGCCGTAGACGGTCACGTTCTCGCCGCGCAGGGCTTGCGACATGAAGGCGGGCAGCGCGCGGCCGTCGTTGAGCCGCATGCGCGGGCCGTAAGTGTTGAAGATGCGCACGATGCGCGTCTGCACACCGTGGAAGCGATGGTAGGCCATGGTCATGGCCTCGGCGAAGCGCTTGGCCTCGTCGTACACGCCGCGCGGACCGACCGGATTGACGTTGCCCCAATAGTCCTCGCGCTGCGGATGGATCAGGGGATCGCCGTAACACTCCGAGGTCGAAGCGAGCAGGAAGCGCGCGCCCTTGACGCGCGCGAGTCCGAGCGAGTTGTGCGTGCCGAGCGAGCCGACCTTGAGGGTCTGGATCGGAAACTCGAGGTAGTCGCGCGGCGAGGCAGGCGAGGCGAAGTGCAGCACCGCATCGAGTGGCCCGCCGACCCAGATGTACTCGGTCACATCGTGGTGGTGAAAATGAAAGTCCCGGCGGCCCATCAGGTGTTCGATGTTGCGCAGGTCACCTGTCAGCAGGCTGTCCATGCAGATCACTTCGTAGCCCTCGGCCAAGAAGCGCTCGCAAAGGTGGCTGCCCAGGAATCCGGCGCCACCGGTGATCAGCACGCGGCGTGAACTCACGGATTGTCGCCTCGTTGCGGCGGCGGCGTGCCCGGTGTGCTCGCTGCGCTCTCGAAGCCCGCAAAAAGCGTGCTCTCGCCGGACTGCAGTGTCACGCGCTGGCCGAGGCCCTCGAGACGGCTCTCACCGCTTGCGCGAAATTCCATGCCGGTCGCGCCGCTGCGCGCATCGACGGGCCCTGACAGGCGCACGGAAAATCCTGGACCGGCGGCGCTCTTCGCCGCGGGATCGGGCTTGATCGGCGCACCGCCTTCGGACAAGAGCGGCAGCACGACCTTTTGGCCCGGCCCGAGTGTGAACAGTTCTTCGCGAAAGGAGACGAGGAGATCGCCCTTGGATTGGTTGATCACGTCGAGCTTGCGGTCCTTCTCGCGTTCGATCACATAGGGCCCCGAAGAGCCGCTCAGTTCCGCGCCGCCCATCAATCGCACACGATCGCCCTCGTGCAGGTCCATGCGCGCGCGATCGACCTCCTGGAAATCGAGCATGGGTTCGCCGCGGCCGGTGGAGCCGATCCAGGCGACGCCTTGGCCAAAGAGCACGATCGACGAACCCGAAGGCCAAAGCACTTCGGCGCGGCCGCCCGGCGAGACGATCACGGAGCTGCCCGCGTTGGTGCGCATGCGCTTGTCGTAGAAGGCGAGCGGCTGGCCCTGCAGGGCTCCCACCGGGCGCACGCGCACCGGATCGGCATGGCGCAACACGGTGACTTCCTCGACGCCCTCTAGGCGCGTCGCCGCGTCCCCGGGCGGGAGCGTGGCGAAGTCGCCGCCCATCGGCGGCGGCCAACGCTGCGTATTGGCGAAGAAACAGGCGCTGGTGCCCAGCGCCAGGTTCAGCGCGAGACACAGCGGCAGGGCACGCAATGCGAACTTCAGCTTGGCGCTCATCGCGCCTCCTTGGCCGTCGTCTTCGGCGTGTGCGTTCCAAAGTAGCGCGCGACGAAACCGGTGTCGTGTTCGCCGGCGCGGAAGTCGGGGTGGACCAGGATCTTGCGCAGCAGCGGGATCGTGGTCTTGGGCCCCTCGATCACGAACTCGTCCAATGCCCGCGAAAGGCAGCGGATCGCGTGGTCGCGCGTGGGGCGATGAGCCATCAATTTGCCGATCATCGAGTCGTAGTTCGGCGGAATGCGGTAGCCACTGTAGGCGTGACTGTCGAGCCGGATGCCCGGGCCGCCCGGCGGCACCAGCATCGCGATCCGGCCGGGAGACGGCTGGAAGTCGCGCTCGGGGTCCTCGGCGTTGATGCGCACCTCGATCGCGTGGCCCTGCTGCTTCACGGAATCCTGGCGCAGGGAAAGTTCTTCGCCGGCGGCGACGCGGATCTGCTGCTCGACCAGATCGAGTCCGGTGACCAGCTCGGTGACCGAGTGCTCGACCTGGATGCGCGCGTTGACTTCGATGAAATAGAAGTTGCGGTTCTTGTCGACCAGGAATTCGACCGTGCCGGCGTTGTGATAGCCCGCGGCCTTCGCGACGCGCACGGCCGCGGCGCCCATGGCTTCGCGCAATTCCGGCGTCATCAAAGGCGAGGGCGATTCCTCGATCAGCTTCTGGTGGCGGCGCTGGATCGAGCAGTCGCGCTCGAAAAGATGGATGAGATTGCCGTGCTGATCGCCAAGAATCTGGAACTCGACGTGGCGCGGATTCTCGATGTACTTCTCGAGGTAGACGGTGCCGTCGCTGAACGCGGCCTCCGCTTCGCTGCGCGCGGCATGGAAGCCGCTGACCAGGCTCGGGTCGTTGCGCGCGATGCGCATGCCGCGACCGCCGCCACCGGAAGCGGCCTTGATCATCACCGGGTAGCCGAGTTTTTTCGCCGTGCGCAGCGCCGTGTCCTCGTCCCCCACCGGCCCGTCGGATCCGGGCACGATCGGCACGCCGGCTTTTTTCGCCAGCGCGCGCGCGTTCGACTTGTTCCCGACGGCTTCGATCGACTCAGGGCTGGGCCCGATGAACGTGATGTTGCACGAGTTGCAGACCTCGGCGAAGTGCGAGTTCTCGGACAGGAAACCGTAGCCCGGGTGGATCGCTTCGACGTCGGCGATCTCCGCCGCCGAGATGATCGAAGGGATATTGAGGTAGGAGCGCGCGCCCTGGGCCGGACCGATGCAGATCGTCTCGTCGGCCTGGCGAAGATAGAGTGCATCCGCGTCCGCCTGCGAGTAAACCGCGACGGTTTCGATGCCCATTTCGCGGCAGGTGCGGATGATCCGCTGCGCGATCTCGCCGCGGTTGGCGATCAGGATGCGCTTGAACATGCGGCGCGGTTTCAGTCCCTAGTTGGGCTGGATCAGGAACAACGGTTGGCCGAATTCGACCGGCTCCCCGTTCTGGACGAGGACCTGGATCACGCGGCCCGAAGTCTCGGCCTTGATTTCATTCATGACCTTCATGGCTTCGATGATGCAAAGCGTCGTATCCGGTCCGAAGCTCGCGCCAACCTGAGCGAAAGGCTCGGCGTCCGGCGAGGCGGCGCGATAGAAGGTCCCGACCATCGGACTTGGGAACGGCGTCCCCGTCGGGGCCGCAGCCACCGGGTTCAGCGGCTCGGCCACGGCAGGCGCGGGCGCCTGAACAGGCAGCGGGCCATTGGCGGCGCCAGCCTGCGTGACGTGGACCAGCGGACCGCCTGCAGATTGCGCCTCCGGCCCGCGACGCAGGCGCACACGCAGGCCTGCCGAAGAATCCTCGAGTTCGAGTTCGGTCACGTCGCCCTTCTGCATGAGGGCGATCAGGCGCTGGATCAGTCGGATCTGCATGGCTGGCTATGGCTCCGTGGCAGCACGGGCGGGGCACAGGATAGCAACGTGGACTCCGGCAGTCCGCGCCCGCCGGAAAAAGGCGGACGAGGCGCCTCAGGGCCGGCCCGCGCGCGGGTTCAGCCAGTGACCGGAACGCCCGCCGCGCTTCTCGACGAGTTGCGCGCACTCGATTTCGATCTCGTGACTCTTCGCTTTGGCCATGTCGTAGACCGTGAGAGCCGCCAGGGTCGCTCCGACCAGCGCTTCCATTTCGACCCCCGTGCGCCCTGTGCAGGCGACACGGCAGCGGATCTCCAGCCGCTGTCCATCCAGCGGATTGAAATGGACATCGACCCCGTCGAGCGCCAGCGGATGGCACATCGGGATCAGATCGCCGGTGCGCTTGGCCGCCAGGATCGCCGCCGTGCGCGCGGTCTCCAGCACCGGCCCCTTCGGACCTCGGCCCGCGAGCAATTCTTCCAGCAGACCCGGCGGGAAGCGCAGCACTGCCCGGGCCGTCGCCTCGCGCTGCGTGACGGGCTTCGACGAGACGTCGACCATCGCAGCCTGCGCGCCCTGGGCGCCCGCCAGCACGTGGCTCCAAGCGCTCGAAACGACACTGCCCTGGGATTTCTTCTTCGGATTCTTGCCGACCATGGAGCTGTGAACCTTGTCAGAACCGATATCCAGGTGACTTGCCCCTCGGGGCAGGCGAGAGCGCAGGTTTTACGAGACCCGTGATCGCATCCCCCAAGCCGAGCCTACATTAGTGCCGACATCGCAACCACGCCGTCGGATCTCACACACTCACGACGACCCGCCGCACTCCCCAACAAAGTCCTCATGCTCCGACCCACACTGTTCGGCTTCTTGATCCTCGTGCCGCTCGCCATCGTGCCCGCCGCCTTTGCGGTTCGCACCCAGCAAGCTCCTGACCTCGCCCGTCTGATCCAGGAACAGGCCGCCAAGGTCGGCGACCATCCCGGAGAGGATCTGTGGCGTCAGGTGCGCGCGCTCACCGACCTCGCACGAACGATCGAAGGACAGGACCTCGCCGCGGCGGTCGATCCGCTGCTCGCGGACCCCAAGAAACTTTCCGCCGGCGGCAAGCTGTTCGCGATCGGTCTGCGCCTGCAGGCGAGCGATCCCGATGCGGCCAAGCTCGCGGGCGTGCTGACCCCGCTGCTCGCATCGTCCACGCCCGAGGTCGTCATGACCGCGGTCCAGCTCAGCGCGGACCCGCACTTCAAGACGCTCGGCGAGGACGAGCGCGAAACGCTGGTCGGCGCACTGGCGAAAATTTCCGAGGACGGCGCGCGCGCGCCTGAATTGCGCCTGGAGTGCGCCACGAGCGTGCATGCTCTGGGCAGCGGCGAAGACCGGCGCAATGCCTGGCGCCTGATGAACGGTTTCTTGGTTTCCTTGGATCCGGAGCTGCGCCAGTTGGGCGCGCTGGCGCTGGCGAGAACGCACGCCGAGCTCACCGGCGCGCTACGCGACGAGTTGAGGCGTATGGCCTCCGTGCCCGGCGAGCGGGGTCGCATGGCCGATGCTTACCTGGAGACAGCGCGCAGCGAAGAGCATTGGAGTTCGACACTGAAGCGTCAGGCCGAGCTGTACGAGGCAAAACCCGCCGATGGCATGTTGATCGACGGCAACAATCCGTCGGAGGTTTTCCGCACCGTCATGGCCGTGATCCAGAAGGGCCACCTCGACGGCGACAAGGTCAAGCCCGAGGACCTGCTCGACGCGGCGTTGAACGGCATGCTGCACAGCATGGACGAACACTCGACGTACATGGACTCGAAGGACTTCGGGCGCTTCGAGCAACAACTCGAAGGCGGCTACGGCGGCATCGGCGCCTACGTGCAGACCGACCGCGAAGACAACCTGTTCACGATCACACACCCGATCTACTCCGGCCCCGCCTACAAAGCCGGCCTGGTCAGCGAAGACAAGATCGTGCGCATCGACGATTGGCCGACGATCGGAGAAGCCTCCGAGGACGTGATCAAAAAGCTCAAGGGCCGGCCGGGCACCAAGGTCAAGCTGTACATCTGGCGGCGCGGCATGGAACCGGGCAAGATCGACCGCCCGACCGAGGACATGGTGAAAGAGGTCGAGCGTGCCACGATCGAGATTCCGCAGGTGCAATGGCAGATGCTGCCGGGCAAGGTCGGCTTGATCTCGCTGATGGAGTTTTCGCGCGTTGCTTCGCAGGAAGTGCGCGAGGCGATCCTGAAGCTCCAAGAGCAGGGCATGCAGGCGATCATCCTCGACTTGCGCAACAATCCGGGCGGCCTGCTCGACGAAGCCGTCGCGGTCGCGTCGCCTTTCCTGCAGAAGGGCAAACTCGTCGTGCGCACCGAGAGTCGCGTCGAGCCTTCCGAGAAGCGCGAGACCAAGGGCCAGCCGCTCGTGCCGATGGACATGCCGATGGCGGTACTCGTCAATCGCTTCAGCGCGTCGGCTTCCGAGATCGTCTCCGGCGCCCTGCAAGACCAGCAGCGCGCGACGATCGTCGGTCAACGCAGCTTCGGCAAGGGCTCGGTCCAGAAGCTACTGACCGTTCCCGGCTTGCGCGACGACGAATACAAGGATGAAAACGGCAACGGCCGCCACGACAACTGGGAGCCGCTGACCAAGGACTGGAACAAGAACGGCGAGTTCGATTTCGCTCCGCACATCAAGCTGACGATCTCACGCTATCTCTTGCCGTCGGGCCGCTCGATCCACCGCGAACTCGACAAGGATGGCAACATTCTGAGCAAGGGCGGCGTCGATCCCGACGTCAAAGTCGAAGCGCGCATTTACGAAGCGTGGCGCATCGAGGAGATGGTTCGCCTGCAGGCTTCCCGCAAGATCCGCGGCTACGTCGACGCGCACTTCGAAGCGAACAAGGAGCTGTTCGGTCAGCTGGCCGAGAACGACCAGCACGACTGCAAGCGCTATCCGGACTTCGACGAATTCGTGAGTTCGCTCGGCACGCCGCTGGCAGCGGACGACGTCCGTCAATTGGTGCGCATCGAACTGCGCAAGCGCATCCAGGATCTGCGCGGCAAGGAATTCCCTGGCGGCGACTTCGTCGAGGACATCCAGCTCCAGGAAGCGATCCGGGTCGTGCTCGAGAAGCAGGGCAAGTCGCCCGCGGACATCGAGGAATACAAGGCGGCGATTCCGCCCTCGCCGCTGGGCCGCGTGCAGATCGCGAAGATCGAGCGTAGATCAGTCCAAGAGACGATCGAGCAGCTGAGCGCTGCGAAGAAGTCCGACGGGAAGTTGTCTCCGGAGTTGCTGGATCGTCTGCAGGAACTGCTGCAGGCGTCCCTGGACGGCGGCGGGCACTAGCCGCCTGGCGCTTTCATCGCTTCGTACTCGAAGCGATGAAAGTGCCTGGCACCTACAGCTCCTGCGTGGTCTTCGACAACGCAGGCAGGACCAGTTCGCGGGTCAGGATGATGAGCGTGGCGGCGAGCGGCAGCGCGATCAGGATGCCGAACATGCCCAGCGCGGCGCCGCCGATCGTCAACGACGCCAGGACCACGACCGGGTGCAGGCCCAGGCTCTCGCCCAGGATCTTGGGCGTCAGCACATAGCCCTCGAGGATCTCGGCGATCAGGTAAATCAGGCCCGTGCGCCAGAGCGCGTCGAAGAACTCGAACTTGAGCATCGCCAGCACGGCGCCAAGCACGAACGCCGCCAGGAAGTGGCTGTGCGCATCCCAGTCGTCGACCAGCGCGCGTGTGTCGGGGAAGCGGGCGCGCAGCAATCCCAGCATCGCCGCCAGGAAGGCCACCGGCCAGAGCAGCAGGCCCCAGCCAGCCAGCACGCGCGGCAACACGACCGCCAGCCGCTGCAACAGGCCGGGCCAGCGCCGCAGCAGCAGCCACAGCAGCAGCGTGTAGCTCAGCAGATAGGGAAGGAACCACAGATGGTTCCAGGTCGGCAATACCAGGCAGCGCCCCGG
>JAYUUV010000309.1:0-40836 GCA_043754695.1 Planctomycetota bacterium
GCAGAACCTTACGACGGCGGCCCCAACAGTCTTTTGGCAGGGACGGCTGCCGGGGCGCCCCGATCCGAGGACCGAGGCCAGGAGCACCTTTCAGCGCTCAGAAGCGAGGAGGCAGAGCCTCGATTCATGAGGCCCACTCTAGCTGGAGTCCCGCACCTGTAAAGGGGGCGACAATTCTCGTCGGCCCGCAAAGCGCCCGGCACCCTACGGGGGGGGGCTCAGTAGCGCGGGATCGTCGGATCGACCTGCTCGCTCCAGGCCAGGATCCCACCGCGCATCGAATGCACGCGCGTAAAGCCGTGCCCGATGAAGTAGCTGGCGACGTCCAGGCTGCGCACGCCGGAACGGCAGGAGAACACGATCCGGCGGTCCTTGGGCAGGCTCATGTACTTGCCGGGGTCGGCGAAATCCAAGGGCTCGGCCTGCGCGATGCGAGCGAGCTCCAGTTCCGCCGGCGTGCGCACATCAATAAAGGAGAAGTCCTCGCCCGCGTCGAGCCAGCCCTTGACCGTGCGCGGCTCGACTTCGACCTTCGTATCGAGATCCTGGGCGCGCTGAATCGTGTCGATCACCTCGTTGATATCGAGGATGTTCCGCTCCTTGCAGACCTGGGCCAAGGTGTCCGTGGGCTGGAAGCCGCAGGAGGAACAGCCGCCGACGTGGTAGCGCTGGAAAAGAGCGCGCTGGGCGGCCGGCGCGACCTCCAGGATCTGCTCCATGGTCATGTCGGGGGTGATGCGGGGTGCGGTAGTCGTCATGGTCGGATGATCAGGGTTCGAAGGGGGCCGGCGGCTGAGTCTACCGGACACGGAAGAGTTGGGGAAGCTGGCCAGTCCGAGGGCGGCTCCCGTAGGCTCTCCGCCCAAAGAATCCGCGCACAGAGCGCGCAGAGCGAAAAGGCAGCCCAGAACATGGCACAAGAAACGATCACTCCCAGGGTCAAGGACTACGCGCAGTGGTTCCAGGACGTCATCACCGCGGCGGAACTCGCCGAAGCGGCGCTGGTCGTCAAGGGCTGCATGGTCATCCGCCCGCACGGCTACGCGGTCTGGGAGAAGATGCAAGCGGACCTCGATCGGCGCTTCAAGGCGACCGGACACCAGAACGCGTACTTCCCGCTCTTGATTCCGCTTTCGTTCCTGGCCAAGGAAGCGCAGCACGTCGAAGGCTTCGCCATGGAAGTCGGCGTGGTCACGCACACGGGCTTGCGCGCGGTCGACGGCAAGCTGGTGGTCAAGAACGAGCTCGAGGAGCCGTATGTGATCCGGCCGACGTCGGAAACGATCATCGGCCACTTCTTCGCGAAGTGGATCGACTCGTGGCGCGATCTACCGCTGCTCATCAATCAATGGGCGAATATCATGCGCTGGGAATTGCGCACGCGCATGTTCCTGCGCACCAGCGAGTTCCTGTGGCAGGAAGGCCATACGGCGCACGCGACCCACGCCGAAGCGCGCGAGGAAGTGCTGCGCATGCTCGACGTGTATCGCGATTTTGCACAGGAAGTCATGGCCATGCCGGTGATCCGCGGCGTGAAGACGCAAAGCGAGCGTTTCGCCGGCGCGCTGGAAACGTTCTGCATCGAAGCGATGATGCAGGACGGCCGCGCGCTGCAGGCCGGGACCAGCCACGATCTCGGCCAGAATTTCGGCAAGGCCTTCGACATCACGTTCCAGAACCAAGCCGGTGTGCGCGAGCACGTCTGGCAGACCTCGTGGGGCGTCTCGACACGTCTGATCGGCGCCTTGATCATGACGCATTCCGACGATGGCGGACTCGTGCTGCCGCCGAAGCTCGCGCCGATCCACGTCGCGATCGTGCCGATCTACAAGACCGACGAAGAAAAAGTGCGCGTGATGGCCGTGGCGAACAAGGTCGCGGCCGATTTGCGCGACGACGGCTTGAGCGTCAAGGTCGACGACCGCGAAGCGCTGAAGCCGGGCGCGAAGTACTACGAGTGGGAACGCAAGGGCGTGCCGATTCGCCTGGAGATCGGCCCGCGCGACATCGACCAGAACGTGGTCATGGCGAAGCTGCGAATTTCACCGCTCGATGCGAACGGCAAGGCCCAGAAGCTGACCTTGAAGCTCGACGGCCTGGGCGCCGAAATCGGCCGTTTGCTCGACGAATTCCAGAAGTTCCTGTTCAAGCGCGCGCTCGATCTGCGTACGGCGAACACGGTCTCGATCGACAACTGGAAGGACTTCAGTGACGTCTTCGCGGGCGAGAACAATTCCAAGTTCGTCTGGGCGCACTGGGACGGCACGGCCGAAACCGAAGCTGAGATCAAAGCCGCGACCAAGGCCACGATTCGCTGCATCCCGCTCGCGGGCGAGGGCCCGGCTTTGGAGGCGGGCGTGTGCGTGAAGACAGGACGTCCGAGCACGCAGCGCGTCCTGTTCTCGAAGAACTACTGACGGATGCCGTAACGGAACCAGGTTCGACCTCGACAGGTTCGCATCCAGCCTTCGGCGCGGTGCAAAGCTGTCGAGATCGAATCTGGTTCCGTCACGACATCAATCGTTCGGCGGCGTCATTTCGCCGAACTCGCCGCGCTGCAACTGCTGGATCTTCGCGGCAAGTTTGGGCAGCGCGCGCTGGAAGCGCATGCGCGCGCCGTCGGCGGTCGTGCCGGTTTTTTCGGCGATTGCTGCAAACTCGAGTTCGTCCCATTGACGCAGCACGATCAGCTCGCGGTCCTCGGGCTCCATCAACTCGAGCGCGAGCCGCACCCAGGCTTGCCACTGTTTCTTCTCCAACGCCTTGTCGGGCCGCTGTGAATCGCGCGAACCCGCGTCGAGCTCGAGCACCGTCTCCTCGGGCAACGGACGTTCGCGCGCGGCCTGACGCCGGCGGCGCGTGAAAAAATCGTGACGATCGCGCAACACGTTTTCGGCGATGCGGCCGAGCAGGAAACGCAGCTGCGCCTCGCTGGAGACATTGAAGCGCGGGCCGTAACGCAAAAACTCGATCAGCGCGTCCTGCACGACGTCGGTGCTTTCTTCCTTCGAACGCAGCACGCCGCCGAGGCGCTTGGCTACGTGCGCCTGAATCCAGGGCAGGTGCAATTCCAGCAGCTTCGCGAGCGCCTTTTCGTCGCCGCCATTCCAGCGCTGCAGCAACTGCGTCGTCTCGGGAATGTTCTCGCCCATGGGATCACTGATCCGCGATCGCCTGCTCGAGCCGATGCACGGTCTCCAGAGCGTTCGTGCGCTCGGGGTGCGCGGCGTCCATGCTTTCCAGGCGCGCCTTCGCCAGCGCGAGCGCGGGCTCGAAGTCGCCCATGATCTCGCGCATCTCGATCGCCTTGCTCAGCGCGCTGTCGGCAATCCGCGTTGCCGATCCGACCAGCGTAACCGGCGAGCCGATCACTTCATCGAGCAGTGCCACGGCCAGTTCGGGACGGGCGAGGTGCCACTCGACGTTGGCCAGGCTGAGCAATACGACAGCGCGCTCAGCCGGTGATGAGCCCGGCAAACCGGCAAGGCTCGCCAGAGCACCTGCCAGGGCAACTTCGGCTTCGTCGTCCCGGCCCATCCGCTGCAGCAGATCGGAGAAGTACTTCGTCACCCGGGACGTCGTCGGATCCAACGGTCCGAGTTCCGCCATACTGAGAGCGTAGAGATCGCGCAGTTCCTGCAGCGAATTCCCCGACCCCGCCATGGACTCGAAATAGACGGCTGTTGCCTGGGCCCAGATCGCGGCCGGGTGCTTCGGTCCGAGCACGCAGTTCTTGGAGTCCGCGACCTGGCGGAAGAGTCGCCTCGCCTCGTCCACGTGTCCCGCCAGGGCCTCATGCCGCGCCAGACCTTCGAGTGTGCCAAGCGTGTCGGGATTGTCCGGCCCGAGGAAAGTCATGTTCAGGTCCAAAGCCTCGTGCAGGCAGACGAGCGACTCCGCCTGCTTGCCCTGCGCGCGCAGGACTTCCGAGAGGGTGTACAAACCTGGAGCGCGCCATTCGCCCAGCGCCTTCAGGCCCTCGACGGCGTGCCGCAGGTGTTGTTCGGCGCCATCGAGCTCGTAGGACTTGGAGAGGATGGAGCCGAGGTTGCCTTCGGCGCGCAGCGCGGCGCGCGAATTGGCGCCTTCGCGCGCGACGTGCGCGGCGTGCACTTCCCCCATCAGTTCCGCGGCCGCTTCGTTCCTGCCGTTGTCCGCCCATAGAACGGCCAATTCCGCGGCGATGTCCAGCGCACGCGGATCGTCCTTCGCAAAGGCGTCGTCGCCGAGCTTGCGCGCTTCGAGCAGCAAGTCCTCGGCCTCCTTTCTCAAACCAAGTCGCGAGTAGACCATGCCGAGACTGTCGAGCAGCCTGGCCCGCAGCGCCGCTTCCTTGGGATCGGTCAAACCCGAGCGGATATTTTTCACGCCGCGATCGAGCACTTCGCGCGCGGAAAGTTCGCGGCCCAATGTCCGGTTCGGACTGACTTCGACGAAGGCGTCGACCAGGAAGTCGACCACGCGCGTCGAGGTGCGCAATTCGAGCCGCGCGGTGGCCGCCGATTCGCTCTCCTTGATCGCCGAAGCCGTGGCGGCGGCGGCGGATTTCAGCGCCGCCGCGTGCGCACGCTGGGTCTCGAGCAAGAGTGCGCTGACCACGCACAGCGAAACACACACGATGGCGCTCGAAGCCGCGATCACCGGATGTCGTCGCGACCACTTGAGTGCCCTGTCGAAAATTCCGGGGGGCCGCGCATGGATCGGCTCGTTGCGCAGGAAACGTCCGAGTTCGTCGGCCACCTCGCGCATGCTCGCGTAGCGGCTGTTCTGCGACTTCTCCAGCATCTTCAGGCAGATGACGCCAAGTTCGCGCGGGCACATGGAGCGGATCTCGCGCGGATCGCGCGGGTCGTCGAACATGATTTTCGTCAAGACTTGCGCGAGCGTGTCGCCGTCGAACGGACGTTGCAGCGTCAACGCCTCGAACAATGTCGCTCCCAGCGAAAACACGTCGCTGCGTTCGTTGATCGCGGTGCGCTTGGCGGCGGCCTGCTCGGGACTCATGTAGAAGGGCGAGCCGCTCATGTCGCCCGTGCGCGAGAGCTCCAATTCGCCCGTCACCAGTGCCAGTCCGAAGTCGGCGACCTTCGGAGTTCCGTCCGCGTCGAGCAGGATGTTCGTCGGCTTGATGTCGCGGTGGATGACGCCGGCCTCGTGGGCGAGCTGCAGAGCTTCGGCGATCCTGGCAAAACACGCGGCGATCTCACGCCAGTAGGTCGGCGGAATCGCCGGCAACTCGCGCGTGTCGCGTATCAAGTTCGACAGCGTGCGCCGGCTCTCGACGAGTTCCTGCGCGATGAAATGCACGCCATCCTGTTCGCCGACGCTGTAGACCGCGACGATGCCGGGATGCTTCAGGCGCGCGCCGGCCAGTGCCTCGCGCCGAAAGCGTTCGACCGCATAGGGCGAGGAAAAGAGCTGCGCGCGCAGCAATTTCAGCGCCACGCGCCGCTGCAGGGACAACTGCTCGGCTTCCCAGACTTCGCCCATGCCGCCGCGGCCGATCACTTCGATCAACCGAAAGTCGCCGAGCGTCGAGCCCGGGCGCAGGTCGCCTGTGGTCGGCACATCCTGCGCGAGCAGCGGCTCGAGCAACTCACGCAACTTGGGATGGCGCGCGAGCAGCCGTGAGTCGCTCTCGCCGGATCCGTGCGCGCGGTGCTCCAGATAGATGCGCAGCGCCTCGCTCAGGGCGTCCTGGGCGTCAAAGGTAGGTTCGTTTGAAGAGGTCGGCATGCGCGTCGCTTTCGGAGGGGAGTGTAGCGAGCGGGCATCTGGCCGCCTGTGATTCGAAAGCGGCGGGCGCGGGGCGGGCGAACAGGAATCCTGCCGCCGCGCGCCGCGTCAATTGGCCTTGGCGGCGGCGGGCTCGACCTGGGCTGCCGTGGTCGTCGGCTCGGGTTTTCCGTCCTTGACGGCCTGGCCGGATTCGTCGTAGCCCGTCGGGCGACTGAGCAAGACCGTCTCGCCTTCGCTCAGGCCGGCGAGAATCTGCACGTTTTCGACGTTGTAGCGGCCGATTTTCACATCGCGCGCCTCGATGCCCCTGGGCCCGGGCACGTAACTCACGGTGCCGCGCGGCTCGCGGAACACGGCCTGGACCGGGACGAACAAAACGTCGGTCAGTTCCTCGAGCCTGATCTTGATCGCACACGACATGCCCGGCCGCATGTCCGCGCTCGACGCGTCGATGGCGATGTCGGTGCGGTACAGGCGCGCGTTCGGATTGGACCAGCGCATGTTCTGGTCGGGCAGCAAGGCGACAAAGGCGACCTTGCCGGTGAACTGCCTGCCGGGGAGCGCATCGACGCTGATCGAGCACGGCAGACCGATCGTGACCTGTTCGAGCACGGACTCGTGCAGCTTGGCTGCGGCTTTCATCCCGCTCGCGCTGGGGATCGAGAGGATCACCTGGCGTTCGCGAACCTCGGTGCCTTCCTGGATCGGAGGCTCGTCGCTGTCGAGCTGCGCGTAGACGACCAGGCCCGCGCGCGGCGCGCGCAATCGCGCCTTCTCGATCTGACTCTCGACCTTGGCGAGTTTTTCGCGCTCCAGACCCAGCTTGGCCTCGTTGGTGCTGAGGTCGGCCTCGAAGTCGACGATTTTCGCCTTGGCCTGCAGCTTGACGCGGTCGAGCTCGAAGGTGGCCTCCACTTTGGCCGCAGCGAGTTCCTTCGCCTTGCGCGGCAGCTGGAACTTCTCCAGCAGCTCGCTGTCGCGCGTCGCTTGCTCGAGCAGCACCTGCGCGCGGTTTTTCGAGATCTTGTCGGCTTCGAGTTCGGTGGTGGTCAGGAAACCCTTGTCGGCCAGTTTCTCGGACCAGTCGAGCTTGTTCGCAGCACGCGTGAAGTCTTCCTTCGCGAGATCGATGGCTTGTTTCGCCTTCTCCAGCAGCGACGCGCGCTCGCCTTCGGTGTACTTGTCCAGGTCCAGACCGGCGAATTCGAGCTTCTGCTCCGCCTTGGCGATGTCGCTGCGATTCTGACTCTGCTGGATCTCGAAATTCTGCTTGGCCTTGACGAAGGCGGCTTCGGCATTGCGCAGCGAGATGCTCTGTTGGAATCGCTTTTCGATCAACGCAGTCGCGTCGAGTTCGCAGACCACCGTTCCGGCTTCGACGTGCGAGCCTTCGGGCACCAGCGAAAGGATCGCGGTGCGGCCCTCGACTTCGCTGCGCAGGTCGACGGAATCGGCTGCGGACAGGTCCCCGCGCGCCACGATCGAGATCAGCAGCGGTCCGCGTTGTACGGTCGCACCTTGGATCAGCGCCACAGCCGATTCGCGCCACCACGAACTTCGCAGCGCGAAGTAGATCAGGCCCAAGGCCGGCAATCCGAGCAGCACGAGCAAGCCCAAGCGCGGCAGGCCCTGGTTCGACTTCGAGTTCGTGGTGCTCATGCGCAGGCAGGCCTGCGAGCGTACGCGCTCACAACCAATAACGCCACTGGTACCAGAACCACTGCCGCGCGCGCTCGAACCACGGCCGCGCTTTGCACTCGGCCAGGCCTACCTCGCGAGATTTCATCAATTCGTCATCGAAGAGCTTCTGCAGGCGCGCGCCGAAATCGGCATCGAAAACGACGATGCTGGCCTCGAGATTGTGCAGCAGACTGCGCTGGTCGATGTTGTAGCTGCCGATCGTCGACCACACGCCGTCGATCACGCCGATCTTGGCGTGCATCATGGGCTTGGGCCACTCGTGAATGTGCACGCCGCCGCGCAACAGGCGCACGAAGAGATGCCGACTGGCGAGTTGCACCACGCGCACGTCGGAGACCTCGGGCACGATCACGTGCACCTGCACGCCGCGTTTCGCCGCGCGGCGCAGCGCCATGCGCATGCCAAAGTCGGGGATGAAATACGCGCTCATGAGGCAGACGCTCGAACGAGCGGCGCGGATGGCGTGCAGGTAGGCGATGCGCTTGCGCGAGCGATTGCGCAGACCGAAGTTGTGGATGACCGTGGCGCGCATGTGCGGCGGCGGCGGCAACTCGTGCTCCAGCTGTTCGACGGCGATCTCTTCGCCCGCCGCGCGCGACCAGCTGCGCGCGAAAAGTCGATCGAGATCGGCCACTACCGGGCCGCGGGCGCGCGCCTGTACGTCGAACCAGCCGCCGCCGCCCGCTTCGAGCGGCGCGTAGTCCAAGCCAATGTTGATCCCGCCGGTGAAGCCGACGACGCCATCGACCACCAGGATCTTCATGTGGTCGCGTTTGTTGAAGCCGCGACGCGGTCGCCAGGGTGCGATCGGATGGAACTCGGCCACGAACACGCCGGCGGCGCGCAGCTCCGTCACGAAGCTCTCGGGCAATTCGTACGAACCTAAGGCGTCGAACATCACGCGCACGCAAACGCCGGCTTTCGCGCGCTCGATCAACGCGCTTTGAAACCCGCGGCCGACGGCATCGTCGGCGAGGATGTAGGTCTCGAAGTGCACATAGCGTTGCGCGGCCGCGATCGCTTCGAGCATCGCCGGGAACGCCTCGCCCCCGCAGCGCAGCACCTCGACCGCATTGCCCGAGCGCAGCCGTTCCGTACGGTGGACGTACTCGAACAGGCGCTTGCCTTTCGAGGACTTGCGGCGGAGGGGCATCCGATCACTGTACGTTTCCGCGGGCCCCGGGCGCTTTGCAGGACTTTGCCGAGCGCTTGAATCTGCGCTGTCCCGGGTCCAGGACAAGCATCCTTGCCACGCCTGTGGTTTGAACGACCCACCTGCCGATCTCTACGGCTGAACAAGACAAGCGAGTGAGGGTTGGCGGTGTCCCCTAGTGCGACGCCGCGAAGAATCTGAAAACATATGATCGCCATTCGAAGGGCGGAAGAGCGTGGCCGAGTCGGCCGCGGCCCCGCCACCAGCTACCTGACCTTTTCCTGCGAGCAATTCCAGGACCCCGAACACACCGGCTTTCGCGCCCTGCGCGCGATCAACGAGGACGAAGTTGCCGCCGATGGCGGCGTCTCGCACGCCGCCGACGAATCGATGGACATGCTGTCCTGCCTGCTCGAGGGCGAACTCGACCTGGTCGACGAACAGGGCCGACACGAAAAATTGCGCCCCGGCTCGGTTGCGCGCACGCGTTCCTACCGCAGTGAGTTCGCCCCCACCGGCCGCGGCCGTTCGCGCGTGCTGCAGGTCTGGCTCAAACCGACTTTGCCGGCGCGCGAGGCGCGCTCCGAACAGGTCAGCTTCACGCCGCAGCAGCGCCGCGGCCAGTTGCGCCTGGTCGCATCGCCCGACGGCCGCGCGCAGTCGATCGCGCTGAAGCACGACACGTTCGTGTACTCGTCGGTGCTCCAGCATGGCGATCGCCTCGAACACGCGCTGCCTCTGGAGCGCCACGTCTGGATCCAAGTCCTGAGTGGGGTGATCGAAGTCAACGGCCACCTCTTGACCCAGAGCGACGGTGCCGCCGTCTCCGGCGAAGAATGCCTGAGCCTTTTCGCGCGCAAGGACGCCGAGTTCATGGTCTTCGAAATGCCCTGAGCGCGGGAGCCGGCGCGCCGGCATTGAATCGCGCTCGAGCGTGTCGTAAGTACCGGGCTTTCCAAAGTTTCCGGAGTTTTCGACATGATCAAGATCCGCAAGGCCGCTGAGCGCGGCCATTTCGATTTCGGCTGGCTCGACACCTCGCACACGTTTTCGTTCGGCGAGTACCACGACCCCGAGCACATGGGCTTTCGCGCACTGCGCGTGATCAACGACGACCTGATCGCGCCGGCCGAGGGCTTTGGAACCCACGGTCACCGTGACATGGAAATCCTGTCCTGGATCGCCGAGGGCGCGCTCGAACACAAGGACAGCCTCGGAACGGGTTCTGTGATCAAGCCCGGCGATCTGCAGCGCATGAGCGCGGGCAGCGGCGTGCGCCACAGCGAATTCAATCCTTCGCCGAAGGAACGCACGCGCCTCTTGCAGATCTGGCTGATGCCAGAGAAGAGCGGCCTCAAACCGGAATACGAGCAGAAGCACTTCCCCAGCGAAAGTCGCACGAATCGCTTGCAACTGATCGCCGCGCGCGACGGCCGCGATGGTGCGCTCACGCTGCACCAGGATGCGGAGCTGTGGACTGCGCGCCTCGATGCCGGAAAGAGTGTCGTGCACTCGTTCAAGTCAGGTCGCCACGGCTGGCTGCAGATCGTGCGCGGTGAAGTCGAAGCCGCGGGCAAGACGCTCGGCCAGGGCGACGGTCTGGCGCTGAGCGATGAAAAATCGCTCGAAGTGCGCGCAAAGTCGGCGGCGGAGTTCTTGCTCTTCGATCTGGCCTGAGCCTGCGGGTACTGCGGAACTTGGCCAGCCGGAAGTAGTTCTTGCCGCGCCAGTCGCGCGTTTCGGAGACACTGAACTCGCGCGGCTCCACGCGTCTTCCCGCCCGATCTTGGCTGGAAGTGCGGACCGGCGTTCGCAAGGATTGGGGCATGATCACCGACTTCCTGGACGAGTTCGAGCGCTACAGGCTCGTGGGCGAAAAGGCCATGGCGCAAGTTGCCTTGGAGGGCCTCAATCGCGTGCTCGCCCCACAGACGAACTCCATCGGCATGCTCGTGCACCACATCAGCGGCAATCTGCGCTCACGCTTCACGGACTTTCTCGGCGCGGACGGTGAAAAGCCCTGGCGCAATCGAGACGCGGAGTTCGAAGAGCGCCGCTTCACGCGCGAGGAACTCCATGAAATGTGGCAGCAGGGTTGGCGGACCGCACAAGTCGCGATCCGCGCGCTGAGCGACACGGACCTCGAACGCAAGGTCGTCATTCGCGGCAGCTCTTTGACGGTTCATGCTGCCCTTTCGCGCTCGGTCGCGCACGTCGCGACGCACGTCGGCCAGATCGTCCTGCTCGCGCGCCTTGTGGCGGAGCGTGAATGGGAGTCATTGAGCATCCCGCGCGGCGGCTCGCAGCTCTACAACTTGAATCCGACGCGCGAGAAGAAGCCCGGCTGAGCTCGAACCGGCCCCGATCGGTGGATTCGTGCTAGCCTGGAATCGTCCGTCGGGCCGGCATCATCGCTCAGCGGACGGCGGCTGAAGGAGACGGCCGCGCGCGCCCTGTGATGCGATCCTGTTGGAGGAGGTGAAAGCATGTCGCTCCGGTTGATGTTGATGCTCAGCGTTTGCGCGCCCGCGTTCGCACAAGCCCCCTGGCCGCTGCTCCCCGCGCCGCAGTTCGATTGCGGGATCCAGCCCGACTCGATCGCCCTGGCCGACCTGAATCTGGACGGCCATCTCGATCTGATCGCGAACGCGCCGCCCACGGATATCGTCGTGCGCCTTGGCAACGGCCTGGGCAACTTCGGACCGCCGAGCACGTTCCCTAGCGGCGCCCCGGGCCCGGTCGCGATCAGCGCGGGCGACCTGAACGGCGACGGCAAACCCGATGTCGTATGCGGACATAGCGTCGGCAACAATTTCGCGCTGATGCTGGGCGACGGCGCGGGCCATCTCGCCAGCCCGACCTTCGTGGCGATCGCCTCGGATCCGACGCGCATTGCCTTGGGCGATCTCGACGGCGCGCCGGGTCTCGACTGCGCGATTGCCTGCCGCAGCGGAGTGATTTCCATCCTGCTCAACAATGGCAGCGGAACTCTGACGGCCGCCGCGCCGCTCAACGTTCCCAACGCCATTTTTCAAAGCGTCGCGATCGCGCACCTCGACGCCGACGCGCTACCCGACATCGTCGGTGTGGCCTCCAATCAAGGCGTGCGCTTGTTCAAGGGCCTCGGCGGCGGAGCGTTCGCGCCTTTGCCCAATGTGGCGGAGTTCGCCATGGACGTCGTCGCGTCGGACTTCAGCGGCGACGGCAAGACCGATCTCGCCTTCAGTACGTTTGGCCCGCAAATCCCGGTCTGGATCGGCGACGGACTGGGTGGCTTCTCAGCGCTCGCGACTTACAGCGGCGGCTCGCAGGCCTACGGCATTGCCGCCGCAGATCTGGATCAAGACGGCCGGCTCGACCTTGCGACGGTGAGCTTTGCCGCCGAGAGCGTGACCGTGCTGCGCGGCCTCGCGGGTGGCGCCTTCGCGCAAACCGGCTCGTTTCCCGCTTGCTACCGCGGCCGAAGCATCGCCATCGGTCGCGTCGATCAGGACGGACTTCCTGACGTCATGGTCGGCCCGAATTCGAGCTTCGGCCCGGTCTTGCTGCGCGGAGCCGGAGCGGGCGCGCTGCTTGCCGGCAGCCGGTACTCCCACGTCCCCGGCTCACAATCCGGTCTCGCCAGCGGAGATTTCAACGGCGACGGCATCGACGACATTCTTTCGATCGGCGGATCGAGCGCCTCGGTCCAATTCGGAAACGGCGCGGGCGGATTCCTGCCGGCGATCTCGAGTGCGTTCCTGGCTAACGCATCTTCGCCGGTGGTCGCCGACTTCAACAACGACGGCTTCGATGATGTCGCAGTCGTGTACATCACCTTCCCTTCGCTCTTCGGTGGTGTCGTCGTGATGCTGAGCAACGGAACGGGAGCGTTCACGCAGGGGCAGACGCTGTCGGTGAATTTCGGAATCGCCCGCGTCGCTGTGGGCGACCTCGATCTCAACGGCAAGCCCGATCTTGTGTTCAACGAGACGTACAGCACGCTGCGCGTTTTCCTAGGCCAGGGCAACGGCAGCTTCGTGGCCGCGGGCAGTCAACCACTGGCCGTCGCGGGTGCCCCGCCCAATAGAATCATGATCTTGCGCGTGGACGGGGACACATTGCCGGACGTGCTCACCTTCGGAAGCAGCGCTGTGACGTTTTGCCAGGGCAGTGGCGCGGGAAATCTGCAACCTGCCGTGTTCGCCGCACAGCCGGGCGGATCGCAGCTGACCGGCGGCGGCGCGGGAGACTTCGACGGCGACGGTATCGTCGACCTCGCCACGGGCCAGTACCAAAGCGACATGCGCCTGTGGCACGGTATCGGCAATGGAACGTTCATGCCGACGATCTCCGTTCCAAGTTGGGTCAGCACGATCGAGATCCTCGATCTTGACCAGGACGGCCATGCAGAGGTCTGCGCCTTGGATGCCTCTGGTGTGCTCGTCCTCTCTGGAACTGCCACGGGGCCGATCGGACCGGGCACGCGCTATCGCGGCGGGTTGAACTCGCAATTCCTGGCGCAGCTGCAGCTCGATCCCGGGACGCCGCGCGATCTGATCATCGGGGCCGATACGAACTACGTCATGCGCAGTCTCGCGCCCGCGCCCTGCTCGGGCATCCCCTACTGCACGGCAAAAGTGAACTCGCTTGGCTGCACGCCCGCGATCTTTGCTGTCGGTTCGTCGAGCGCCACGGCGTCGAGCGGCTTCACGCTGAGCGCGTCGAACGTGCGCAACCAGAAGGCTGGACTGTTGCTGTACGGCATCGGCGTTCGCGCGGCGACTCCGCTATCCGGCGGCCTTTTGTGCATGGCTCCGCCAGTCAAACGCGGCGGCGGACTGACCTCTGGCGGAAGCCCGCTGCCGATCAACGATTGCTCGGGCGCCTATCAACTCGACATGAACACGTTTGCGGGCAGTGCCGGGCCGCCCGTACCGATTGCGCAACTGCGCGAGCCCGGTGTCACGATCCACTGTCAGTTCTGGGGCCGCGATCCGGGCTTTTCTCCGCCAAACAACACCACGCTGAGCGACGCACTCGAATACACCGTTTGCCCTTGATTTGGCCTGACGCCCGGTAGCGGGGCGGGAGCGGCCGGTTCCGCCTTCGGAGCGGCCCCGGACCTGCTGCGAGCCGGAAAAGGGGGCCGATCGGGGACCGAACCGGGCTCGCGTGATCTCCGCGACGGCCGGATCGCGTGTTCTAGGTGGAACGACCACTCAAGACACACCAGGGCCCAGCCATGCGCAATTCACCTGCCTTCTCCGCAGTCTCTTCCTTCCCCGCGGCCGCGAGGGCGCTCGGGGCCATCGCCGCCGCCGCGCTGATCCTTGCCGGCACGGGCTCCCAGGCCTTCGCGCAATCCGGTACGCCGCATTATCCCGGAAAGCAGCATCTGACCGGCGTCGAGCCGCACTCGGTGGCCGTCGGCGATCTGAACGGCGACGGCAAGTCCGACTTGGTGACGGCGAACTATTCGGGCGACAGCGTTTCGGTGCTGCTCGGCGGCGGCTTGGGCGACCTCGCGGTGCACATCGAGTTCGCAGTGGGCGTGCGGCCGCACGAGGTCGCCATCGGCGACTTCAATTCCGACGGCAAGGCGGATCTCGCGACCGCGAATTTCGGGACCAACGACGTCTCCGTGCTGCTGGGCAACGGCCTGGGGAGTTTCGGGGCGGCGACGAGCTTCGCCGTCGGAACAGGTCCTTGGTCCGTGGCCATCGGCGATCTCAACGGCGACAGCAAGCTCGACCTCGTCACGGCAAACTCCGGCTCGAACAATCTCTCCGTGCTGCTGGGGAACGGCTTCGGCGCCTTTGGAGCGGCCACGAATTTCGCGGTCGCCACGTTCCCGCGCTCGATCGCGATCGGCGATCTCAACAACGACAGCAAGCTCGATCTCGTCACGGCCAACCGCGATTCGAACAACATCTCCGCTTTGCTCGGCAACGGCCTGGGGAGTTTCGGCGCCGCGACGAACTTCGCGGTCGGCTTCTCGCCCTATGCGGTCGCGCTCGGCGATCTCAACGCGGATTCCAAGCTCGACGTGGCGGCGGCCAACGCCGGGTCGAACGACGTCTCCGTACGGCTCGGCAATGGACTGGGGAGCTTTGGCGCCGTGACTGCGTTCATCATGGGCACCCTTCCAAGCTCGCTCGTACTGCGCGATGTGAACGCCGACGGCAAGCTCGACATGACCACGGCCAATTGGGGATCCGCCAGCGCATCCGTGCGGCTTGGCAACGGCCTGGGAAGCTTCGGGGTTCAGACGAGCTTCCCAGTCGGTCTGCGGCCGAACGATGTGGCCTTCAGCGACCTCAATGCTGACGGCAAACTCGATCTGGTCGCGGCAAATTATTATCCCAACCACGACAGCACGGTCTGGGTGCTGCTCGGCGACGGGCTTGGAAAATTCGGCGCGGGCAAATTCGGACTTCCCGGCGCGCCGCGCTCGCTGCGGATCGGCGACATGAACAATGACGGCAAGTTGGACCTGGCCGCGGCGGACGGCGGGAATGTCGACGTGCTGCTCGGCAACGGAATGGGCGGATTCGCGGCCTTCACGGCATTTCCAGCCGGTTCGTTGGCCCAAGCGCTCGCCATCGGCGATCTCAATCACGACGGCAAGCTCGACGCGGTCACTGCGAATGGTGGCGGCGGGAATGTCTCTGTGTTGCTCGGCAACGGATTGGGAAGTCTCGCGGCAGCCGTGAACTTCACGGTGGACTCTTGCCCACGCTCGGTGGCCATCGCCGATCTCAACGGCGACACCCACATGGATCTCGTCACGGCGAACTCCTGCGCTGGAAATGTCTCCGTGCTGCTCGGCAATGGCCTGGGTGGTTTCGCGCCGGCGACGAGTTTCCTGACTGGACTTACGCCGTACTCAGTCGCCATCGGCGACCTCAATGGAGACAGCAAGCTGGACCTGGCCACGGCGGACGCATGGTCGCCCAACGGGAGCGTTTCGGTTCTGTTCGGCGACGGACTGGGCAGCTTCGCACTCCCGCTGAGTTTCGCGGCCGGCGACACGCCCATCGCCATTGCGATCGGCGACCTGAACGCCGACGGCAATCCCGATCTGGTCGCGGCGAACAATCTGGCCGACACGGTGTCCATGCTGCTGGGCGACGGGTTCGGCAATTTTGCTCCCGCGACGGTGCTCACGGTCGGCGTCAATCCGACTTCATTTGCGATCGGCGACATCGACAACGACAGCATCGTCGATCTCATTGTTTCGATCGGAGATTCGAACACTGTGGCGTTGCTGCGCGGCACGGGCCTAGGCAATTTCGCGGCGCCGCTGAATTTCGGTACGTCTGCCCTGCCCTACTCTGTCGCCATGGGCGACTTGAACGGCGATGGCAAGCCTGACCTGGCAACAGCGAACAGCAATGGCTTGTGCGCTTCCGTGCTGCTCAACGAGTTCGTCGCACCTGGCCCACTGACCTACTGCACGGCCAAGCTCAATTCGCTTGGATGCACGCCGTCGATCGGTTCGAGCGGGAGTTCGAGCGCGTCGGCGGGTTCGGGTTTCACGATCACGGCGATCAACGTCATCAACAACAAGCCTGGCCTCTTGCTTTACAGCAATGGCGGCCAGGCGGCGGCACCCTTCCAGGGCGGACTGCGCTGCGTCAATGTTCCGCTGAAGCGCTCCACGCCGATCAACTCTGGCGGAAATCCTCCGCCGAACGACTGCTCGGGTGTCTACTCGATCGACATGAATGCGTTCGCGGTCGGCGCGCTCGGCGGGATTCCCGCGGCTTATTTGCTGGTCCCGGGCACGCTGATCGACGCTCAATGTTGGGGCCGCGACAATGGTTTTGCCGCCCCGAACAACGCGCAACTGTCGAACGGCCTGCAATTCGTGATCGGCAGCTGAACGACATCGAAAAATGCGCGCCGAACGCGTAGAACGGCGGCATGCGCATCCTCTCCTGGAACGTCAACGGCATCCGCGCCTGCGAGGCAAAGGGCTTTTCGAACTGGCTGGCCAAGTCGCAGGGCGATGTGGTCGGAATCCAGGAAGTTCGCGCGAACCAGGAGCAGATCCCGGCAACCCTGCGCAGCCAAAAGAATCACCACGTCCACGTGGTCGCCGCGAAAAGGCCGGGATACAGCGGCGTCGCGCTCTTTTCGCGCCGGGTTCCCGACGAAATCGAGACCAGTCTCGGCCAGCCGCACTTCGATGACGAGGGCCGCGTGCAGATCGCTCGCTACGGCAAGCTGGTCGTCGCCAACGTTTACTTCCCCAACGGCAACGGGAAGGAGCGCGACAACAGCCGTATCCCGTACAAGCTCGAGTTCTATCGCGCGCTGTTCGAGCGCCTGGAAAAGCTGCGCCGCGGCAGGAAACGCGTGCTGGTGCTCGGCGATTTCAACACGGCCCACCGCGAGATCGACATCGCGCGACCGAAGGAGAATGCCGGCACCAGCGGTTTCACGCCGATCGAGCGCCAGGAAATGGATCGCTGGATCGAGGCCGGTTGGATCGACACCTTTCGCCACTTCGAGAGCGGCCCCGGGCATTATTCCTGGTGGTCGCAGCGCTTTGGCGTCAGGGCCAAGAACATCGGCTGGCGCATCGACTACGTGCTCGCGTCGAAGAACTCGGCCGAATTCCTGAACGCCGGATTCATCCACCCGCACATCACGGGCTCGGACCATTGCCCAGTCGGCGTCGATGTCGATGACGGCATCGTTGGGTGAGTACGGTTTTGCTCGCATGATCCGTACCGATCTTCCAGCGCGTGCCGACCGGCCCGCGGTGTTCATCGGCGTCCGGAGGTTGCCGTTGGCGGTGCTCGCTTGTGCGCTAGCCCTGTCCGTGGCGCTCTCCATCGCGGCAAATTTCGTGCTGTTCAAGAGCACGTGGTTGGACGGCCCGATGCACTGGGGTCAGGGACTGATCAGCGGGACACTGATCGCGAACCTCGGCTTGATACTTTTCGTCGTTGTGCTCTGCCTCGGCCTTTGGGGCGGCGCGCGTGCGCGCGACCTGGGTCTGAAACGCAACGATCTCGAGCCCGCGGTGGCGCTCACACTGGCAACGTGGCTGTTCCTGAACGCGCTGAATCTCGCGGGCGCCTTCGCCTCGGGTCAGACGGTTCAGACAGCGCTCGGGTTCGAGAACGCAGTCGTCATGCGCAAGACTCTCGGCGATCTGCTCGGCCAACTCTTCGGCAACGCGCTGTACGAGGAGATCCTCTTTCGGGCTGTGCTACTCGTTCAATTCGTGCTCTGGCTCGAGGGCCGTCGACCACAGCGCAAACGAGGAAATCTCTGCCTTGCACTGCTCGCTTCGCAGGCAATCTTCGCCCTGCAGCACATTCCGAATCGATTGGCTTTCGGCACGTGGAGCAGCGGCGGCGATGTCGCCCTGGACATGACCGGAGTCTTCGTCTCGGGCCTTTTTTTCGCCGGCGTTTTCGTGCGCACGCGCAATCTGCTGCTCGCGATCGGAATGCACACACTCGCGAATCTGCCGAGCTTGTGGTTCACAGGGCCCGATTGGGTTCATCCAGTCGGCATGGCTGTCGCTCTGCTGCTCTTCATGGCTCTCGGTCCTCGATTGTCGCGCGCAGCACCGAAGCAGGCACCCGTCTAACGAACCCGGAACCCATCGGGTCCCGGGTTCGGACGTTGGGTGCGCGACCCGACAACGGCCGTGCAAGCTGCGCGCCGGAGTTGGCTCAACGCGCCAGCTTGCGATCGAGGGCCAGGCTGCCTCCGCCGCGGAAGAACAGCACGATCGAGAGCGCGATCACCAGCAAGTGATACTCGAAGCCCTCGCCGGCTTGCGCGCCCGACCAGTTCATGAAGAAGCCGAACTGTGCGTGCACGCTGACGATCGCGCCGAGCATGATGCCGATGAAACCCAGGGCCACGGGCCTGGTCAGCAGGCCGGCGAAGAGCAGGATCGGACCGAAAAATTCGAGCAGGATCAGGCCCGCGGCCAGCGGCGTCGGCAAACCGACCGAGCCTGTCAGGAATCCGATCGTTCCGTCCCAGCCGTAACCGCCCCACCAGCCCAGCAGCTTTTGCGCGCCGTGCGGGAACATCACCACGGCGAGCAACGCGCGAGCGGCGCTGAGTGCAAAGTCAGGTTGCGTGGCGAGGACGCGCGAAAGCAGGGCACTGCGCGGGGCGGAAGACAGTTGTCCGGTCATTACTTGACTAGTCATGTGTTAGCTCCAGGTCGTCGATGAGGGTAGGTAGGAAAAGTTGCCCGGTGGCGTCCGGCATGTTCGCGGACGCCGACCGTGGTTCAGCTGAAGGTGGCCCGCAAACGGTCGAGCAGCTGCACGAGTTGGCGCAGTTCGGCCGCGCCAAGCTGCTTCGACGGCCGCTCGTCGATCGCGTCGATCACCGGATCGAGGCGCTCGAGCAGTTTGAGGCCGGCCTTCGTCGCGCGGCAGTAGACCTGCCGGCGGTCGTCGTCCTGGCGTTCGCGTTGGATCAGGCCCTTCAACTCGAGCCGGTCGATCAAGCGTGTGATGCCCGGCGTGCGCTCGATCATGCGCTCGGCGATCGACAATGTCGGCAGGCCGCCCTGACCCGCGCCGCGCAGGATCCTCAGCACGTTGTACTGCTGGTGCGTGATGTCGGCTTCCTTGGCCAGGACTTCCGACGTGCGCGCCAGCACGCGGTCGCTGGTCAGGACCACGGCCAGCAACGCTTCCTGGGCAGGCGAGCGAAACGGTCGAGCCTGGCGGATCTCATCGGCCACGCCGGGCACGTTGTCCCCCGCTGACTGGGTCTTCGACTTGCGCGATTGCATGGCCATAGTTTCGACGACAATGATTGACTAGTCAACTAATACTTCGGATTTCTTCGCTGTTGACCCAAACCGGCCTCTAGGGCCCCGACGAGGCCCTTGCCGGCGGCTTGCGCGACACCCCGCCGGGGGCCCTTCGGGCCCGGGCCCGGCCCGCGCCCACGACAGCCCGCAGGGCTGAACCCCATTCGCGCGCAGCCCTGAACTTCAGGCCGCTCAGGGAGCACGCAGCACGACGATCGCATCGCCGCGTTGCACCCGCCCGCCCTGCACGACCGTGCACAGGACTCCGCGGCCGCGACGGCCGAGGCGATTGGCGCGCGCGATGCGCTTCGCGGCCGTGGCGCCAAAACGCTCAATGAATTTCTTGCAGGGTCGATGCGGTGTCTCGGAGACCCGCAGCTTCGCCGTGCCGATCTCGAGCAACGTGCCCGCGGGCAAGTTCTCTTCCGAGAGATCGAGGTCAACCTGCAGATTGTCGCCCGAGAGCGCCATGCGCGACTCGTCGCCCTCGCACACCGCGCGCAGCACGTGCACGTTCATCAGCGCGACTTCGTTGCCGGGCTCGCTGTGCGGATGCGCTTGCCACGCATCCCCCACCACGCCGCGACCGACGACCAATTCGACGGTATCGGGCGTCGCACGTCGTCCGGGCCCCGTGCGTTGCACCAGACCCTGGACGCGGCCGCGATCCGTGGGCGACTTTTGCAGCGCGTCGAACCAGGCATCGAAGCGCCAAGAGAGGTCGATCACGACAGCGTGGCGGTATAGCGCGCGCTCAGCGCGGATTCTTCGCTGCTTGCGCGGTGAGCTCCGCGTTCTGCTGCGCGACCAGCGCTTCGATATCGCGCTCGAGGCTCACGAACTGTTCGGCGGGCTTTTCCGCAGGTGCGATTTCGGGCGGCTTCGGGGCACTGTGGTGCGAGCCGCAGGAGTTCGGACAGCAAGCCAGCAAGGCAAGGAATGAGAAGTGCTTCATGTGGATCTGTGCCTCAAGAAAGTGCGCGCAGCCGCTCGAGTACGCGACGAGCCGCGCCGGAGTCGATCGACTCGCAGGCAAGCGACACGCCATCGGCAATAGTATGCGCTCGGCCGTTCGCTTTGAGGATCAAGGCCGCCCCGAGGACCGTCGCACTGCGCGCCGGGCCTGTTTCGCCGCACAGGACGGAGCGCGTCACGTCGCCGCAGGCCTGGACCAGCAGCGGATTGTCGCCGGTGCCGTAACCCTCGTCAGGCGGCCCGAACATCTGCAAGTCCGGTTCGTGCTCCTCGCCCAGGCCGAAATCGCCGGGTTCGATCGAGAGCGGAACCTGATGGGAGCCCGAGAGCTCGATCCCGCGCGTGCGCCGCGTCAGGTACGGAATCACTCCGCCTTCCGCGCCTTGGATGGCGATACCGCGCGTGTGGCCTAGGTTGGCGAGCACCTCGACGGCGACACCGAGCACCGGGCCCGCCTGCGCGCCGGTGATGATCGCGGCGTTTTCGGGTGCGATCAGTTTTTCGATCGTCGCCAGCGGCGTGCGCACGCCGATCTCTCCACGCACGCGGCGCAGGCCCATGAGCCCCGGCAGCATCCCCGAGGCGGACACGACCGCGAAGCCCGCTTCGGCAACCCAACGTTCCGCCTGTGCGGGATCCCAGGTCATGGAGAGGCCCATCGCCTCGAGCACACTGGCCGCCGTCAGCCCTCGCTTGGGCGGCACGCAACGGTCGGAGACGATCAGGACTTTGACGCCTGCGCCCGCGGCGACGAGTCCGGCCGCAGTCTCGAGCGGCGGCAGATGATCGAAGCCGTCGTGCGGCGGCGAAAGCACGACAAGGTCCTCCATCCCGCGGCACGGAATCGTCGCGAGCGCGCGCGCAGCGCGGGCGAAGGCCGTGAGCTCGTCGACCGTGACGCCTTTCCAGCGCAACGCGATCAGGAAGGCGCCGACTTGGATCTCGCTCTGGCCTCCCGAACAGATCAGCTCGAAGGCCCGGTAGGCCTCTTCGTGGCTCAGGTTGCGCCCGTCGCGCCTGGCGGAACCGAGCAGACGCATCAGGTCGCGCAGGATCATGCTGAACGGGGGCCCATCGCGGCTTGGAGGGCGCCCCAAACCATTGTGGGGGCCGAAGTTACCCTAGCGACTGCGGAGGCGCGAAACAATCGCGGCCCAGCCAGTTAGGGAGTTGTTAGGAACCTCGCCACGAGATGCCTAAGTGCCTTGCAATACGCAAGTTGCGTCGCGCCGGGCCGCCGGAGGGAGCGTGGAGAACGCGCGTCGGCCTCAGCCGCCGACTTCGCCGCCCGAGCCTTCGTCGCCGCCGGTTTCCTTCGGGTGCTCCTCGGGCTTTTTCTCGGGCGGAGTCTCGTCGCCGCCCGGCTTTTTCTCTTCCGGCGGCTTCGCGTCCTCAGGCTTCGCGCCGTCCTTCGGCGCTTCGACTTTAGGCGCCGCGTTGGGATCGACTTCCTCGCCGGCGTCGACGCGAGTCTCGGGCGCCATGCTCGCGGTCGTGCGCGGACGGATGTGCGCGAACCACAGCTCGGCCTCCTTGTCGTAGACCTGCTTGCCGTCGACGATCGCGTACTGGACGAAGGTCTGGTAGTGCAAGAGATCGCCGTCCATCACCAAGAGATCGCAGTCCTTGCCGACTTCGATCGTCCCGACGCGATGGTCGACTCCAAGGATGCGCGCCGGCACGATCGTGATCGCGGCGATGGCGGCCGCTTCCGGCAAACCACCGCGCACGGCGAAGTCGGCTTCGATCGGCAGGTGGATAATGTCGCGACCGGCAATGCCGCCGAGGTCGACACCGCGGGTCGCGGGGATGATCGCGATCTGCACGCCGTGGGCGTGGAGAATCGCCGCGTTTTCGATGCTCGAGCCGCCGGGGCGCACGAGCGCTTCGCTCTTGTCGTCGCGGTTGCGCGGCGTGAGCACGGCGAAGGCGCCGGCGCGACCTAGTTCGTCGGCCACCGTCCAGCCTTCCTCGCAGCCCTCGATCACCGGACGGAAGCCGTACTTCTGCGCCAGGCGCGCGATGGCGATCAGGTCCTCGCGACCGTCGGCGTTGAAACGCGCCATCGTCTCGCCCTTGAGCACGGCGAGCAGCGCACTGTCGACACCCTTCTTGGCCGGCTCCTTGAGGTCCTTGTTGCTGGCTTTCTTCGCTTCATACTCGCGGAATTCGCGCAGGTACTTCGCGGTGGCGTCGAGCTTCTCGACCAGGTTGCGCTTGCTGGAGGGATTGTTGGTCGAGTAGGTCAGCGTGGTCGAGAACTTGTCGCGCAGCACGACGCCCTTGATCTCGCCGCGCTTGAGTTTCGCCGCGACGCTGCCGACGCCGGTCGAAGTGATTCCTGAGGCGAGGCCCAGCAGCATGCGCGAGTTGAACGGATCTACGGTGTCCTCGAGCTCCGAACTCGAACCGCCGAGCAGGCCGGACGACGCCACGGCGACCAGGCCCGGATAGATGCGCATGCCCTTGGCGTCGAGCACCTTCGCGCCCTCGGGGATGTCGACTTCGCTCGCGATCTTGACGATCACGCCGTTCTTGGCCAGCACGGTCATGCCGCGCAACAAGGATCCGGTTCCGGTGAAGACGTCGCCGTTGGTGACGGCGAACCACTCTTCCCTTTCTTCCTTCTTCTTGTCCTCAGCGGCCTTGTCGCCTTCCTTCTGCGCGGCGGCGGGTTCCTGGGGGAACGTGGCGCCCGCGGTCGGGGCAAGCAGAGCGGTGATCGAACACAGGGCGAGTGCGCTCGCCGGAACTCGCAGCAGTTTTCGCAGCATGAAATTGCTCATTGCGCCACCTCGCCGAACACGATCCGTCCCTCGAGCATCACGGCCATGATCTTGGTCCCCGGTTCGAACGGATCGCCGTTCAGGAAGACCAGGTTGGCGTCCTTGTTCTTGTCCAGACTGCCCAGGCGCGCGCCGACGCCCATCAGTTCAGCCGGCTCGAGCGTCAGGGCGCGCAGCGCGATCTCGCGCGGCAGACCCTGCGCGACGACTTCGCCGACGTTGCGCAGCCAGGTCTTGTGCGCCGCGAGCGTGTCGCCGCGCGGCAGGAAAACGATCTTCGATCCGGCGGCAGAGAACTCTTGGGCCAAATTGCGCGAGCGCATGGTGCCCGGCGTCAGGGTGATCTCGGGCTCCATCACGACGCGGCACTTGCGCTCGCCGATCTGCTTCTCGACTTCGAAGACGTCGATTTCGCGCGTCATCGGGATGCGCAGGTCGAAGCTCAGCTTGCGTTCGCCGATCGCGTCCATCAGGTGCAGATAGTCGGAGGCCTGGCCGATGCTGATCAGCGCGTTCAACTTGCCGTTGACCACGTCGAGGAAAGGCTTGACCTTGTCGTCGGGCTCGGAGGGGACGTAGGCCTTCTTGGCCTTGTCGTCCTTCTTCTCTTCCTTCTTCTCGCCGTCCTGGGCAGGCGCCTTTTCGTCCGGCTTCTTCTCTTCCGGCTTGGGCTCGGGCTTCTTGCCGGAAGCCTCTTTGTCGAACTTCTCCTTGGCCTTCTTTTCCTTCTCGAGGTACTCGTCGACCTTGGTGAAAGCGTCCTTCACCATTTTCTTGGAGCGCGAGTCGGAGCGGAAATAGATCTTCAGGTACGCATCGCGCGCGACCAGCATCGCTTCGGCCGTGTCCGGGCCGGGACGCACGACCACGGCGCGGCCGGGCACCGCGCGGCCGGCAGGATAAAGACCGAGCGTGGTGACGCCGTACTCGAGCAACTTGTCGTAGTCGTCGCTGGTCGGATAGAGATCGTCGAAGGCGCTGATCTGCGGGTTGAACTCGTCGCCGGCGCGGCTGTCGAGGCCGATGCGTGAATAAGGATTGACCAGGCCGGGCATCGCGATCCACGACTCGAGGTCGATGACCCGAATCCCGCGTTCGATCGGCAGGTCCTGACCGATGGTCACGATCTTGCCGTCCTCGACCAGGATCACGGCGTGTTCGATGACACCGTGCGAGACGGTCTCGGCTCGGCCGACCTTGATGGCGACGAGATCGGGAAGCGGCGCGGCGCTGCACAGCGCGGGGAAGGCGGCCAGGACGATTGCGTTGAGAGTCTTCATGATTCGTTGGGAGCTAGAACACCTGTCCATCGCGCGCGCTGTCGTATTCGATCCGGCCGTCGATCCAGACGACTTCGACCGCGGCACGCGGATCGAGCGGGTCGCCCTGGCGCACGACCAGGTCGGCGTCCTTGCCGGGTTCGAGGCTGCCGACGCGGTCCTCGATGCCGAAGGCGATCGCCGGGTGGATCGTCATCGCGCGCAACATCGTGTAGCTGTCGGCGCCGTAGCGCGCGCTCATCGCGGCCTGCAGGAACAATTCCTCCTCGGGCACGACGGGCGAGTCGGTGTTGATCGAAATCAGCGGCACGCCGGCTTCGATGTACTGCGCGCTGATGCCGGTGACGCGGCCGTTGCGCGAAGACATGTACTCGATGGTGCGCGGGCCGTTGTTCGCGGGCATGCCCATCTTCGCGATGTAGGGCGCGACCTTCCAGGCGTCGAAGCAGCCGTGCGAGAGCACCGAGCGCACCTTGTAGTGCCCGCGCCACATGCGCGTCGTGTTGGCGACGCCGTCGCTGCCTGCGGTGTGGATCAGGATCGGCAACTCGCGCGAATGGACCTTCATCAGGTTTTCGAGCTGCGGATCGCGGCGACCTTGAGCGTTGGCGGCGCGCGCTTTGTCGTTGATGTCCTCGAGGATCCAGGCAAGACCCGCGCGCGACGCGCCGAGGTCGCCCGCACCGCGCTGCGGGTTCGAATCCTGCGCGACCTTGATGCCGCCCGGATCGTGAAGCACGCCGCTCTCGTAGCTCGAGTGCAGCTTGGGTTTGTAGAGCACACCCACTCCGCCCATGCTCGTCCCGCTGCCGGGGATGCCGAACAGCGTGGTCACGCCGCCAGCGATCGCGCGCGCGATCAGCGGATTGCCCGGGATCACGGTCGCGGAAGCGCGAAACTCGGGGTTGACCGGCAAGACCATGTCATTGATGTCGCCGAAGCCATTGGCGTGGATGTGCGTGTGCAGATCGACGAGGCCGGGCGTCAACCAAGCCGGCCCGTAGTCGATGACTTCGAAGCCCGCGGGAACGTCGAAGCTCTGACCCACGGCGTCGATCTTGCCGTTGCGCACGAGCACCATGCCCGGCGAGAGCACGCGATCTTCCGCGTCCATCGTGAAGACCTTGTCCGCGCGCAGGACGAATCCGCTGTCGCCCACAGCCAGCGCGGCGAACGCGTTGCTGGAAGAATGCGTGTCGCGCGCGTGAACATCGACGCTGGGCGTCGCTCGACAGGCGCAGGCGCAAAGCGCCAAGCTGGCGGCAAGTCGCAGCGCTACCATCGCCGTCCCTCCGCCGCGCTGTAGACCTGCAAGCCTTCGATCCAGACACCTTCGACTCCGTAGCGCGGATCCGCGGGGTCGCCGCCGATCACGACCAGGTCGGCGTCCTTGCCGGCTTCGATGCTGCCGACGCGACCCGCGATGCCCGCTGTCTTCGCCGGGACGATCGTCAGGCCGCGCACCGCTTGCATCTGGTCGCCCTTGAATCCGTAGCGCACGCCCATGGTCGCCTGCACGGCCAGCTCTTCGCCGGGCACGACCGGCGCGTCGGTGTTGAAGCCGATGTTGGTCATGCCGCGCTCTTGATAGCCGGCGGAAACCGATTGGATCCGGCCATCGGTGTCGACGCGCGGCGGCGCGGGTGTGTCGATCTCACGCGGACCGCAGATCGCGTTGACGCCAAGGCGCAGGGCCACGGGAGTCGCGAGATAACCCTTCCACTCGCCGTGGTCGATGTACACGTCCATGCCGAACTCGCCCTTCAGCATCGTCATCGTCGTCAGCACGAGTTGGTAGATCTGCGTGTGGGTCGAGATCTGCGTTTCCTTCTCGAGCAGCGCGCGAAAAACTTCGAACTGCGGATTGATCTCTGGCTTCGTGCTCGCGCCGTGTTCGAACTCGCGCCAGCTCTTCGCGTACGCCAGTCCTTTGCGGACCTGCGTGCGAATGTGATAGTTCATCATGCTGCGGCCCATGCCGTAGCCCCAGCGCGTGGGGTTGTCGCCCTGCGCGATCTTGAGCGAGCCGGGATCGCGCACGCGCATCGACTCGAACTGCGGCAAGCCCGTCTTCAAGAGCACGCCCTGTCCGCCGATGTTGGTGCCCGAGCCGGGGATGAACAGCACGGTGGTGATGCCGGCGGCGACTTCGCGTTTGAGCAATTCCGTGCCGGGCACGACCGCGGTGCTGGCGCGCAGACCTTCGTTGGTCTGCAACACCATGTCATTGATGTCGTTGGCCGATTCGCTGCCGGCAACGTGCGTGTGCAGATCGATCATGCCCGGCATGATCCAGCTCGTGCCGACGTCGATCAGCGGATAGTCCGCGGGCACGACCATCGTCGCGGCTGGGCCGACCTGCTCGATGCGGCCATCCTTGACCAGCACGATCGCGTCGTCGATGAAGCCCGGGCCCTCGTCGCTGGCGGTCAGCACCTTCGCCGCACGCAGGGCCATGCGCTCGCCGTGGCCGGCGAGCAGGATCTCGGTTCCATCGGGAGCGCGCGCGATGCGACTCGCCGCCGCATGTGCGCGCTCGGCGTCGAGAGCGGCGCTGCTGCCTCCGCCGGCGGCGCACGAACAGACGCCAAGCGCGAGCAGGGCAGCACTCAGGCTGCCATGCCACGCCGCGCGCCGGTTACTGTCGCCGAACGTCGCCATCTCTAGAAGCGCTGTCCCTCGAGCGCCACGTCGTAGGCGCGCACGCCGTTGATATAGGCCTTCTGCAAGTGGCTGCGTGGATCGGCCGGGTCGCCGGTGATCACCAGGATGTCGGCGTCCTTGCCGACTTCGAGGCTACCGACCTGCTTGTCGATACCCGCGGTCCTCGCCGGCACGATCGTCAGTCCTCGCACCGTGTCCATGTTCGAGTTGTCCATTCCGTAGCGCACGCCGATCGCCGCCTGGAGGAAAAGCTCCTCGGCGGGAATCACCGGCGCGTCGGTGTTGAAACCGATCTGCTTGTGGCCACGCTTCTGATATTCCGCGGCGATGCCGAGCCACTTGCCGTCGGTGTCCATGCCGACGAAGCCTTTGTAGGTCCGGTCGAAGTTGCGCGGACCGAGGATCGCGGGCACGCCTGCCTTCTGTGCTTTCTCGGCGGCGCGGAAGCCCTGGAATTCGCCGTGGTCGATGTACACGTCGATGCCGAGCTCTTCCTTGATCATGGTGATCGTCATCAAGACGACCTGATAGACCTGCGTGTGGGTCGAGATCTGCGCGCGCTTGGCGAGCAACTCGGGGAAGACGTCCCACTGGATGTTGCGCTCGACCTTGGGACCCGTGCCGTCTTCGCCGGCCTTGCGCATGCGCGCGTAGGCCATGCCGCGCCTCAGCGTGTTGCGGGTGTTCCAGTTCTCGACCGACATGCCGATGCCGACGGTCCAGCCCTCGGGGTTGCCCCACTGAGCTACCTTGAGCGAGCCGGGATCGCGGATGACGGCATCCTCGAAATGGTCCAGGCCGGTCTTGATCAGGATTCCCTGACCTCCGATGTTGACGCCCGAACCTGGAATGTAGAGCACGCTGGTCACCCCCGAGGCGAGTGCGCGATGCAGGTTGGGGTTGTTGGGCACGACCGACGTCTTGACGCGCAACTCGGGGTTGGCGAGCGTCACCGTGTCATTGATGTCGAAACTGCCGCCGACGTGCGAGTGCAGGTCGATCATGCCCGGCATCAGCCAGTTCGAGCCGACGTCGTCGAGGACGTAGCCGTCGGGCACCGCGGTCTCCGCAGCCGGCCCGATGCCGACGATCTTGCCGTCCTTCACCAGCACGATCGCGTTGTCGATGACCTGCGGGCCGTCCCAGGTGGCGACCAGTGCCTTGACCGTCTTCAGCGCAAGTCCCGGGGCACCGCGGCTGCCGGGATCGAGCGCCGGCGGCGCGATCGGCGAGCTGCGCTGAGCGTGAGCAGCACCCGAAAGCACCAACGCTCCCAGCACCGTGAGCCCAAGCTGTGTCGTTTTCTGATTCATGAACTCCTCCGCCCTGCGATCGAAACCTGCCGCGAGCAAATGCCCGCGGCAAAATCTGTCTAGCGAACCTCTTTGCCGGCGACCCAGACGCGCAGCACGCTCGTGGCGGGCTCGAGCGGCGCACCGTCGAGCAACAGGACATCGCCGTCCATGCCCGCGGCGAGCTTGCCGACACGTTGATCGATGCGCAGCATCGCCGCCGCGCCTGAAGTGAGCGCGCGGAAGGCGACGTCGGGCGAAAGACCCTGCGACACGGCGTAGGAAGCGAGCAGCGGAAGTTCCGCGGCACCCTCTTCGGCCTCGCTCTTGAACGCGATCTGGATCCCGTTGGCAGCGAGTTCCGCGTAGCGGTTGAGCAGGCTGCCCGCGCCGAGCTTCGGGTCGAAGCTCTGCACGGCCGCCGAAAGCAACACGCCGCTGACCCGTCCGCGCAACTTCGCGGCGAGTTTCACCGAGTCTCCCGCGCCGAACAGGATCGGCTTGATGCCCGCGGCTTCGAACGCGGCGACGCACTCGAGCACTTCGTCGTCGCGATCGACGTCGACCATGATCGCGCGATTGCCCAGCATCGCCTGGCGCAAACCCTCGAGCCTGGCGTCGATGCCCGGCGCGCGCGGTTCGCCCTTGACGGGCTCCGCCTTCGGCTCGTCCTTCGAGCGGCGACGTTCGGGCCGCCGCGCGTAGTCGAGTTCCTTGGAGGTGCGTTCGAGCACGAAGCTGACTTCGGTCCCACCGAGCGAGAGCTTGCCGTCGAGCTTGCCGTCCTTGAATTCGCCGTGCAGCGTCAGCGCGCCTCGCGAACCCTTGCCGGTCGCTTCGAACTTGCGCTCCTTCGGCGGCTCCTTGCCCTTCTTTTTCGGATCGTCCTTCTTCGCTTCGTCCTTCTTGGGCTCGTCTTTTTTCGGCTCTTCCTTCTTGGCCTCGTCCTTCTTTTCCTCTTCCTTCTTGTCGCCGTCCTTCTTCTCGCCCTCGGCGCCGGCTTCTTTCGAATCCTTGGCGGGCTTCTTGGCGTCCTTCGGCGCTTCCTTTTCCTTTTCCTTCTCGATGTAGCTGCCCGAGAGTTCGATCAGAGAAGCGGACAGCGGATCGCAGCGCAGCGAACCCGTGAGCTTGTCGCCCTCGTGTTCGAGTCGCAGGCGGAAGTTCGAGGCCTCGCTGTAGGGCGGGATGATGAGCTTGGCTTCCCAGATCCCGTTGACCGGATCGCCTTCCTCTTCTTTCTTCTTGTCGTCCTTCTTTTCTTCCTTCTTGTCGCCTTCCTTGGCGTCAGCGGAGGCCGGCTTGTCCTTGTCGTCCTTCTTTTCCTCGACGGCGACGACGGGCGCGGGCGGCGGCGGGCCGAACTTGGCCTTGGCCTCTTCGTAGGTGTCCCACTTCTTCTTGTATTCGAGCGCCTTGGTCAGCGTGTCGCGAACAACGCGGCCGGACTCCATGCGATTGCGATCCGACCACATCATGCGCATCGCCGCCGGATCCTCGACGATCATCGTCGTCAGGTTCTCGCCGGCGGGCTTGTACGCCATCATGTTCACGCCCGCCGGATTCTGGCCGCGCGGGGACAGCATCACGGTCGTGATGCCGGCCTTCGCCACGCGCCGATCGGTGGCATCACCGATTTCGACGATGCGCGAAAATTGAAAATCGGGATCGGGTGTGCGCTGCGAGCCTTCGAGACCGAGATAGCCGAACGAATCGATCATGCCCGGCATGGCCGCGAATCCGCGCACGACGCTCGAACCCGCGGGATGCGAGACGCGTCCGCCGACTTCGACGATACGGCCCTTGTCGAGCAGGATCTGGCCGGGGCTCAACACAGTGCCGTCGCCGACGTAGAGATTCTCGACCTCGATGACCACCGGGCCCGGCAGCTTCTGCGCGGCGCGCGCGGCGTCGACGCCGAACGCTCCGGCCGCTTTCGCGCGCGCGTCGGGATCGATCGCAGTGTCGCGAGCGGAGTTCCAGCGTTCGTCGCCCGAGATCCAGGTCGCGAGCACACTGGAAGTCGCCAGGATCGGCGCGCCGTTGAGCACGCAAAAATCGGCGTCCTTGCCCGCGGCAATCGATCCCAGACGTTGCGAAACGCCAAGGATTTCCGCCGGCCCGAGCGTGATCGCGCGCAGCGCCGCGTCGGCAGACAAGCCGCCGCGCGAGGCGAGCGCCGCGGCGTAACGAAGGTTGCGCGGGCGCAGGCTGCTGCCTTGCATGTCGTTCGACGCGACTCTCGGGGTGATCGCGAGGCGCACGCCCTTCTCGGCGAGCTTCGCGCAGACGTCGTAGCGCGGCCACGACACTTCGTCGCCGCGCCCGAGGTCGCGGCCGCCGCTGCCCGGCTGCATATCGACTTCGAAGACCACGGCCACGTTCGCGCCGGCGATCTCGGCGGCCAGCTGATCGGCCTCGCGTCCGCCGTTGAGGATCAGCGGCAGGCGAACTTGCTCGGCAAAACTGAGCAGCGCGCGAATCTCATAGGCGCTCTGCGCTTCGATGCGCCAGGGCGTGCGCGCTTCCCACAGCGCGCGGCCGTCGGTCGCAGCCGAGGGTCCGTATTCGCCCGTGTCCTTCCCGCCGCGCACGATGTCGACGATCTCGGTCAACGCCACGATCGCGCCCATGGCGGTCTGCGGCAGTTGTCGCTTCTGCGCGCCAATGCCGACATCGGCCGTCGCCGGAACCGGCGGCTTCCAATAGCCGGGCGTGACGCGAGCATCTTCGGCGATCGAACCGTCGATGGCCGAGGGCTCGAGCACCACGCGCTGCGCCATGCCTTCGCCGGAAAGCTTGACCACCGCGCCCTGACCGCCGATCAGGCGTCCGTTGCACGGCGCGATGTAGGCCGCGGTCACGCCGGCCCAGATGTCCTCGAGCGAGTCCTTCGCGAACAGGTCGAGGTTGTCGGTGGCGCGAACGCCGAAGTCGGCGGTGCGCTGCGAAGGGACCCCGAGGCCGAAGGCGCTCGTCGCGGCGATCAGGCCGGGCACGATCACCGCATCGGGACCGTAGTCGACAACCCGCGCATCGCCGGGCACGTCGATGTTCTTGCCGACGGCTTCGATGCGGCCATCGCGAACGACGATCGTCGCACCACCCGTGAGCACGACAGCGCCGTCGACGAGGTGAATCGTGCCGGCCTTGAGCGCGACTGCGCCGCCTTTGGAACTCTGCGGCGACGCTTGCGCCGCGAGCGAGGCAATCAGGGCAAAGGAGAGAACCACTTTTCGCATGGGGCGGTGCCTCGCTCAGTCCTTCTTCTTGGGCTCGGGCTCGTCCAACGGCACCGTTCCGGTGTCGTCGTGCGGCTTGGCGGCCGTGGCCCCCGCGGCCTTCGCGCCCTTTTCGTCGGCGGCGGCGGTGCCAGGCGGCATTTTGCCTTCGAGCAGCGCCTTGACGCGGATGTCCTTCGAGCGGTCGTAGACGTGCGCGCCTTCGACGATCACGTGCTCGACAAGCGAGGTGACCGAGAGCGGATCGCCGCTGAAGAGCAGCACGTTTCCGTCCTTGCCGACTTCGAGCGAGCCGACGCGCTTCTGCAGCCCGAGGATTTCCGCGGGCACCAGCGTGATCGCCTTCAGAGCGCTCTCGCGCGGAAGACCAAGACCGACGGCGGTCGCGGCTTGGAACCACAGCGATTCGGTCGTCGTGTTGGTCGAGCTCAGCGCGAAACGCACCTTCTTGTCGGCAAAAACCTTCGGCACGAAGGTCTCGGTCTCCTTGCCGCTGATCGGATCGCGCTCGAGCTGGACGAGCGGCCCTTCGAGGACCACGGGCACTCCAGCGTCGACGATCGCATCGACGGCCTTCCAGCAGGCCGTGTTGCAGACCAGCGTCGTGCGCGCGAGGAATCCGTTCGCGCGTGCGATTTCCAGAGCGCGCTGCACGTCCATCGGCCGCGCGCAATACACGAACGCGGCAAGTTTCCCTTCGACGAGCGCGAGCAGCGGCTCCTGCTTCTCGTCGATCTCACCGCGCGGAATGACCTCGAGGCCGGCAACTTTCCATGCGCTTCCGCCCATGGCCTTGCCCTTGGACTTCTCGCCTTCGAGGTCGCGGCCCTGGAACAGCGCTTCGCGCTTGGCGCGATCGCCGCCCTGTTGTTTGTCGCGCACGACATCTTCGAGGTACAGGCGCAGGTCAGTGAACGCGCCGCGCAAGGCTTGCTGTTGCGTCGCCGGCGAATAACCGAACTTCGGCGCGGCCGAAAGCTTCAGTCCACCGTCGGGCTTGACCAGCATGTCCTCGATCGTGATGCCGACCGGCTTGACGACCATGCCCTGGGCGCCGATCACGCAGTTGGGTCCCTGCTGCACGTTGATCGTGGTGATGCCCCAGCGCAGCGAGTCCTCGAAGTAGAAGCCGACCGGATCGATCGAGTCGCGCACGTTGAGGAACGGCGCGACGTCGATGTTCTCGTTCGCGCGGTCCATGCCGCGCGCGCTGTGGGCTTCGACGAGCCCCGGGAACGCCACCATCTTGGGCTGGTCGATCACGACTGCGTCCCAGGGCAGCTTGAGATCGGCTCCGATCGCCGTGATGCGTCCGTTCTCGATCAGGATCGCGCCGCTCGTGATCTCGGGCCCGTTCATCGGGATGATGCGGCCCACCTTGATGGCGAGCTTGCCGTCGGCGAGCGCGGTCCCGGCGAGCGGGAGCGCGAGAACGGCGGACGCAATAAGGAAAGAGCGCGGGGACTTTTGGCTCATGGTGCGGGGGAGTCCGAGAAGAGACGGGAAAATCTGCATGAATGAAACGGAGAAGCGCTACTTGGCCGGTGCGGAGTCTTTCGCGGGACGCGGATCGAGCACGAGCTGGCCGTCGATCAGGACGCCAGAAACACGCGAGGTGAGTTCGAACGGCGCGCCGGTCCACAGCACCAGGTCGGCGTCCTTGCCGACGGCGATCGAACCGACGCGGTCGTCGATGCCGATCATGCGCGCCGGCTCGATGGTGACCGCGATCAGCGCGGCCTCGAAGGGCAGTCCACCGCGCATGGCGAGGCCCGCCTGGCGATCGAGGTAGCTCTCCGCGGCGCCGGCGCCGTGACTCGAAAGCGCGATCGGAATGTTCAGGTCGTGCAGCACCTTCGCGGTGTCGGCGGCCATGAAGGAGCCCTCACCGGTGCGGCCCTGCAGCGGGAAGGGCGGCAGCACGACCATGACCTTGCTGCGCACGAGCAGTTGCGGTTCCTTCCACGCTTCCGCGGCGGCATCGAGGATCAGGCGCGGCGTGCCGAGGTGTTCGCGCTCGATTTCTTCCTTGAGGAAGACCGCGGTGCGGATGTCCTGCGTGCTCCAGGTCTGGATGCACAGCGGCAGCTTGCCGTCGAGCGCGAGCAGGACTTGATCGCTGCCCGGATAGGCGCGCGTCTTGTCGCCGCGCGAAGCCGCTGCGTCGTACATGGCCTTGCGCCATTCCCACTCGACGCCCATGCGCGTGGTGGGCCGACGCGCGAAGATATCGGAAGGCGAACCGAAGGCAGGGTGATTGCGCTGCGAGGGCTGCGTACCGATCGCTCCGCGCAAAACGGCGTCGGCCTTGAGCGTGCGGCCTTCGACCGAGTTCGCGCCGGCGGTCTTCAACGCCAGGCCCAGGCCGCCGATCACATCGTCGTCGCGCGGATTGGCGAGCGCCGTGGTCACGCCGCTCCTGGCCAAGCGCATCCATTCCTCGTCGAAGATGTCCAGCGCGTTGGAGATGCGCGCGTCGGGCATGATCTCCTTGCCCTGCTCGACCGAGCCTTGGCCCAAATCGATGCGCGCCGACAGATCGATCATGCCCGCGGTCATCGCGAAGGCGCGCAGCGAAGTGTCGGAGCTGCCCGCGCTGCTGCCCGGCGTGATCGCGACGATCTTGCCGTTCTGCACGCGCACCATCGCGTTCTTGATCATCTCGCCGTTCGAAGTGAACAACTGATCGGCGAAAACGTTCCAGTCGTTCGACGGTTCCTTGGAATGCTGCGCGAAGGCCGGCAGCGGCGCGCAGGCGAGCGCCAGGACAAAGGCGGGGCGAATCGTGAACCTCATGGCTTGCTGGTGTCGACGCGCACTCCGTCGATGTAAACGGCCTCGAGTCGGCTGGTCAGGTCGAGCGGATCGCCGCTCCACAACAAGAAGTCGGCATCGAAGCCGCGCTCGAGCAGGCCGACGTGTTCGCCGACGCCGCAGATATTGGCCGCGTTGACGAACAGAGCCTGCTCCAGGGCCTTGCGCTGCATGCCTTCGCGTAGGCACATCGCCGCGGAAAGGCGCAGGGCATCCGGACCTGCCGCAGGCACATCGAGTCCGAACGCGAAGGGCACCGCGGCCGTGGCCAGCGCCAGCGCCGAGCGGATCTCGCGACGGCTGTCGCCGCCGGTGAAAGGCTCGAGCACAACGGAGAGGCCCGCGGCTTTGATCGACTCGGCAAGCTCGCCGGCGAGCGGCGCGCCCTCGATGCAGCCCTTCAATTTGTTGCGCGTCGCGAACTCGATCGAGCGCAGGATCTCGTGTCGCTGCACGGCGTGGATCATCAGCGGCAGGCGACCGGCCTTGACGTCCGCGAACACCGGCGTGTCGGTCGACAGCTCGGATTCGAGCGCCGCGATCGCGCCCATCGGACTCGTGGGCGGCGTGTCCAGGCGCAGCGCCGACGAGGACAGCGAGACCGCCAGGTGCGCCTTGCGCAGCAGGATGCGTCCTCCCGCCGACTTGACCGCAGCGGTCTGACCGCCGACCAGGCTGTCGACTCCGGGCGCGAGCAGCACTGTCGTCACGCCCGCGCGCGCGGCGAGCTTCAGTTGCTTCGCCTTGGGATCGAAGGCGTCGGCCGCGAGCGCGCCCGGCAACATCGGGCGCGTTCCGTCGCTCGCTTCGGCGCCCAGACTGCTCTGATCGTGCGCGGCGACGAAACCGGGCGAGATCGCCCCGGGGTGCTGGATCAGACGCACGCCGCTGGGCAAGTCAGCGCCGGGTGCGACCGAGCGGATCTTGCCCTCTTCGACGATCAGGATGCCGCGATCGATCGTGCGGCCGTCGCCGAGATAAATCGTGCGCGCCTGAATCGCGATCGTGCCCGTTTGCACGGGCGCCACGGCAAAACACAGCAGGGGAAGGACGAGGGAAATCATGTCTAGCGTTCCTCAGGAGTGATCACGACGTCGCCGCCGGAGAGCACGTATTGAATGCGGGTCTGACCCGCGAGCGGCTCGCCGTCGAGCACCAGCAGGTCGGCGTCCTTGCCGAGTTCGACCGAACCGATCCTGGCGTCGAGATCGAAGGCGCGCGCCGCGCCGATCGTCAAGGCTGAGAAGGCGGCCTGGCGATCGAGCCCGTTTCCAATCGCAAGTTGGGCGAGCAGCGGCAGTTCGCGCGCGCCGAAGGGATTTCGCGCGCCGCTGCCGAGCAGCACCGTGACGCCCGCGGCCTGCAGTCGGCCGGCCAACGCCAGGTCATGGCGCTCCATCTCCGGCAACGCATTCGCGCCGATAGGTTGCGGCCAGACCATGACCGGAATCCGCCGGCGCACGAGTTCGGGAGCGACTTCCATCGCGTCGGTCGCGCCGGCGATGATCAGTCGCAGGCGCTTGAAGGATTCGGTCGCGGCAAGCAGGGCGCGCAACTGCGACGCGCGGTGCACTTCGACGACCAGCGGAATCCGGCCATCGGCCACGCGCGACAGGGCGGCCTTGTCCGCATCAAACTTCGGCGGCTTGGGCGCCTTGTCCTCCTTGAACTCCTTTTCCTTGAACTCCTTGGTCTTCTCCTTGGAGTCGGCGAGTTCCTTTTCGCGGTCCTTCTTGGCCTTCTTGAAGCCGTCGTCGAGTTCCTTCTGCTTGTCGGCGATCTTCTTTTTCCAGTCGGTCAGGTCGTGTTCATACTCGACCTGGTCGAGAGCGTAGGCCTCGCCCTGGGTGATCATGCCGGCCAGGCGCTCGACGTCGGCCAGGCGCTCGAACGGATCGGAGCCGTTGCCATCCGGCCGCACGCCCAGGGCCATCGAGAGGCAGCACTCGTCGGCAAGCCTGGTCTTGTCGAGCGCCAGGTCGGGGTGCAGCCGCAGCGCCGCGCCCGTTCCGGAAACGCGCGCCAGGATGCCGATCTGCGTGCGCACGGTCGTGATGCCGGCGCGCAGAATGTCCTTGCGAAGACGCGGATCGATGTAGCCGTCGAGTGCGTCGCTGGCCGCCGCGGACGGCGAATTGCGTTGCTCACCGATCGCATCGGGCTCGACGCCCCACACCGACCAGGGGTCGATGAATCCGGCGCAGACGACGGCGCCCTTGATCTCACGCGTGCCCGCCGGCGGTGTGACGAGCTTGCCGATCTGCGTGATGACCCCGTTCTCGATCAGTACGCTTGTGTCCTCGAGCACCTGACCGGGGCGGACGATGAGCTTGCCCGCGCGCAGCACGATCGCCTCGGCCGGTTTGGGCGCGGGCTTCTCGGCCTTGGTTGTGGCTTCGCCGCCCTGCTGGGGCTTGGGATCGTCGGCGCGCGCGCTCGCCGAAAGCGAGCTGACGCACAGAGCGACACCAAGTGCAGTGGCGAGCGGGATGAGACGCATGCGCGACAATCGCGCGGGGGGGACAGTCTGCTGCACGCCCTTACTTCCTTCCGTGGTGGATCGGGGAGGCGAACCGGGTCGGGGCTGCCGCGGGTGCTGACGAGACCAGGGTTTCCCGGTAGTGGCAGCACTCGCGGCGGACCCTTCGTCACCCGGCTTGTCCGAGTCTGGCGAAGGCGCGGCATGATAGGAGAGGTCCGCGTTCGAGCGCCAGGGGCTGATCGCCCCTAAGTCATGCCTGACATTGAATTACGGCTGACTTACGCTGTGAACCTGTCCGATCAGGCAGCCCTCCGGTCGCCGTCCTGGCGCCGATGCGGCGACGGAAACGGCACTGGCTGGGCGTGGGGCTAGCACCTGTCGTGTGGCGGGGTTCCCGCCTGCAGTCGGTACGGGTTTGGAAAATACGCGTTCGGGGGAGCGGAACGACCCGGCTACCGTCCCGAATGGGTTCGACAAGCCGTCCGACACCCACCCCGCTGCTCCTGGAACCGGGGTATTGGCGGCGCCGACTGGACCAAATGGAGTGTGCCCACCGGGGACTCCTGATCCTTCCGCGTCCGGATCTTTCGTCGGGACTGGTCGATGTCGTGGAATGGCGTCTACGGGCCCACGACGGCACCCGTCTATGGGGTCTGCGCGGGGGCTCACCTTTCCACCCTAAACCTCAAGGGGCCTGGATCAGGCAAGTAACTTCATGCGATCTACCTGAGATTTGCCTAGATGCCATCACGGACGGCTGCCTGGACTTCGTATGGCAGATCCCGGCTGGCCGCAAGCTCGAGGACCGGGTCCTGGACGTGTTGCGGGTCTGGCAGGTTGCCGTCGAGTACTCCGGCTTGGCCCCCGAACACGTGCACCTTGTTGCGGCACTCCCCGGGCAGGACAGCGACGAGTACATGATCGCTTCGCGCCTGCTTTCGCAGGGCATTCTCGATGGCGGTTCGAAGGAAGCCCCGTAACCGCGGGTGCCGATTGCTAATAAGAGCCTGACCCGCTGGTGCCCTTGACGATGGCAACCGAGGCCGAAGCTCCGAGCCTGGTCGCTCCCGCCTTGATCAGGGCCTTGGCCGTCGCCTGATCGCGCACGCCGCCCGATGCCTTGACGCCCATGACGGGCCCGACGGTCTCGCGCATCAGTTGGATGTCCGCGGCGGTGGCTCCACTCTTGCTGAAACCGGTCGAGGTCTTCACGAAGTCGGCGCCGGCGCGTTTGGCGATGCGGCAGGCGCTGACTTTCTCGGCGTCGGTCAGGAGGCAGGTCTCGAGGATCACTTTCAAGCGCGCGCCCAGGGCGTGGCAGGTCTGCGCGACCAGCTCGATGTCCTGCTCCGCGCGCTCCAACTGCTTGGACTTCAACAGGCCGATCGCCAGCACCATGTCGATCTCGCAGGCGCCATCTTCGATCGCGCGGCGGGCTTCGTAGGCCTTCACTTCGCTGGACATCGCTCCCAGCGGGAAGCCGATCACGCTGCACACCAGGACGCCTGAATTCGCCAGGATTTCAGCGCAGCGGCGCACGTGACTGCCGTTGACGCACACGCTTGCGAAACGGTTGGCCATGGCTTCGGCGCACAGCTGGTCAAGCTCCGCGAGCGTGGCCTCGGGCTTGAGCAGAGTGTGGTCGATGTAGCTCGCCAGGCCGGTCAAGGGCGGCGGTGTGCAACCGCAACTACCGACGCGGCAGGCGCCCGCGTCGATCGATTCGCGCACGCCTTCCTCGGACAGTTCGACTTCAATCGTCGCGCCGGTCTTCAGCGCATCGGGCCCGCGCTCGAGCACTTGGCGAGCGACTTCGGTCAGCAAATCTTCCAGTTCGTTCGCCGTGATGGAATTGGCTTGTTTCGGGCTCATTTCTTGCGGACTTGGCTGCTGTAGAGCTGCTCGATGGCCGAAATTTTCTGCACACGCTTGGCGTGGCGTTCCGCGCCGGTCGCGGTCGACAGGAAAGTGTGAATCACTTGGAAAGCGACGTTGCGCGGCAACGAAGCGCCCAGCGTCAGCACGTTGGCGAAGTTGTGCTCGCGCGCGTTGCGTGCCATGGCGACGTCGAGGCAATTCGCGGCGCGAACGCCGGGAATCTTGTTTGCTGCGATCGCCGAGCCGATGCCCGCGCCGTCGATCAGAATGCCGAAGTCGACTTCCCCGGAAGCGACCGCCTGGCCCACCGCGCGTGCGAAATCGGGGTAATCGCAGGGATTCTCGTCGCGCGTGCCAAGGTCGATGCCGACCGCGTTGAACTGCGCGAGCCAGCTCAAGACCTCGCGTTTGAGCGCGAATCCGCCGTGGTCGGCGCCGAGGGCCACACGGCGCGTTGCGCGCGCGACGTTGCTCTTTCCGACGACATCGACGAGTTGAATGCGGCGCCGTTTGGCCTCTTCGCGTGCGAGATCGGTGACGATCGCACCGTGCGGCACGGCGAATTGCGCGCCGTCCGCAGTTGTTCGCAGGCTGGTAGCATCGACCAGTTCGCGGCCGCGCGCGGGCTTCTTCGCGGGAGGTTCCGGATCCGGCGAGCTCACTGCGACGTGCACGCCGAGCAACTGCGCGGGCGCGGTTTGCGCGCCGCCACGTTCGGCCAGGGCGCGTTGGGCAGCGCGCTGCGCGATGGCACGCACGTCGACGGGCGTGTTTCCGGGTCCGGCGGAGGGCATGGCCCGACAGTGTAAGCTCCGCGAGGCTTGACGGCTCGCACTGGCGCGAAGACACTCTTCGCCCTTCAAATGCGGGCGATCCCTCGATGAGTAGCCAAGAACAACTGGACCGGGAAGTCGCGCGCCGGCGCACCTTTGCGATTATCTCGCACCCTGACGCGGGCAAGACCACGCTCACGGAGAAACTCCTGCTCTACGGCGGCGTCATCCAGATGGCCGGCGCGGTCCACGCCAAGCGCGGCCGCTCGAACGCGGTCAGCGACTGGATGGAGATGGAGCGCGAACGCGGAATCTCGATCACGACCAGCGTGCTGCAGTTCCCCTACCACGGTTGCGAACTCAATTTGCTGGACACTCCCGGCCACGCGGATTTCAGCGAGGACACGTACCGCACGCTGCATGCCGTCGATGGCGCTGTGATGCTGCTCGACTGCGCGAAAGGCGTTGAAAAGCAGACGCGCAAACTGTTCCGAGTCTGCCGCGAGCGTTCGATTCCGATCTTCACTTTCGTGAACAAGCTCGACCGCTACGGCCGCGAACCTTTCGCGCTGGTCGGCGAAGTCGAGCACGTTCTCGAGATCGGTGTGTACCCGGTCACCTGGCCGATCTATCGCGAAGGACGTTTCCGCGGCGTGTACCACCGCTTCGACAAGAACGTGCACCTTTTCGACGCGGCCCACGCAGGTTCGAGTTCGCTGCAAGGATCGGAGAAACCGCCGGTCGCGATCAGCGGACTCGACGACCCGTTGCTCGAGCGTGAACTCGGCGAAGTCGGTTACGCACAGCTTCGTCACGACGCGGAGTTGCTGGACGCCGCCGGCGACAGCTTCGACAAGCAGCGCTTCGAGCGCGGCGAACTCTCGCCGATGTTCTTCGGCAGCGCGATCAACAACTTCGGCCTGTCCGCCTTCCTCGACAGCTTCGTCGATCTCATGCCGCCGCCGCGCGCGCGGCCGTCCGACGTGCGCTCGGTCGAACCCGGCGACCCTGAATTCAGCGGCTTCATCTTCAAGATCCAGGCCAACATGGATCGCGCGCACCGCGATCGCATCGCTTTCCTGCGCATCTGCTCGGGGCGTTTCGAGCGCGGAATGCGAGCACTCCACGTGCGCTCGGGCCGCGAATTGCGCCTGGCCAATCCGACGATGTTCATGGCCCAGGAGCGCACGATCATCGACGAAGCGTTCGCCGGCGACGTGATCGGCATCCACGATCCGGGCCTGTTCGAAATCGGCGACACGCTTACCGCC
>JAYUUV010000310.1:0-10994 GCA_043754695.1 Planctomycetota bacterium
CCTGGACGCAGAACGAGGCCGCGACCGTGCCGTAGAGCATCGCCCGGCGCAGCGTGCGCGGCTCGGTGTTGTCCGCGGCCGCGACCGCGGCCATGAAGCCGCCGGCGAAACAATCGCCCGCCCCCGTCGGGTCGACGACCGGATCGACGGGGTAGGCCGGCAGCGAGAAGTGCGCGTCCTTCCCGATCAGGAATGCGCCGTGTTCGCCCTTCTTCAGGATCACGTAGCGCGGTCCCATGGCGAGCACCTTGCGCGCGGCGCGGATCAGATTGCTCTCGCCGGCCAGCATGCGCGCTTCCTCGTCGTTGAGCACGATGCCGTCCACCGCGCGCAGCACCTCCTTGAAGTCGGGCAGGTACTTGTCGATCCAAAAGTTCATCGTGTCGGCCAGCACGAACTTGCGCTGCTTGCACTGCGCGAGCGCTTCGAGCTGCACCTTGGGCTCGGCGTTGGCGAGGAAAACGTAGCGCGAATCGCAAAAGTTCTTCGGCAGCTTCGGATGGAAGTGCTCGAGCACGTTGAGGTGCGTGAACAACGTCGTGCGCGTATTCCAATCGGCCGCGTAGCGCCCGCCCCAGTGAAAACTCTGGCCCTCCGCGCGCTCGACACCGGCGGTGTCGACGCCGCGCGCGCGCATCAGGTCCAGGTCGGACTCCTTGAAGTCCTCGCCGATGATCCCGGCCAGTCGCACCGGCCCAAAGGTCGAAGCGGCCATCGCAAAATAGACCGCCGATCCACCGAGAGCGCGCTCGCGGCGGTCGAAGGGCGTTTCGATGGTGTCGTAGGCCAGGGTGCCGATCACGAGGAGAGACATGCGCGCTTCCGAAAGGGGTCTTGGCTTGGGAAAAGGCCCAAGGAAGATAGCTTCGCCCTGCGTCGAAGTCGTGTGCGGGCCGAAGATCCCGCGCGCCGATTTTGCTTCAGCTCGCGGTCTTGCTCAGGTCCTTCATTTCAGAGAGGCGCGCGCTGCCCGGGGCGAACAGGAACAACCCGGCGACCAACGAAATCGCCATCTGCAGCAGGCGCGAGCTGATGCTCGTGGCCAGTCCGATGGCGGCGGAGGCGCCGAGCATCGCGAACAGGGAACTGTAGGCCGCCTCGCCGACGCCCCAGCCGCCGGGTGCGACCGGCAGCGCGCTGACGATCGTGGCCACGGGAGCGATCGCGAAATAACTCGTCCAGGCAAGCACGTTGTCGCCAAAGGCGCGCCCGAGCACGAGGATGCCGCCGATCATGCTCAGGTGATTCAGGAACGAAAGCAGCACGCAGAATAAAAGCAGCCCAGGTTGAGTCGCATAGGTCGTGACCGCGTCATCGATCTGCTGCAAGAGACGCGCTAGCGGCAATTTGGCCAGCAAGCGATCGAGGCCGATCGCCCGGCGCAATCCGCGGCTCAACAGGGCCACGGCTGCGAGCACTCCCACGAGCGCCGCGCCGACCACCGGCAGGCGGATCTCCGCAAACGTCTCGCCCGAGAGCAACACGGCGATCGCGGCGAGCACCGCCATGCACAAGAGTCCCAGCAAGCGATCGAAGGCGATCGAGACCAACGCCGCCGGTTTGTGTTCAGGGTGCGCGCGCGCGGCAAGCAGCGCCTTGACCAGGTCGCCCCCGGTCAGTCCCGGCACGGCCAGATTGAAAAACAGCCCAAGGCAAGTCAGGCGCAGCGACTCGTACCAGGCGACGTGCAAGCCGGCGCCCTTCAATAGCCGCCACCAACGCGTGACGATCAACAATTGCCCGAGCGTGAACAAGGACAGCGCGATCACCAGACCGCGCGGATCCATCTCGCGGAAAACGCGCAGCATGCCGGGCCGCCAGTCGAAGCCGGAATCGGCCGCCGGATCGCGCGGAAGTTTCGGCGACGTGCGCACGAGCACGTATTCGCCGGCCTGCCCGCGCTCCAGCTTGGCGAACGCTTCCGGCAACTCGCCGCTGTCAGGCGCTGGGACGAAACCGACACTGTCGCGCTTCCATTCGCCGCGAAAGTCGCCCTCGATTTTGTACTCGCGGTCGACGCTGCGATAAATCGCGACGTCGTGCCAGGGGATCATGCGCAAGACCCAGCCGAGCACGGCGATGGCGAAGAAGACCTGCAGCGGCGTTCGCCAGCGCGCGAAGAACGATCGGGTCGCGGGCAGCGGACTGCCCGGCGCGGCCGCTGCCTTCGATTTCCCGCCTTTCTGCTGCATGTGCGCGCGGCGCAAGCTCAGGGCGCAACGGCGCGGGGGCGCTTGTGCCACCACGCATCCCAATCTTCTTCGCGCAGACTCTCGAAGCCGGCGCCCGCGACCGCTCCGAGTGCCTGCATCGCAGCCACGCGCACGCGTTCGATGGGATGTTCCGTGGCCACGCGATACACGAGCGCGAGTTGCTCGTCGCGCTCGCCCTTCGCCGCGGGCTGCTCCGGCGGCAGCCCCTGGGCGCGGATCATGGCCAGGATCGCCAGCGGCACTTCTTCTTCAGTCTCGGAGACCATGCGCGGGAGCACTTTCTGGAGATAGGCGTTGCCGTTGGCACGCACGAGCGCCTCGACGGCGGCGGCGCGGACGAAAGAACTCTTGTCGGCGATCCCATGCTCGAGCGCCAGTCGCAGCGTGCGGCGCTCGAGATCGAGCACCAATCTCAACAGGGCCGTGCGATCCTTGTTGCTCGCCGGCGTGCGCTCGAGCAGCGCGGCGCTGGCCGCGAGCGCGCGCAGGCATCCATCGAGGTCGTAGTGCAGCTTGGCGATCCCGGCGCAGGCCGCAGCGACATTCGCCGGCGCTTCCAGGTCCTTGCGCGGCAGCAGCGCTTTGACCAGCGGCGCCAACGCCTCGCGCAAGGAATCGGGCGTGGCCAGTTCGGCGTTCTGTTCCGCCGGCGCTGGATGCTGGGCGAGCTTCAATCGCGCGCCCGCTCGGCCGAGTTGACGCAGGCAGAGCTGGCGCGAAATCTGCCAGGGATCGATCGCCGAATAGCGCGCGAAGTATTCGACCTGCAGCGCCGCGAGACCTTCGCGATCGGGCTCGAGCTCCGCCAGCGCCAGCAGGTTCGCGACGCAGGTCTCTAGCGGATCCTCGAGTTTCACCGGCGTCTTGCCGGCGTCCCCGCTCATGTCCTTCTTGAACATCGCGAGAAACCCCTTTTGAAAGAGGTACTCCGTGTCGTCCAACTGGACGGCCATGAGTTTGTGGTGGCCGTCCTGCTCGTGCATCTCGCGGATGTTGTAGGTGCGCGCACCGATCGCCGTGCAGGCGGGTGCGAGCGACACGGCGAGCAGCACGGGCACGAGAAGGCGCGTCGCGCGCGGGGGTTGTGCTGAAGTCTGCAACGAAAGCTCAGCAGCAGGAGCCGTGAATGGCGGCGAAAACTTCGCGCGCCGCAGCCGCGACGCGCGCGGCGCTGAAGCCGAAACGCTCGAGCACCAGTTCACCCGGCGCGGACGCGCCGAAGCGATCGATGCCCAGCGCAACACCGTGATCGCCGACGTAGCGTTCCCAACCGAAAGTCGCGCCGGCTTCGACCGAGACGCGCGACTTGACGTGGTGCGGCAAGACGCTTTCGCGGTAGGTCGCGTCCTGGGCCTGGAAAAGTTCCCAACAGGGCATCGAGACGACGCGCGCGCGCAAGCCCTCCTTGGCCAGCAGCTCGCGTGCGGCGACGCACAACTGCACTTCGGATCCGGTGCCGATCAGGATCACCTGCACGGCGCCATCGGGAGCATCCATGAGCACGTAGGCGCCGCGCTCGACGCCGTTCGCCGCCAATTCCTTCGTGCCGGCGAGCACCGGCAGTTTTTGGCGCGAGAGGATCAGGCAACTTGGCGTCTTCGTGCTCTGCAAAGCGACGCGCCAGGCGTGCGCGGTCTCATTGGCGTCGCAGGGACGAATGACCTGCAGCTGCGGCATCGCGCGCAGCGAAGCCAAGTGTTCCACGGGCTGGTGCGTCGGTCCGTCCTCGCCGACCGCGACCGAATCGTGGGTCCAGACGGTGATCAACGGCAAGTGACTCAACGCCGCGAGCCTGACCGGCGGCCGCATGTAGTCTGAGAACACGAAAAACGTCGATACGAACGGCCGCAGCCCGCCGTGGTAGAGCATGCCGTTCGCGATCGAACCCATGGCGTGTTCGCGCACGCCGAAGTGCAGGTTGCGGCCGACCGCGCCGGAAGGATCGAACGCGCCGCCCTGCTCGAGCGAAGTTTTCGTCGAGCAGGAAAGATCGGCGTCGCCGCCGAGGAACTCCGGCAAGCGCGCGGCCAGCGCATTTTGCACCTTGCCGCCGGCGTCGCGCGTCGCGACTTGCGCGCCCGCTTCCCAGACCGGCAAGTCGCGCGCGAAGTCCGCGGGCAATTCGCGCGCCTGCGTGCGGCGCCATTCTTGCGCGAGCTCGGGAAACTGCTTGGCCCACACGTCGAAGCGCTGCTGCCAGGCGCGGTGGGCCGCCGCGCCGCGTTCGCGCGCGCTGCCAAGATGCGCACCCGCATCCGCGGGCACGTCGAAGAACTTTGCCGGATCGAAACCCAGCGCCGTCTTCGTCGCCGCGACTTCCTTGGGCCCAAGCGGCGAGCCATGCGCGTCGCTAGTGCCCTGCTTGGCCGGCGAACCGTAGCCGATCGTCGTGTGCACGATGATCAGCGAAGGCTTCGCGGTTTCGCGCCGGGCTTCGACGATGGCCTGATGAATCGCCTCGACGTCGCTGTCGCCATTGGCGACCTCGAGCACCTGCCAATCGTAGGCGCGATAGCGCGCGGCCACGTCCTCGTTGTCGAAGGACAGCGACGTCGGACCGTCGAGTGAAATGCCGTTGGAATCGTAGAGGTAGATCAGCTTGCCCAGCTTCAGGTGGCCCGCGAGCGACGCGGCCTCGGAACTCAGCCCCTCCATCAAGTCGCCATCGCTGACCAAGGCATAGGTGTGGTGGTCGACGATGGCATGCCCCGGCCGATTGAACCTGGCCGCCAGCGCGCGCTCCGCGAGCGCCATGCCGACCGCGTTCGCCGAGCCTTGACCGAGCGGCCCGGTGGTCGCTTCGACACCCGGCGTCTCGTGGAACTCGGGGTGGCCCGGCGTCTTGCTGCCCCACTGCCGAAACGCCTTCAGGTCGTCGATCGAGAGCGCGTAGCCGGTCACGTGCAGCAGCGTGTACAGGAGCGCGCTCCCGTGACCGGCCGAAAGCACGAAGCGGTCGCGATCGGGCCACTGCGGATCGCTCGGATCATGGCGCAGGTGCCTTTGCCACAGCGCGTAGGCCATCGGCGCAGCTCCCAGCGGGAGGCCCGGGTGGCCGGAATTCGCCTGTTGCACGGCGTCGATGGAAAGCGTGCGGATCGTGTTGACGCACAGAAGGTCGAGCGAGGATTGAACAGCAGTCATGGCGGTTGGGGCATGGGGCCGGTGCACAGATTGGCCTCGCGCGGGTGGAGGGGCAAGCACGGCGTCGCGGTTCTGAACGCCGGACAGACGGACGGCGCAGTTTTCTGGAGAAAGAAGTCCGGCGGGGTCGCCGGCGCGCACTGGGGATTGTTCCGTCCTCCAGAGTTCCCAGGCCAAGCTCGCTCGACCATGAAGATCACCCAACTGCTCCCCGCCCTGACCCTCGCCGTCCTGTGCAGTTCCGCCGCCGCCCAGTGTCTGAACTGGTCGCCGAAGTTCGGCCCGCCTAACGGCGGCCAGGGCATGAACGGACGGATCTACGACTTCGCGGTCCACAACGGGATCAACGCGACCTCGCCGCCCTACCACGGTCTCTACGCCGGCGGCGACTTCACCAACGCCGGAGGGACACCCGCCAATCGCATCGCCTGTTGGAACGGGACCTCGTGGCAAGCGCTCGGCTCGGGCTGCGACAACTCGGTGTTCGCGATTCACGCCGAGTTGAATGCGAGCAACCCGCTCTACGGCATGTGGGTCGCGGGCGCGTTCACGACCGCGGGCGGCGTGACCGTGAATCACATCGCCAAATGGACCGGCGGCTTCGGCAAGTTGATCGATTCGGGCTCGGGAGTCGGCACCGACGGCAACATCATGGCGCTGACGAGTTTCAACAACGACATCATCATGGCCGGCACGTTCGCGAACGCCGGCACGACGCCTGCGAACAACATCGCGCGCTGGGATGGGACATCCTTCTACCCGTTCACCACGAACGCGAGCAACGGAACCGCGGGCGGGCTGAACGGTCGCATCGACGCGCTTTGCGAATACAACGGCGACCTTTATGTCGGCGGCTGGTTCACTTCGGCGGGCCCTTACTCCGCCGGCCTGATCGGCAAATGGGACGGCTCGAACTGGCAGCCGTTCGGCATCGGCCTGAGCGGCTCGAACGTGTACGACCTGTGCGTGTTCAACAACGAGCTCTACGCCGGCGGGAATTTCTTCATGGCGAATGGCAATGTCGCCGTGAACAACATCGCCAAATGGAACGGCGTGAATTGGTCCGCGGTCGGCACGGGTTTATTCGGCACCGTTCGCGACCTGCACGTCTTCGACGACGGCTCGGGCTCGAAGCTCTACGCCACCGGCAGTTTTACGGCCGATGGCTCGAACAGCACGCCGCTCGACCGCATCGCCGTCTGGAACGGCAGCAGTTGGCAGCCGCTGACCGGCGTCGACATCGGTGGTGGCGGTGTGTCGCTCGTCATGCACGACTACGACGACCTGACCGGCGGCGGTTCCGACCTGTACGTCGGCAGCATCTGCACCACCGCGGGCGGCAATCCTTCGAGTTACATCGCCGAATACCACGCCTGTTCCATCGCGCCCTTCCCCGTCACCGACGGCGAGATCGTGATGACGCGCGAGGGCTCCAAGCCCACGGACTACGCCGTTTCCCTGATCGACCTCAGCGGCCCTCCCGCGCCGGTCGGCACGCACTGGAAAGCCCCGAAGTTCTCGAATCAATACCAGGGCAATCCGCTCAACATTTGGAACATGCAGAATCTCGGCCACGTTTTCGGCGTGTGCTATGACCGCCGTGTCGGTTTCGCGCCGGACATCTACGTGTCGGCGACTTCGAGTTACGGCGGCGCGTACTGGGGCACCGGTGGACCTGGCGCTGTGTACAAGCTCAACGGCGGGTCTGGCGCGATCACGACCTTCGCGACGATGCCGAACACAGGTTCCGCGCTCGGCGACGTGTGCGCCTGGAATTTCAACGGCAACGAACAGATCTACTCCAGCAACTTCGAAGACGGAAAGATCTATCGCTTCGACGTCAACGGCACGCAGCAACAGGCCTGGGATCCGTTCCCTTCGACGATCAACACTCCGGGCTTTGCCCAACTTGGCGAACGCGTCTGGGGCTTGCGCGTGTACACCCCGCGCGAGCTCTACTTCTCGGTCTGGTTGCGCGACCAGATGCGCCCGACGACGCCGTGGCCGTCGAGTTGGCCGGCCCAGGGCTCGAACATCGTCAACAATGCGATCTTCAAAGTGCGGCTCTCCCCTTCCACGGGCGCAATCGTCGGCACGCCGGTGCTCGTCAAGGTCATGCCCTATCTGCCGGGACAGATTTACTCCAACCCTGTCGCCGACATCAGTTTCTCGCCGGACAACAAGCGCTTGCTGGTGGCCGAAAAACCGATGATGGGTGATTCGCAACCCGGTTATTGGCTGGCGCGCGTGCTCGAATACGTGGGCGGCGGGCCGGGCCTGCAATACTTGAATTGGACTCCGAGTCCGACTGAGTACCAGATCGGCTGCCTGCCTTCCGGTACGGAGATCCATGACGCCGAAGGTGGCGCGGACTACGACTGCGCCGACCGCGTGCTCGGCACCGGGGATCCGCTCGGCATTCAGCAGGGCAATATCATGAGCGGCTTCCAGCGTGTGCCCGCGAGCGGCAACAATCTCGCGAGCAACACGACCCTGAGTCACTTGATCGACATCGACGGCGAAACGGTCGGCTTTGACAAGCTCGGCATCGGCGACCTCGAGGTCTACCGTCTGTCGTGCTCGGCGAAGTGGTTCGCCTTCGGCGTGGCGAAGACTAACGGCCTGGGTTGCGTGCCATCGATCGGCGCGGCTGGAGATCCGAGTCTCGCGGCCGGATCGTTCACGGTGCTGTGCAACAACGTGCGCAATTCCAAGCCGGGCTTGCTCTTGTACTCGGTGACGGATGTCGCGAACACGCCGTTCCAAGGCGGAACGTTGTACGTCGCCGCGCCGATCAAACGCTCGCCGGGCATGAGTTCAGGCGGCAGCCCGGCTCCGGCGGCGGATTGCACAGGCGTGCTGTCGATCGACATGACGATGTTCGCTCTCGGAGCGCTCGGAGGAGTTCCGGCGCCGGAGTTGTCGATGCCCGGTTCCGTGGTCGACTGCCAGTTCTGGTCGCGCGACCCGGGCGATCCGTACCTGACCTCGCTGTCGGACGGGCTTGAGTACGCGGTCGAGCCTTGATGGAGTTGGCGAGAACCTGAACTCGCGCCGCGGAGAGAGCGAACTCTCCGCGGCGCGGGCTTGTTGATGGACCAAACTCGCGCCGAGCCCTGGCCAAGCGCAGACTGCCAGTCTCGCACTGCCCATCGCGCCCATGCTCCAGCCCCTGACCCGTCCCTACCCAAGCCGCCACGGTGTGCCCGTGATCACGCGGGTCAACACTGCGATCTTCAGCGCGCGTTACTTCACGCGCTGCATGTCCTGCGACTTCTGCGCGGACGCGTGTTGCCAGTACGGCGTCGACATCGATGCAGAGAACGTCAAGCGGCTCGAACTGCACGCAGCGGAGATCGAAGCCTTCAGCGGCGTGCCGCGCGCGGCCTGGTTCAGCGACGAGATCGAAATCGACGCCGAATTTCCCGGCGGCAGATCGCAGCGCACTTCAGCCGACGAGCACGGCTGCGTGTTCCTCGCGCGCAAGGGCCGCGGGTGCATGCTGCATGGCTTTGCGCTGGCGAAGGGACTCGACTATCACGACTTCAAACCGATCGTCAGTGCGCTGTTTCCGCTGACCTTCGGCGCAGGCACGCTCACACTCGCGGACGAAGTGCTCGACGGCTCGCTCGTCTGCCTCGATGTCGGCGAGCGCGCCTATCGCGGCGTGCGCGCGGAACTCGAGTACTACTTCGGAGCGCAGTTCGTCGCCGAACTCGATGGGCTCGAAGCTGCGTTCCTGGATGCGGCGTCCAAGGTCGTCGCTCCAGCCTAGGACGCCAAGCCGCCCAGGCGCAGGCCGGACGAGCGTTCGACTTTTGTGGTCCGTCGAAATTTCCAAGGCCACGCCGCCGGCTCCGCCCCCAAATCGGCCGAGGTCAGGTAGGCTGCAAGCGTCCCACCACGCCCCGTTCGATCCAACCGCTCCCACCGTTCCACGAAGGCACCCGATGCGCTGCACCACACTTCTCGCGGCTGTTCTCACGCTCATCACCACGACGACGTCTGCTTTCGGACAGGCGATCATCGCCCAGTCGTCCGGCCTGACCAGCCCCGATCACGTGATCGACTTCGGGGCGAATCTCTTCCCCAACTTCACGCCGATCACCACGCAGATCCCCGGCATCACCGTGACGCACGCGAGCTACTTCACGACCGGCGTCGCGAACAACCTTTTCGGCGGGTTCCTGACCAACGATTTTTCGGGACTGCCCAACACGCTGAAGATCAAATTCGCGTCGCCGATCAGCGATCTGAGTTTCGTCTATCACCAGATCAGCACCGCCGGCCCTTCAACGTTCCGCGCGATGCTCGGGCCCGTCGTCGTCGACTCGTTCAGCAACCTCTCGAATCAGACACAGCCGAACAACTACTTCGGGTTCACGAACATCTTCTTCGACGAGCTGCAGCTCGACTTCCAGTCCGACTTCAACGTCGACACGCTGGCCTTCAACGATCCCACTCCGCCGACGACGATTTATTGCACGGCCAAGCTCAATTCACTGGGTTGCTTGCCTTCGATCTCCGCCGTCGGCACACCGAGCGCCACGAGCGGATCGGGCTTCACGGTTTCCGCGGGCAACGTGATCAACAACAAGCCCGGCCTTTTCCTCTACACGAACACCGGACGGACCGCGGTCGTCTTCCAGGGTGGCCTGCGCTGCGTCAACTCGCCGCTCAAGCGCTCGGTCGGGGTCAGCTCGGGCGGCAATCCCCCGCCGAACGATTGCTCGGGCAACTACTCGCTCGACATGAATGCGTTCGCCGTCGGCGCGCTGGGCGGAACGCCCGCGGCCTACCTGCAGGTCCCGGGCACCGTCGTGGACGTGCAGTGCTGGGGCCGCGACAACGGCTTCGCCGCGCCGAACAACTCGACTCTCTCGAACGCGTTGGAGTTCACGGTCGGAGCCTGAAAGCCGGCCGGGCACTGGCCCGCTGATCTGCCGCACATGGGTCCGCCAGGATCCAGGTGCGGTTTTTCGTAGGCATTCCTGTCGGAAGTCCGCCGCTCAGCACCCGCTCGCCCAAAAGACGGCTAGGATCGAAGCTCCTCGATTCCCGTGACTCTCGCGGGCGAGCAACGCAGCAGGCCAGGAGCCCCACCCCATGCAATTCAGTCGTTCATCGTTGACCGTCGCAGTTCTCGGAGTTCTCGGCGCGACCGTGCTGGTCGCCGCAGTGCCCAGCGGAAGCACCTGGCTGCGCGGTTGGCCCGGTTACGGATACAACGCGCAACACACCGCAAGGTCGCCGGTCGCCACGCAACCCTTGGTGTCGATCCACTGGCAGACGCCCGTCGATCTGGTGCCGCCCGGCTTCTTGGGGATTCACTACGGCAGTCCGCTGATCACGGCGAAGAACAACGTGCTCGTCACGGTCAAGACGCAGTCCGGCGGTTCGTTCCGCATGGATTGCCGCAAGGGTTCCGACGGCACGCTTTTGTACTCGCAGACCACTGACTACATCCTGCCGCAGTGGGGCTGGGTGCCCTCATGCGGCAGCAGCCTGACGCCGACCCGCGCACTCGCGACGCCGGCCATCGGCGGCACGGTGCTCGTGCGAGACGACGCCGACAGCGCCACGGCCAACGTCGTCCGTCAGGCATTTTTCGGCATGGCGAACTACAACGCGTCGCCG
>JAYUUV010000311.1:0-17406 GCA_043754695.1 Planctomycetota bacterium
AACACGATCGCCGACGTCGGCGTCTCCATGTCGAGCACGCGGCCGAGCGCCACGGGCTTGTGCACGCGCGGCACGACGTAGGCCACCTGGCGCACGCGCGGGACTTCGCCTGCCGGTGTGCGCTCGCGCGCAATGGCGATGCGCAACGGATCGTGCAAGTGGCGCTCGCCGATCTCCAGGATGCGCGGGGCGAGCGTGGCCGAGAACAGCGCGGTCTGCCGTTGCGGATTGGCTTTTGAGAGAATCTTGTCGAGGTCGTCAGCGAAGCCCATGTCGAGCATTTCGTCGGCCTCGTCGAGCACGAGCATCGTCAGTTCGTCGAGCACGATCGTTCCGCGCTCGAGGTGATCGCAGGCGCGGCCGGGAGTCGCGACGACGATCTGCACGCCGCGATCGAGCGAACGCAGTTGCAGCCCGAACGATTGACCGCCGTAGATCGGCAGCACCGTGGCATGTCGCGCCTTGCCGTAGCGATGGATCGATTCAGCGACTTGCATGGCCAACTCGCGCGTCGGCACGAGTACCAGCGCGCGCGGCCGGTTGGGCTTGGGATTGCCATCGCAACAGCGCTGGATCATCGGCAGCGCGAACGCGGCCGTCTTGCCCGTGCCCGTGGCCGCTTGCCCAAGCAGGTCGCGGCCCGCGATCAGCGGCGGAATCGCCTCGCGCTGGATCGGCGTGGGTTCTTCGTAGCCGAGAGTCGCGAGCGCGTTGAGCAGCTCGGGTGCGATCCCCAGGGCCGCAAATCCGCTGGTCTGACTCGGCTTGGTATCGGGCAGTGTTTCGGACATCGATTCGTTGGCAGGCATGTTCATGATTCTGGAGCCCCGTGGACAATCGCGCAGTATCGCATGAGTTTGGCAGCGCGTGGGCCCCGATCTCGACTCTTCGTGCAAACGGTGCGAAATCGGCCTCGCGGGCCGACTTTTTCTCGCTTGCGCTACAGTGCTGAGCCCAAGAATCACGGGCCAGATGCTCGCCGGCCCAGCAGGACGCGTCATGAACGAATCAATCTATTGGCTTCTCGAACTGAAAATCCAGCCCCGCCAGATGGAGGAATTTCGCGCGCTGATGAAGGCGATGATCGAGTCCGCGCGCGGCGAGATCGACACGCAGAGCTACGACTGGACGCTCTCCGAGGACAGCAAGACCTGCCATATCCTCGAGCGCTTCTCCGACTGCGCGGCCGCCATGATCCACGCACGCACATTCCAGGCCAAGTTCGCCGGAAAGCTGCTCGACTTGGCCAAGCCGGCCAGCCTGGTCGTCTACGGCAAACCCACGCCGCAGTTGCGCGACGCCTTGGCGGCGTTTTCGCCGACGTTCATGTCGCCGCTGGGCGGTTTCCACCGCTGAGGCGAATTCAGGCCGCGGGCAAGTTGCCGCTGACTTGGTGGCCGAGGGCTTCGAGCGCGCCGCGCGCGGCGTCCAAGCTGTCGACCGAGATCAAGATCCAGTCTGTGTCGTAGGTCGCGATCACGAACACTGAGACGCGCGCGTCGGCCAAGGCTGTGCACAGGCCGGCCATGATCCCGACCGCGGTCATCGAGACCGTGCCCTCGATTCCGAGCGCGAGTTTGTCGCGCACTTGAACGACATCCTCAGGCACGTGCCGCGCCGTGCAGACGATCGAGAGTTCCGCGGGCGTGCGCGTGAGCGAGACGAATGAGCCGCTCGCCCAGGCGGGCAAGGGCGCGTCCGGAGCGAGGCGCGCGATGGCCAGGCGCTCGCCATGGATCGCGAAATGAAACTTTTGGTTCGCCATGGGGCCGAGGATACGTGATCCGCGCGGGTCGACTGGCGCGGCGGCTGCGATTCAGGCCCTGGGCTCAAGTTCGCTTGTGCGCCGACTCGACTCGTGTGAACCGGATTTCCCCTGTCCGTCTCCCCGTGTTCCGCACCCTTAGTCTATTGGCCGCCGGCACGGTCTTGTTGCTGGCTGCCTGGCAGTTCTGGCCGGCTCCTGCGGCGCGGGCTGGGACAGCGCTCGTGCTCGACTTGCAGGGACTCGTCGACGGCGCGGAGCTTTGTATCGAAGGCCGCGTGCTCGACATGCACGTCGAACTCGACCTGCGCGGACGGCCGTGCACGCGCGCAACATTGGCGGTGCGTCGCGACCTGCTCGGTCCTGCCGCGGGCAACTTCGATGTGCGCATTCCGGGCGGCGTCCTGCCCGACGGCTCAGGGCTCGTATTGCCGGGCATGCCGAGCCTGTACCTCGGCGAAGAAGTCGTGCTGTTCCTCAGCGAAGAAAGCAGCGCCGGCCTGCGCATTCCCATCGGTCTGGCCCAGGGCAAGTTCCGCGTCGCGCGCGATGCACAAGGCGGCCGCACGCTGGTGCGCGACGACGCCGATCTCGAACTGCTCGATCTGGTCAGCCTGCAGAAGAGCCACGCCAATCTGGCCGCGGTGTACGACTACGCCGCGTTCATGGCGGAGGTCCAGGCCGCTGTCCTGCACCGTCGCGCCTTGCCGCCTGCGTCGCCGCCGTCCAGCGGGGGCAAGTAGCGTGCAGCGAGCCAAGTCCACACGCGCGCTCGTCGCGATACTCCTGTGCGCGGGCGCGCTGTTCGCGCATGTGCGGCTGATCAACTCGAGCAACGGCAAGCCGCTCTACTGGCAGGATCCCGAGCACATCTCGGTCACGATCTGTGCGCAGGGTTCCGACAATGTCTTTGACAACAGCCACTTGACGGCGATCCAGGGTTCGATCGCAGCCTGGAACAAGGCCGCCGGCACGCGCGCGCAGCTGATCGAGAACAGCTCTGCCCAAGCGCGCGCGCGCACCGACTGGGCCGCGGATGACCTGCACCTGGTCTGGTTCGACGAAACCGGTTCGTGCGGCTACTTTCCAGCCGGCTCTGGCAGTGTCGCGATCACTCCGGTCTGGTTCACCTCCGGCGGCCGCATCACCGACGCGGACGTGCTGTTCAACGGTCGGGGCTACAACTTCACGACCAGCACCACGCCGGGCAGCTTCGACATCGAGGACATCGCCAGCCACGAGCTCGGCCACTTGCTCGGACTCGATCATTCCGGATTCGTCGGAGCGAGCTTGTACCCATACGTTTCCTCGGGCGGCACGTTGCAGCGTTCGATTTCGAGTGACGACGAACACGGCCTGCGCGACGCCTATCCTTTGGGTGTCTCAGGCTCGATCAGCGGCATCGTGAAGCGCCAGAGCGACGCCAGCGTGGTGCGCGGCGCCTATGTCGTCGCGCGCTCGAGCCAAGGTCGCACGGTCGCTTCGGCTCTGGCCGCGAGCTCCGGCGCGTTCGTGATCCGTGGACTGCTGCCCGACGACTACGAGTTGTACGCGACGCCGCTCGACTTCCCGGTCTCGAGCGGCAATCTCACGGCGGGCCGCAGCGTGCAGACGGATTTCAGTTCCACGGACTACGGAACGGTCCAGATTGCCGCCGCTGCCGCGATTTCCGTCGGCGATCTTTTCGTCGATGCGGACACGAGCTTCAGCCTCGGCCGAAACTACGATCCACTGCCGCTCGCAGGCGTGATCGGCGACACGCGTGTGTTCGCGTTGCATGGCTCCGGTCTGGTGGCCGGCTCTTCAATAACCGCAGGCGATGCGTCGATCGCGATCGTCGTGCTGGGCTGGTACGACCAGCAGGTGCAGTTCAGCGCCACGGTCCCCGCGGGCGCCGCCGCTGGACACGTCGACCTGATCGCGACTTCGCCGCTGGGAGAAAGGAGCGTCTTGCCCGGCGCCCTCGAAATCGTTCCGCCATCGCCGCAAGTACTCTCCGTCACTCCGGGAGCAGCGAGCGACGCGGGCGGCGAGGGCTTGACCATTACAGGTAATCATTTTCGCAGCGGCCTGCGCCTGGTCATCGGCGAGCGCATCTATCAAGACGGTGTCGCCGGCGGCTGCAACGTGGTCGACGCGAACACGATCACGCTGACGACCGCGGCTACCCCAGGCGGAACCTACGACGTGGTCGCGATCGACGCGAGCGGAGTCGAGGGCCGGCTCGTCGACGGAATGCAGTTCATCACGGTGCCCGCGATCTTGAGCGTGTTCCCGCTCGCCGGCGCGACAGTGGGGGGCACAAGCGTGACCTTGGTCGGAACTGGATTCGTGCAAGGTTCCACCGTGCGCATCGACGGAGTCGATCAACCCGACATGACCGTCGTGGACTCGACGCGCATCGTGCTCACCACCGAACCCGGCGTACCCGGCGGTCCCTATGCGATCGAAGTCGAGAATCCGGGCGCAGTGGTCGCCACGGCTGCTTTCGCCTATTCCGCTTTGCCCGATCCCAGCCTGACTTCGCTGAACCCCGCGCTCTCTTCGACTGCGGGCGCGCTGCTGACCACGTTGCACGGCGACGGATTCACGCCAACCACCGAAGTCTTCTTCGGAGCCGATCCCGCGACGGGCAGCGGCGGTGCGAGCGCCAACTCCGTCACGTTCATCGACGCGCAGACTCTCGAAGTCGTCGTGCCTGCGCATGCGAGCGGCATCGTTTCCGTGCTGATCAGCGAGCCTGCAACCGGGCAAGCCGCGCTGCAGGCGGATTCGTTCACGTATCAGGACTCTGGCGGCGGCGGCTGCGCGCCACTGGGGACGATCGAGCGCACGACGCTGCGCCAAGCACTCGAGGGCAGTTGGTGGATTCTTGCCGCGTTGATCGGCGCGCTTTTCCTCGCGCGTTCGCGTCCCGCGGCGAGCCCTGCACATTGAGCCTGGCCGCGCAGGCATTCGCGCCGCCGAGCTTCGAATCGTAGAATCGCCGCCGAACATGGCGACGATTGCATTCGACATCGAAGTGGCCGGCTTTCCGTGGAGCGAAGTCGACGAGATCACACGCGGCTATTTGCTCCATCGAGCGAAGAGCCCGGAGGATCGCGACGCCGTTCCGGATCGCACGGCCCTTTTTCCGGGCCTGGGCAAAGTGATCGCGATCGGCATGTGGGATCTCGAGCGCGATCGCGGGATCATGCTGCTCGAAGGAACTTCGGCGCCCGAGCACGATTGGGAAAAGGTCGCGCACTCCAAGATTTTCCGAGGCAGCGAAGCAGAAATCCTGCGGCGCTTCTGGGAGATCGTCGGCAAGTCGCGCGTGCGTCTGGTCAGCTACAACGGCCGCGGCTACGACGGGCCGACCTTGATGATCCGTTCGGCGCAACTGGGCATTCGGCCGTCGTTGCAGCTGGTGCCGTATCGCTACGACATTGCCGGCCACTGCGATCTCTTCGACGTGCTCGGATTCCAGGGCGGTCTGCGCGATCACTATTCGCTGGACTACTGGTGTCGGCGCTTCGACATCGAGAGCCCCAAGGGTTCGATCGACGGCAGTCAGGTCGGCCGCGCCTATCGCGACGGCAAGATCGAAGACATCGGCGAGTATTGCCTGCGCGATGTGCGCGCGACGGGCGAGCTGTACAAGAAACTCGAGCACACGCTGCTCGTGCACTTCAAGGGCGGGCCGAGCGGGCAAGCGAGTTCAGCGTCTTAGCGGGCGTTCCATGCAGTCAGTGTTTGCGATCACCGTCAGAACAGCCCCCGCTGGCGCTCGTGGGGGATCGGGAACACTCCGACGATGACCCAAGGGTTCGGCGCGACCGAGTGCCACTGCTGGGTCGTCCCAAGGAAGAAGTGCAGGTCGCTGCGCAGGAACTCATCGAAGTACTTCTGCCGCACCTTCGCGAGCGCACGTCCAGTGTCGCCTTCGGAGGAGGCCAAGCAATTCCAGAAGAGTGCTCCGACTTCCCAGTCAAGGACCTGTAGGGTGCTTTGCCTCCCGTTCGCATCCTCGAACTGGTAGGAAAAGTTGTACGGAAGCTTCGGTATCACGCGGAAGGTCTCCCGCCAACTGTTGTCCTCGAAGAGGTCAAGCTGCTTGAAGCTCTCCCTCATTTCCCGCAGGCGATCGGGATCCCACTCGCGATCGTCCTCTTCCCAAACGAAGTCCAGGACTCGGGCAGGCTTGAAGACCGCCAAGGACATGATGTTGGCCTTAGCACCGGCGATCAGTTCATCGCGGTGTGTGTAGACCTTTGCGGTCCGCAGCAGGAGTGCCCGTCGATCGCTCCAATCATTCGAGGTACCGATGTGGTCGACTGCCCGCCGCTCGTTCACGTCAGCCGGGCGGAAAGACTCGGGTCTTGGATCGGATGTGCTGCGGATCAGCCTGCATTCGAGCCAATCAAACTTCTTGTACTGCTCTCCCTCACTGAGTCTGCGGAACGGAACTGGATACATCCGCACCCACGAGCCGTCCGCGCGAACACCCGCCGTGCAAACGGTCTCGCCATACTTTCGCGAGAGCGTGGGGTAGGTCTTGACCGTGATGAGGATGCGTTCCTTGTCCATGTTGCGGTCACAGGTGTTCGGGCGCGAAGCCGCTCCCGAACTTCTGTTCCAGTGCCTCGCCAACGCAGTGGCGATGGCACTGCTGCGGCGAGTGCTCGTAGCAGGTCAGCGCCACGCGTGCTTCTGCTCGAACCCACGCACCGATAGTGGCCAACGCTGCCATCTGCTTGGGGAGATGTTTGCGCTCGTACTCCTCGAACAGCGCGTCGTAGTCGGCTTGCGTGTCGAGGCTTTGGCGCTTCTCCGATGCGATGCCGAGGTCCGGATGGTGTTCGTACTGCAGGCCGACGCCTTCGCACGCCTTCGACAACGTGCCCTTCGAGAAGCCGTACTTGCGGCTGATGGCGTTGCGGCGCACGTCGCACAGGATCGTGACGCCGTTTGCGATGAGCTGGTTCAGATAGCGCTCGAGCGTGAGCCCCTCGTAGCCGATCGTCGAGATGCCCGCGCGGTGGGGAGCAGGTCGAGCGCACTCGATCTGCGTCAACGCAGACTTGTCCCCGCGCAATACGCGACTTGCGATCGTGCTCTTGGTCGCGTAGTACGGGAAGCGGCGGTACGTCTCGGCGACGAGCGCATCTCCTCGGAGATCCCGGAATTCGCGAACGAACGTCGCCAACGGGCCGGCCTCGAATCGAGCGGCTCGGAGCGCGTTCTTTCCTGCTGCACTCAGCTTCCAGTTCTCACCATCGTCGTCGAGCAGCCCGCGCTCCACGAGCTTGCGTCGATCTGCATAGGAGGTGAACGAGAATGCCCCGAACTTGTATGGGACAAACTCGTAGGGAGCCTGCTCGCCTATTTCCTGGCAACGAAGGAAGAGCAGCTTTTGGAAATCCAGGTTGCCGATGCGACCACCTAGAGCATCGAGCAGCGTCAGGAGCAGACGATGACGAGAGTTGATCGGTACGTGCGAGGTGCGGGTCATGCTGCGATCTCCCCGGGCATGAGTTGAGGAAGCAGTAGGTCGCGGGTGGCGCTCATTCGATGACATCGTATGCCCAGGCCAAGGCGATCTCCGCAGTTGGCTCCGACCATTTGTTGGACTTTTCCGCTTGTGGCGCGGCAGATCCTGCTGACGCGAGTCCAAAATCGCCGTCGCAGCCGGCGTGTCTCGACACCCGTCAGTGCAGATCCCACGCGCGCCAGTGCTCGCTTTCGCGATCGGGCGGGAGATCCTTGGCCCACGCGTGCTCGAGTTCCGCGACTTGCGCCGCGACGGCGGGCCATGGGTATCTCGGTAGCAGCAGGACTTGCGGCGCGCCGCCCAGGCCGAAGCGTTGCGCGACGGCCATCGGCAGCGTGTCGCTCGCTCCTGTCGCCGGCCACAGACTGCGCCAGGCATAGAACGAGACCGCGAGGTTCAGGCCCATGCTCGAGGGGTGAATCCCAAGTCCGCCCGCCGGAACCAGCGTCGCAAGCTCGGCGCCGCTGACATCGGGCATGGGCAGGGCGGGCGCGGGACGATCGGCGCGTGCATCGCCGCCGCGGCTTCGGAAATCGAAACGCAAGTCGTTGGTTCGCCACAGGCCGAAGGCTGCGAGCGCGGCGGTCGCGAGCACCAGCGGTGCCAATCCTGCGCGCAGTCCCGCGAGCGGTTGCGCGGCGCGATCGAGGGTCAGCGCCGCGAGACCACTGAGCGCTGGAACCAGCAAGATCAAGAACGTGAACTGTGGATCGAGCGTGTGGCGATAGCTCGCGAACAGGAACAGGACTCCGCCGGCGAGCAGCGCCGGTTCGAGGTCGAGCTGTTCGTCGATCGCCGTCGCGGCGCGCGGTTTTCCAACCCAGCGGCGCAGCGCGTCGAACGCGCTGAGCGCAAGGCCCAAGCTGGCCACGAGCACGATCGGCCAGCTGAACCACGTTCCAAGACGCTGAACTTGCAGGCTTGCCCATTCTCCGATCGGGTGACTGCCGTCGAGCAGCGGTCCCAAGAGTTCTTGGACGCGCGCCAGCAAAGGCGCTGCTTCCAATCCCAGGGCATGTTGCGCGCGGGCACTCCACAGCGCGTGGACAAGTATGGGCGCGATCCCCATCGACGCGGCGAACACGGCGAAGCGCGACGCTCTGCGCCAGCCGAGTCGCGACCAGGCGTGCAGCGCGAGCATCGGCACGAAAAACATCGCGGAATAGGTCACCAGACTTCCCGCCGCGAAGCAGAGCGCGCATGCGACGAGCGAGCGCTGGCTGGAGTCGCGAACCCAGCGCGCGTAAAACCCGACCGCCACGAGGATGCACAGCAGCGAGGGGTTCTCGTAGTTGACCAACGTGCCGTAGAACGCACTGATCGGCAGCGCGGCGGCGATGGCGAGCGCGATCAGCGCGCGGCGCTGTCCCGCGGCCTGGCGCACAGCCCACCACAACGCCAAGAGCCCGAGCATGCTCGTCATGAGGAACGGCAGGCGAATCCAAGCTTCGATTCCCTGCGGCGCGCGATTCGCATCGCAGGCCTGCGACCATTCGCGCGGGGCTCCCGCGCGGATCGAGAGCCAGGCCACGAGCGGCACGAGCGGCGGATGGTTGGCGTACACGTACCAGGTCGCAGGAGCGTTGCGCAGATCGTGTTGCGCATCGGTGCGCGCTCCGAGGTCGATGTTGACCACCGGGTAGCCGCCGGCGCGCAACACGCCAAGTCGCTCGTAGTTGACGGCGCCAATCGCGAAAAACGCGGCCTGCGCGCCTTCGAACTCGCGGTCGAAGGGTGCCCAAAGATCGCGCGCGCGAGGCAGCAGCGCTAGCGCGAGCAGCAGCGCCACGCACAATCGCTCGCGCCAGCCCGTGCCGCAGACTGTGGCGCTCATGCTCTATCGATGCCGACGGCGCGCGGAAGAGTCAACTCAATAGCCGAGCTGTTTCAAGCGCAGCTCGTCCTCGGCGGACAATTCGCGGTGCAGAGGTTCACGCTTGAGCGCGCTCGACTCCCACTGCTTGAACAGCTCGCGATATTGCGTGCCCAGCTCGGGCGAAGTCGGCGCGATGTCCTTCAACTCGCCAGGGTCCGACTTGCTGTCGAAGAGCTGCAACGTGCCTGGCGCGATGCTTCGCTCGCGGCCGAGCTGGGTGTACTCGAGCCGGGTGTAGATCGCCGAATGCGCACCGTCCGCGCAGCCGGCCTGCACGAGATCGGCGTGTTCGAAGAAGATCCGCCGCACGGGCCGATCCGCGCGCGCGGCGAATTCGAGCAGGTCGATGCCGCGCAGCTGCGTCGCCGGCTTGGATTCGCACAGGCCAAAAAGCGTGCGCGAAAGATCGAGCGACCAGACCGCTTCCTTCACGCGCAGGCCGCGCGGTCCGCCCGGAGCGACGACGATCATCGGCACGTGCATCACTTCGTTGTACAAGCCTGTGTGATGGTAAAAGTTCCCGTGCTCGCCGAGGGCTTCGCCGTGATCGGCGACGATGGCGACGAAGGTGTTGTCCAGCTTGCCGCCCGGGAACAACTCTGAAAACATCTGGCGCAGCAATTCGTCTTCGTAGGCCACGCAGGCCTGGTACATGAACTCCGGCCAGGCGCGGTTGGTCACGCCGAAAAGGAACTGGCCCTGCTCGCTGAAACGATTCGGAGCCAATGTTGCCGGCGTCACATTGCGCGGCGGCAGCGCGACGCCCATGCGCTTGGTGTAGTCCTCTAGGAACCACTTCGGCACGTCGTAGGGCGTGTGCGCGTCGAAAAGGTGCAGCCAGAGGAACAGCGGTCGCGGACCCTCGCGCGCGAGGGCGCGCCACCAATCGCGGACCGCGGAAGTCGTGCGCGCGCCATCCTCCGCGGCATCTTGCTGACCCAACCAGAAACGATCGAAGCCCTGGCCGAGCCCGGAGTTCGCCGGCGTGAGGTGCGCGACGCTGACGGCGGCGGCGGTCTGCCAGCCGGCGGCGCGAAAACTCTCGGCCAAGCTCTGGTTCGCGGGAGCAAGCACCGAGCGATTGTTCGTCAGCCCGTGGTCCTGGACCGCAAGGCCGGTCATCAGCGCGGCGTGCGACGGCGTGGTCGCATTGCAGGCGCTGAAGGCCTGCTCGAAAAGGATGCCGCGCGCCGCCAGGCTGTCGAGGAAGGGCGTCGGACTCGGTCCCTTCGATGTGCGCAGGGCGCCGATGGCATCCGCGCGCACGGTGTCGAGCGTGATCAAGAGCACATTGGGCCGGCGCTCGCGCGGCTGTTCGCCGAAAATCAACGCCTCGCCCCAGTAGGCGCGCGCGCGCTCCAAGTTTCCGCTTTCGTCGGGCTCGCCTTGGTCGTTCGCCAGGAAGCGCAGCTCGATGTCCTTGTCCTCGAAGGCCGTCAGCGGAGTCGGCAGGTGTTCGAAGACCGGTCCCTCGGGGCGTTCGCCCGGCACGATCTTCGTGTAGCCGACGCGCTTCCAGGCATCCGTCGATTTTTCGCGCGCGTCGATGCAGAAGCGCACTTCCGCCGTCAAGTTGATCGTGTTCGTGCTGACGCAGACTTCGACGGCCAGGCGTCCGCCGTGGGGCACGTGTGCGCGCGCGAACAGCGGCACGTTCCAATCGCAGGGCACCGCGCGGCGCGCCTCGCGGCCCAGGGCGATCAGGCCGCCGTCGAGACCGGGAACTGCGCCGTTGTCGTGGGTCTCGAGCGCATCGGGCCCGGGCATGAAGCCCACACGGCCGAGCCGCACCGCGAGCAGCTCGACACGCTGGATGCCGTTTTCCTTGGGCGCGATCGACAGTTCCGTGATGTCTCCCGTCCAGCCCGGCTGGGTCGCGAGCGAAATGCGCAGCGTCGTGGCTTCCGCCAGCAGCGGCACGATCGTGGTCGAAGAGCGCGGAAATTCGCCAAGCTCGCTTTCGTCCTGCGAGCTGCGCCATGCGACGCGCGCGATACCGGCGGTCGTATTCGCCATTTCCAATTCGATGAAGTCGATCTCGCTCGCCTTGTAGGTCTTCGTCGAACGCAACTCGATGCGTTTCATGCGCTCGACGTCGGGGACGATTCCGCGCAGCGATACACCGCGTGCGCCATTGGCCGCCGGATCCACGCGGCAGTACTGCGTGCTCCACGCTCCAAGCTCGGTCTGTGGCCCGTCGATCTCCAGGCGCTCGACCCAGCGCACTTCGCTGCCGGCAAGCCTCTGCGCGGAGGAGCTGCCGTCGGCAAGCCGCAGGTCGAGGTGCGCAAGTTTGTCCGAGAGCGGCAGCTTGGGCGGATCGCAGGCCACCCACGTCGATGTCAGGGCCAGCAGGATGCAGAGACTTTTCGGCCGCACGGTGAAGACTGAAGGCTACTCGGTGCGTTCGATGCGCGCCATGAGCGCCGGCAGTCTGGTCGGGTCGGAAGTTTCTGCATAGCTTTCGCGCCCGCGTTGCACGAACGCGCGCGCGCTCGAGCCGACGCTCCTCCAGCCCTCGGCCAGGCCCAGGTGGGCGAGCGGACGTTCGTCGCTCTCCAACTCGATCGTCTGCACGACGCGGCTCGACACGTACGGTTCGAGCGCGGCCTTGCGCAGCCGCACGGCGAGCGGGTCTTGCCTGCGCGAGACGATCGTGACGTGCACGGGCGGATGCAGGTAGAGCGCCACGGCGCGCGCGTAACCCGCGACGAAGTGCCCGTGCCGTTTGTAGTCGCCCGCGAACGCGAGCAGCGCATCCGCGGCCAGACCGCGATCCTTGTCCTCGCGCGTGAACAGCGAAAGCTGCAGCAGCGCCTCGGCCAGGATCGAGTTCTCGATGATCGACTGTTCGCGCCGCAACCCGCCGGCGCGCGCCCCCGCGTCGATGCGCGAGTCGAAAAAGGCTCCGTTCGGGCCGCGCAGATTCTGCACGGTCAAGTTCGCGATCGTGCGCGCGGGTTCGAGCCAACGACTCTCGCCGGTGTACTGCGCCGCGTCGATCAGCGCGCGCAACACCAGCGCCTGATCGTTCAAGAGGCCCGCCAGCCGTGGCGCGCCGTCCCAGTAGTGGTGCACACCCAGGCGCGCGTCGAACAGCTCCTCGAGCACGAATTCGAGGCACGCGCTCGCCGTTTCGGTCCAACGGCTGTCGCGCAAGACCACGCCGGCCTTGAACAACGCCGACGCCGCCAGGGCATTCGAATTGGCGAAGATCGTCGGATCGCAAGCCGGTGCACCGCGTTCGCGCCTGGCTCCGAGCGTCGCCAGGTGCGCGTAGGCCGCGTCGGCGTCCTGGCTGCCGCGGAAGGCGCGCTTGTCTTCGTCGAACAGACGACTCATCATCCAATCGAGCACGCCGCGCGCGGTCGTGGCGAAACTCTCGTCGCCCAACGCCTGATGCGCTTCGAGGTAGGCGAACGCGCGCGCCGCGTTGGAGTCGAGTGTCTTCTCGTGGTGCGGCCCGCTCCAATCGGGCGCGGTCGCATAGCGATAAAAACCGCCTTCGACGCGATCGTGGACCTCGCCTTGTTGCATGTTGCGCAGCGTGCGCAGCACGAGTTTGCGCATCGCCTCGTCGCCGGTCTCCGACCAGCGAATCAAGGCAAAATCGATCGCCTCCGGATGGGGGAATTTGTGCTTGCCGCCCCAGCCGCCGTGCACCGGATCGGCGGTTTCCAGCAAGGTGCGCGCGACCCATTCGATCGGTTCAGGGCCGAGCTCGGGCGCTGTGGCGCGCATCGGAACTTGCGTCGCTTGCACAGCCGGCTCGACCAACCGGCGCCGCAGCGCGCCGCGGCCTTCCTTGTAGTGCGCGCGGACCAGCTCGAGCCGCGCCAACAGTTCGTCGACTCCCAGGTACGTATCGGCGGCCAGGCGCGCGCCGCTCTCATCGAGGTAGGCCAAGGTCGGCCAACCACCGGCCGAGTACCGCGCGTCGATGTCGGGGCGTCGGTCCTTGTCCACGCGCACGCAGACGAAGTGTTCCAGAAGTAGCGCCGCGACTTGCTTGGAGCCGAGCACGCGCTCTTCGAGTTCACTCGAGAAGCGGCACCAACGCGCGAACAGGAAAAGAAAGACCGGCCGCTGTTCCTGGCGCGACTTCTCGAACGCCGCCTCGTCCCATTCGTGCCAGTGAAGCTTCATCGACTGGGACGGCTCGCGGGGCGCGCCTTTCAGCCTCCGACCGCGCGCTGCTTCGTTTCAGGAAGTTCCGGAAGCGCGCGCGTCCGCCAAGTCACTTCAGCGGCGTCCTGATACAGACCGTCGATGTCGTAGTACTCGCGCGCCTCGGCCTGCATCACGTGCACGATCACGTCGCCGTAGTCCATCAAGACCCACCAACCCAGATCGCCGCCTTCCTCGCGGCCATGGGCCACACCGGCGGCCTTGAGCCTGACGTGAATCTCCTGCTGGATGGCGCGGATGTGCGGCCGGGACGTGCCGGTGATGATCACGAAGTAATCGGCAACCTTGATGTGCTCCTGCACATCGAGCATGCGGATCTCGAGGCCCTTCTTCTGTTCCGCGAGCCAAGCCGCTGCGGTGGCGATGTCGATCGGTTCGATGGTTTCAATTCCTCGTGTGCCTGACTCTCGGCCCGGGTAGCGCTCCAGGCAAGGGGACGCCCCGGAAAAACCCCGGGCTCGCCTTCGCAGTGCCCCCAAGCCGCGCGGTTGCCGGGGGAGAACGATCTGATTCAAAGCTGCGCCGGCGCTGCCGCATCCGGCGCAAGTCGGCAACCCCCTGCCCCGCGTTTTGGGCAAGCAGTGTAGCGGCGCGCGCTGGTGCGTCAACGTAGGCGCGGCGCCCGTGCTCGCCGCTCAGGGCGCGGGCGGGGGCGGCGGTTCAGCCTTGGGACGGGCGCGCGAGCGCCAGACGATCAGGAAAACCAGGGCAAACACGATGAAGCCCAGGATCAGGTGCAGGTCGCGCAGGCTGTCCTTCAACTCCTCCATCTTGCTGCCGAAAACCTTGCCCAGGTAGATCGAAACGGGCACGGAGATCAGCACGCCGACCGTGTCCAGGAGCAGGAAGCGCGGATAGCTCATGCGCATGGTGCCCGCCAGGAAGTAGCCGGGGATCCGCACTCCGGCCATGAAACGGCAGACGAAGGTGGCCCAGTTACCGTGCTCGCGGAAGCGCGCTTCGAGTTTCGAAAGGCGTTCAGGATGCAGGATCCGGCGCACCCAGCGGTGTTGCAGCGCGCTCATCCCGTAGTGACGGCCGAGCCAGAAGGGAATCGAGTCGCCGATCAGGATCGCGATCGAGCAGGTGGTCGTGATCTTGAGGAATTCGACCTCGCCCTTGTGCAGCAGGAGGCCCGATCCGATCAGCGTGACTTCTTCGGGCAGCGGCAAGCCGACGCCGCACAGGACCAGCACCGTGAACGGCGCGATGTAGTTGAAGCGCGTGAAGAACGAGCTGACCCAGTCGCTGAAACTTTCGGGGAACATGGCGCGGCGGAACTCTATGCAACCTGACCGGTCCAGGTCAGGCATTTTTCGCGCAGCTGGATCATTGGCGAGCGTGTTCTGCGGCAAGCCTGGCCGCGGCCGCCAATTCCGCGCACATGGACGCGTCGTAACCCAGTCGTCCGGCGCGCTCGAAGTGGCCCGCGGCGGCCTCCCAGATCGCGGCTAGACCTCCCGGCCAGGGCAGATCGGGGTCGAGCGACGCGCTCTTGACCATGATCGTACCCGCCAGAATCGCAAGCTCCCCCGGAGCTGAAGCCACGCGCTCGCCCTCGGCCGCCGTGGCCAGCCCGGCCTGAACCCACGCCAGCCGCCGCGCGGGATCAGGCTCGCGCTCCGGCGAGGCCAGGCTGAAGGCCTGGTTCATGGCGAGGTAGCTCCAACCATCGGCCGACTCCGGCGCCAGCGTCAGCGCGGTCTCGGCCCGCGCCAGGAAAAGTTCGACGCGCCCGCGCCGGAAGGCGACATCGGCCCGCACCCATTGGACGCTCGCCGCGAGGGCGGCCACCGGACCTAGCAGGCGGCCGGCCAGACTCGAACTTCTCGTCTGCTCGCGCGTCGTCGGCAGGGGAGCGAAACAAACGCCCAGTGCGAGCAGCAGCGCGACGACGTGCAAAGGGCGAACTGATTTCACGGTTCGCGCCTCCACAGATCGCGCGCGAGTGCTTGGAGAACCGGCGCCGCGCAGAGCGCGAGAGCGCATCCGATCCACGTGCCGAGCGCGGGATAACCCGGAGCGAAACCGGCGCCTGAAAGTTCGAGCGCGTCGCGCAGTCCGACGCCCGGCCAGAACAGCGGCGCGCGGTCCTCGAGCCAGGCAATGGCCGGCACGGCGGCGGCGGCCAGGAACGCCGTGCCCGGACTTGTCCAAGCCGCGACGCCGAGCGCGATCGCCGCGCAAGCCGCGGCGGCGAGCCAGACGTGCAGGAAGAGTGAAAGAGCTACGCTCCAGCGCGAAGGATGCAACGCGAACCACTGCAGCCTTGGACCTTCGAGAACCACCACCGAGCCGGGCCCGACGTGTTCGAAGCTAAGTTTCAGCGGCCCCGTGCCGCCGTGGAGTTCCAGTCGCAGCGCCGTCGTGTTCGAGATGCGCGTTTCGCTAACTAGGCTCGCCGCGCCGGCACGTTCGAGCGTGCAGCGAACGGTCGCGCTCGGTCCGCCGTTGCCCGGTGCGGCGACGACGAAGCGCGCAATGGCCAGGCTCGCCCCCGCTGGAGGCTCGACGTCCAGCGACACGCGATCGTTCTCGGTCATCAACACGACGGATTGCACGTCGCTGTCTCCGAGCCACTGCAATTGTGGGCTTGTTCTTCGCGAGCAAACCTCTCCCGCGATCGCGAACGGCACAAGCGCGAGGCCAAGCGCGAGCAGCGCGCCGATCACATGGGACCAGGCCACGCCTGCGCGCGAAAGTGCGCTGGTACCGAGCCAATCGCTTTCGCCCTGACGCCACTGGCGCACGAACGTGCTGCTGCGCCAGGCGAACCAGGGCAGAATCATGCCGAGCGCGCAGATCCAGACGCCCTGGCGCGCGAGTCCTGCGCTGACCTCGAGCGAGAGTTCCGTGCCGCCGCGCACCGCGCTCGGCGACCAAGGCAGGAGCAACGCGAGCGCGAGCGCGCCGCCGATCAGGAACAGCCCCGTCGGCGAAAGAAATCGTCGCGCAACGAGTGCAGCCAACCCAAGCGAGGGTTTCATCGCGACAATCGCCGATAGAGCGCGCGCAGTGCCGCGGGCGACGGACCGCGCAGCAGGACTTTGCCGCCTTCCATGGCGATTTTGCGCTCGACGCCCGCGATTTCAGCATCGCCGAGTCCTTCGAACTCGAGCGTCGTCGGCCCGTTCTCGGTGCTGAGCACATCGCGTGGCGCGCCCGAGGCGGCGACCAGACCTTCGTGCAGCACGATCAATTGATCGCAGTGCGTCTGCAAATCGGTAAGCACATGCGAAGCGATCACCAAACTTGTCTTGCGCGCGCGGCAGCGCTCGAGCAACACATCGAAGACTCCAAAGCCGAGCGCATCCAGACCCGCCGTCGGCTCGTCGAGCAACACGAGTTCCGGCTCGTGCACCAGAGCCTGCGCCAATCCGAAGCGGCGCAGCATTCCGCGCGAAAACCGGCCGAGTGCCGTGCGCGCGGCCGACTCGAGTCCGACAGCGTGCAAAAGTTCGCGCGAACGCTCGCGCGCGTCCTGCTTGCCTACTCCGCGCAGGCTCGCCAGCAACTCGAGCGTCTCCTGTGCGCGCAGCTCGCGCGGGAACGGCGCATCCTCGGGCAAGAATCCGACGCGGCGGCGAAGCTCTCCGCCCGACCATGCGCCGCCGAAAAGCGTGAGCTCTCCCGCGCTCGGCCGTTCGACTCCCGCGAGCACGCGCAGCAGTGTGCTCTTGCCCGAGCCGTTCGGCCCGACCAGCCCCAGTCGCGCGCCGCGCGCGAGCTCTAGATCGATGCCATGCAGCACCTTGTGCGATCGCCACAGGAAGCCCGAGCGATAACTCTGCTCCAGGCCGCGCGCCTCGATCGCCGGGGTTGTTGGGTTGGCCATCCCGCGCGAGTCTCGCTGCCGGATGCTCTTCCGACAACTCGCCAAGCCGCGAAGTCGATCCCGATCTGCTCGGGCGTGCGCCGGGCGGCCGGTCGCGATAGGCTCCAGGGAGCATGTCGCGTCCTGAAAGCTGTTCAGGTCTAGCGGGAGCCAGTCCCGTCACGGTAATCGCCGGAGAGCCGTGTAGCAGGCTCCAGTCGCGAGGAGAG
>JAYUUV010000312.1:0-5630 GCA_043754695.1 Planctomycetota bacterium
GATGCCTATGCCGAGATGGCCTTGACGCTCAAGCGTGGCGAGAGTCTGCAGCGCGAGGACCTGTTGCGGCGCCTGACGCAGATGCAGTACGCGCGCAACAACCTCGATTTCCGGCGCGGCACGTTCCGCGCGCGCGGCGACGTGATCGAAGTCTTTCCGATCTACGAAGAGGACCGCGTGCTGCGCATCGAGATGTTCGGCGACACGATCGAAGCGATCGTCGAAGTCAATCCGCTGCAGGGCGAAGTCTTGCGCGAACTGGAGAAGGCGACCTTGTATCCGGCCGGGCACTACGTCACACCGCGCGATCGCGTGACGCGCGCCTGCGAGGGCATCGAGGGGGAACTCGTCCTGCGCCTGGACGAATTGCGCAAGGCGAACAAACTCGTCGAAGCCCAGCGCCTCGACAGCCGCACGCGCCACGATCTCGCGATGCTGCGCGAAATCGGCCTGTGCAACGGTATCGAGAACTATTCGCGTTTCATGGACGGCCGCAAGCAGGGCGAAGCGCCGTTCACGCTGCTCAACTATTTCCCCGAGGACTGGCTGGTGATCGTCGACGAGAGCCATGTCTCCGTGCCGCAGATCGGCGGCATGTTCAAAGGCGACCAGTCGCGCAAGGGCACGCTGGTCGAACATGGCTTTCGCTTGCCCAGCGCGCTCGACAACCGGCCTTTGCGTTTCGAGGAGTGGGAATCCTTGGTGCGCCAGGTCATCTATGTCTCAGCCACGCCGGCGAACTATGAATTGAGTCACTCGCAGGGCCGTGTCGCGCAGCAGATCGTGCGCCCGACCGGCTTGCTCGATCCCATGATCGAGTTGCGTCCGGCTTCGACGCAGATCGACGATCTCGTGCACGAGGTCAAGCGCACCGTGAAGGCGGGCTGGCGTGTGTTGACCACGACGCTGACCAAACGCTCGGCCGAGGAGTTGACGACCTACTTGGGCGAGCTGGGCATTCGCGTGCGCTACCTGCACTCGGAGATCGACGCCATGGAGCGCTCGTCGATCCTGCGCGATCTGCGGCTTGGCGAATTCGACGTCTTGGTCGGCATCAACCTGTTGCGCGAAGGCCTCGACCTGCCGGAGGTCGCGCTGGTGTGTGTGCTCGACGCCGACAAGGAAGGTTTCCTGCGCTCGGCCACCTCGCTGATCCAGACCTGCGGACGCGCGGCGCGAAACGTCGAAGGCCGCGTGATCCTGTACGCGGACACGATCACGGAGTCGATCCGGGTTACGGTTGCCGAGGTCGAGCGCCGGCGCATCGCGCAGAGCGCGTACAACCAGGAACACGGCATCGTGCCCAAGACGATCCAGAAGTCGATCCGCGACGGCATCGAGGCGTTGTACGAGATGGACTACGTCGAGCTGGCCGACGCGCCCGGCGACGCCTCCGCGCCGCGCGACGAGGCGCAGTCCTGGAGTGTCGAACGCTTGCGCGGCGAGATCTACCGCGTGCGCGAGGACATGCTGCGCGCCGCGAACGAACTGCGCTTCGAAGAGGCGGCCTCGCTGCGCGACCGACTGGCGACGCTGGAGAAGATCGAACTGGCGCGCTGAGCTGCGGGCGAAACGGTTCGAGCCCGGCGACAGTGCGTTGAGCGCTGCGGCCGGGCCCGAAATTCGACAGCGCGCTCAGCGCTGCTGCGCGCTCATTTCGTCTTGGGGACCACCTTGTAATCGACGACGCTCTTCGCGCATTCGGCGCAGCGCAGCGCGGTCGACTGGAAGTTCTTCTTGCAGTCGCACTGGAATTCGAAGTTCGGATTCGTCTCGACCCAACGGACCACATCCTCGCTGCACTGCGCCGGCAGCGAGTTGGCGGAGTCGGCCGCAAGCACGAGAGCCTGCGCGCCCAGTTTGTAGGTGATCGCCTGGCTGCGGAAATCGGTCGGAGCAGCGCGCAGCTTCTTGTGCGTGAATCCCGCATAGAAGATCAGCGGCCGCAACTCCGCGGGCAGTTGCGCGCGATCCAGGGCTTCCTTGCACTTGGCCAGGTCGAGCATGTCGGGGCTGGCATCGAGGATTGCGGCGCACTCGACTTCCAATCCCAGGCGACGCAGCAAGGCCAGCCGTGTCAAATCGAGATTGAGCTGGGTCGTTTCGATGGCCAGCTTCTTCAGACTCGCCGGAAGCAACTCCTCGGTTTCCTGCTTGAGCGGTTCCTTGGCCGCGGCAGGGTAGAGGTCGCGCGCGAAGCCGGCGTAATAGGACGCCGCGACCCAGTGCGACGTCGGCGAGGCGACTGCGCCGCCCGCCGCTCCGCTGGACACGGTCGCGATGCCCACGCCTGCTCCCGAGGGCGCGGCCTCGGTCAGGAACGGGCCGTGCAGCGCGGCCTGGATGTGCGCGCGCGAGCAAAGGAATGCGGCGTAGTAGCGCTGCAGCTGGAACTGGGAGGCCTGCTCGGCGCGTCCCGCAAGCAAGGCTTCGGCGCTCTGCGCGGCAGCCTGGAAATTTCCCTTTTCGAGCGCGCTGAAGGACTTGTCCAAGTAGTCGCGATTTTCGACGTAGGGATTGCCTGATGCGCAGGCTGCGATCAGCGACAGCGCGAGCGCGGCGGCAAGGCGAAGTGAGTGTCGTAGTGCTGAGATGTTGCGGCTCATGTGGCGAGATCCTTGGCTATTCAGCTCCGCGCTGGGCGCGGCTGACACCGATGTAGAAAGGGAGCGCCTTCCCAGCGCGGGTGATCTTGAACGATATCAGCGAGCGATCGATCGCCAGTCCGCGCGAGATATGGCCGACCTGGTGCTTGAGACGGCCGGAGGAGAACTCGAATTGTTTGCGCGGGACCAGGCGGAAGAACACGTACTTGTCGCCGGCGGAATCGAACTTGGGCAGGTCGTCCGTGCTCAGCGCGTGGGCGTTCAGTTTCTTCTCGAGCCCCGCGTCGGAGCCGGCGACCTTGGCCGTGCTGACAGCTTCCAGCGCGCTGCCGTCCTCGAGGTAGAGACGAAAATCCATCTGCTGCGGGTCGGCATAGATCGTCTCGTGCTCGGAGTCCTTGCCCTTCAATCCGATCTTGATCGCGATCGGGATCACGCCGTAGTCATCGATCAGGTCTTCGCCGAACAGTTTTTCGTAGTCTTCGACGAAACGCGCGCGGGCAACGACGATTTCATTCGTCGCGTTGGGCGCGAAGCCCTTGAAGCTCTCGGGCGGCTTGGCCAAGCTCGCGTCCTGCGGCATTCCGCCGCTCGACGCACAGCCGAAGAAGGCCAGGCACGAAACGGCGACGGTCAGAGGCATCAAAAGGCTTTTCATCGTTCTCCAGGTCAAGGAATTGAGGCTTTTGGCGGAGCGGTCCAGCGGTGTCATTGCACGCCCGTGGCATACACGAGTTCGCGGCGCAGGATCCCGACGTTGTCGTCGAAGACCAGGCCGAATTCAGGCGAGAGCCAGCGCGTGCGCGAGCTCTTCTGGCCGACGACCAGGCAGGCCAGCGGGCGAGATTTCAGGTAGTCGCGGAACTTCTTCAGCTCTGCGGCGCTGGCCAGGGAATCCGGAACGGCGGGCTCTTGCACGACCGGCGGGAACGGCACCACCGACACTCCTTCGCCCAGCGCGTGCAGATCGACGATCGTGACCTCCGAACCTTGGATGCGCAACGCGCCGTCGATGAACTCGAACTTGGTCGTGCTCGCGGTGTCCTTCTGGTAGCCGTCGGCGTCGAAGGTCTGCGTCTCGATCTCGGTGCGCGAGTTGTTCAAGCTGCGGCTCTTGCCCCAGGCCAGATTCTTGTTGGACTCGAGCAGGCGGTAGAACTGCGTGCGGCCCTTCTTGATCGGGAAACTCGCGTTTTCCTGCGAGAGTTGCCATTGCAGGTACATGACCTGGCGCCAATCCGTCGTCGGCGCGGCCGGCACCGTCGGACGCGCGAACTTCCAGTCGAATGTCAAGGCGCCCGCGCCTTCGCTGTACCAGCGCTGGGCGAACTCGAACGCATGCAGGTCGGAGTTCTTGGCCTCGTCGATCGTGAACTGGCCCGCATCGATCCGTTTGACGAACTCCGCCAAGGTCGTGAACCCGCGCAACTTCTCGAGCTGCAGCGCGTTGCCCGGCGCAGCCTGTTGGCGCAGCTGATCGAGCAGCAGTTCCGCGGCCTTCGCGATGTGCCCCTTGCAGCCGAAGCGGTCCGCATGCGCGAAGATCGCCTTGGCGTCGCGCGCGACGTTGGCGAGATCGAGCTTGGCGGCGTCGCTCGAGTCTTCGTTCTCCGAGCTGGCCAGCGCGGCGACGATCACCTTGCGCAGCTCTTGCGAAAGATCGCGCGCGCGCTTCGGCCGGTCCTGCTTGTCCTGGCCGGCGGCCTGGAAGTCGATCCAGCCGGCACCTTCGATCGCCAAGGTTTCCGCGCCCTTTTCTGCCATGTCCAGGAAGCGGCCGGCGTCGACGATGTCGCGCAACGAAGCGGGCGCACCCGCCAGCACGGACTCGCGGTAGACGTGCACGCGCTCGGCGGCTTTCGCCAAGTTGGCGACAGTGTCGGCCGCGTCGACGCCCGCCTTGGCGAAAATGCCGCTGTTCTGGGCCTGCTGCAGCGCGAAAAGCGCCTGTTTCCCGAGGTCCTTCTCGACCAGCTCGCAGACGCGGTCGAAGGTCATCGCCAACTGTCCCTGAGGACTGGCTGCCTGCAGGGCATCGTCGCGAGCTTTCTCCGCTGCTGCGGCCCGCGTCTTCCACTGTTCCTCGGAGAGCTCGAGATCGTGCAGCTTGCGCTTGGTCAGGTCGTTGTCCCTGCGCACCTCCTCGAGTTGTCCCTTCAGGTCGTCGAACTGCGTGTTGTCTTGGGTCTTGTCCGCGCTGCGGCTTGCTTCCGCGGCAAGCAACGTCTCGACCTTGCCTACGGCTTCGACGCGCGCGGCGTCAGCAGTCCCAAAATCCGTGCGCCACTTGTCGCGATCGGACTCCAACTCTTTCAGGCTGGCCTGCTGGGCGCGGATATCGATGTCCTTGAGCCTTTCGGCCTCTTGCACGGCCTGCAACCGAGCTGCGGCCGCGCCGTCGACCTTCGCGCTGAGCGTTGCAATATCAGAGGACTGCTGCTTGAGCATGTAGCCCTCCGCAGCCGCGCCCAGGAAAAGCACACCCAAGCTCGCGTAGGCCCAGCCCGGAACTTCCTTGGGCAGCTTGTAGGCCTCGGACTTGGCGATCTCGTTCGCGAAATCGGTGGCCGACTGGAAGCGCTTGCTGCGATCCTTTTGCAGCGCGCGCTCCAGCAACTTGCGCAGTTGCTTGGACAAGTTCGGGATCTCGCCGAGGCGCGCCGTCAAGTTGGTCTCGAGCACCGACTGCACCAGCGCGCGCGTTGTCGAACCGTCGAACGGTCTGTGGCCCGAGAGCATTTCGAACAAGAGCACACCGACGGCGAAAAGGTCCGAGCGCGGATCGAGGCGCTCGCCGCTGGCCTGCTCGGGGCTCATGTACATGACCGTGCCCGCGCGCGAGCGCTCGTCGATCTTCGTGGCCAGGCCGGCGATGCCGAAGTCGAGCAGCCGCACGCCGACGCCATAGGGATTGGTGTCGGTCTTCGGGATGCTCGCCGCGAGCATCACGTTCGAGGGCTTGATGTCGCGGTGCACGTAGCCTTTCTCGTGGCCGCTGTTCAGTCCGAGCAGCACCTGGCGCGT
>JAYUUV010000313.1:0-4772 GCA_043754695.1 Planctomycetota bacterium
GAATCGATGTCCAGTCGCGGGCGGTGGGAACTTGGATCGCGGGCGGCTGTTCGAGCGGAGTCATCGAGGAGCGAAGGGGCACTTAGAAGGATGATCGGAGCCTGAAGCGCGCAGCTTTCGGACGCCCCCCGTGGCCCAGGTCGGTTTCGGGACTGCACCGCCGCCGATTCGCAAGTATCCTGGCGCTCCTCCGGCCCGGAGATCCCATCGCATGCGCGTCCTTTTCATCTACCCGAACCTCTACACGCAGATGGGGTTCAATCACGGCCTGGCTTCGCTGTCGGCGTGCTTGAAAGCGGCCGGCCACGAGACGCGGCTCGTCAATCTGAACGAGAATCTGCCGCCGATCCCCGATGAAGAGGACGTCTGGCGCGCGATCGTCGAGTGGGGGGCCGGCCTGGTCGCTTTCTCGTGCCTGACCCAGCAGTACACGGCGGCCAAGGGGCTGGCGGCGGGGCTGCGCCGTCGCGCGCGAGAGGCCGGAGTCGAGCTGCCGCCCCTGATCGTCGGCGGCATCCACCCGACCATGGTCCCGATCGACGTCATGTCGGACGGACTCTGGGATCACGTCGGCGTCGGCGAATGCGAGGACGCCTTGGTAGCGCTCGTGCAACGCATCGAAAAAGGGGAGCGCCCCGACGACGTGTCCAATTTCCTTTCATGGAAAGGCGGCGTGCGGCCTGAGTCGGCCGATCAGGCGCCGGTCGCGGCCGAACATTGGGTCCACAACCCCGTCGGCGAGTTTCCCGACCTGCGCATCCTGCCGGTGCCCGACTACGGCCTCTTCGATACCCAGCGCATCACCGATCAGAAGCATGGCTGGTTCGGCGTGCTCTCTTCGCGCGGTTGCCCGTACCGCTGCTCGTACTGCCTCAACCACAAGATCGTCGATCGCTATCACGAAGAGCTCGATCGGCCGGTCAATCGCATCGGATTTTTCCGCTTCCGGCCCGCGGACAAGCTGATCGAAGAGCTGCGCGAGATTTTGGCGCGCTACAAAGACGTCGGAACGTTTATTTTCGACGACGACCTGTTCACGCAGAACGCCGAACACGCGATCTCGATCTGCAAAGCCTACGAGGAAAGCGGGATCACGGTGCCCTTCGTGGTCAACAGCCATGTGAAGCAACTCGATCCGCGCGTCGCCGAGGCGCTCGCGCGCGCCGGTTGCCGGATCCTGAAGCTCGGCATCGAATCGGGCTCGCCGCGCGTGCGCAAGGACATCCTGCAGCGCTTCATGTCCAACAAGGACGTGCTCTCGACGGTCGAGTCGGCGGAAAAATTCGGGCTGCACACTTCGGGCTTCGTGATGGTCGGCCTGCCCTATGAAACGCATGCCGAGCGCTGGGAGACGGTCGATCTGCTCGCGCAATCGGGCATCGGCCGCTATCGCACCTCGCTGTTTTTTCCCTTCCCCGGCACGGAGAGTTATCGCCTGTCGGTCGAGGGTGGCTTCATCACACCCGCGACCGAGATCACGCTGACGAACTTCACCGACTCGTCGTGCCTGAATTTCGGCGAGGAAGAGAATCTGTTCATCGACAAGCTCGCGACCTGCATGCCCTGGTTTGTGAACAGTCGCATGGACCGGTTCCGCAAGGCTCCGGCGGCGGCGAGGTACCAACCGCTCGTGCGCGACGTGCTGGCCATGGACGCTGCCGCCTGGGCTTTGTTCAAGCCGCAAGTGCGCCGCATCGACGAGGAGTACGCCCGCGCGGCGAGTCGCGCCGAGGAGTTGCACTACGCGATCCGCTACAACGCGTTCATGGGCGTGCGTTCCGATTATTATCTGGCCGAGGAAGTCGGCATCGAATGGAGCACTGCTGCCGCCAAGCCGGTTCCCGATCGATTGCGAGAGCTCGCCCTGGCGGCCGCGGCGAGCGAGGTGTGCTGAAAGCATGAGTATCAAGCTGCCCGATTTCGCCGGCCTGCGCGTCGCCGTTGCCGGCGACGTGATCTGCGACCGCTACATGGTCTGCGAGCCGAAGTCGCTATCGCGCGAGGCGCCGGTCATGGTGCTGCGCCATGTCGAAGAACGCGTGCGCCCGGGTGGTGCGGGGAACGTGGCCAGGAATCTCGCGGCGCTCGGCGCCACGACGACGCTGTTCGGCGTGGTCGGCCGCGACGTGGCCGGTCGCGAGCTGCGCATTGAACTCGAGCACGATCTCGTCGGCGTCGAGAGCCTGACCAGTGTGGCGGGCTGGACCACGCCGACCAAGACGCGCGTCGTCGCCGCCGAGCCGCGCCGCAACGTGCAACAGGTGTTGCGCATCGACACGGAACCGGCCGAAGCCGCGCCTGAAGAAGTACGCGCGGATGTGCGCGCGCGTTTGCGCGCAGCGCTGGCCAACATCGATCTGCTCGTGCTGTCCGATTACGACTACGGCTTCGTCGACCGCGAACTGGGCAAACTCGCGCGCGAGTTCAAGGACTCGGGCCGCGTCGTCGTGCTCGATCCGCGCCAGCGATTCGAAGGATTCGAAGGCCTGACTGCGCTGACGCCGAATGTCGAAGAACTCGCGCACTTTGCGCTTGTTGCGCCCGAGCGACTGACGAAAAGCAGCGACCTCGAAGCGGCGGCGACCAGCGTGCTCGCGCGCTGCGGCGCGCGTTGGATGCTCGTCACGCGCGGCAACAATGGCATGGCGCTGTTCGGTGAAGGCGTGCCGCACGGAGGCTGGGCCATCGAGGCATCCGGCTCGGGCAACGTGACCGACGTCACCGGCGCCGGCGATACGGCGGCGGCGGTTTTCGCACTTGCTCTGGCGCGCGGAGTCGAAGCGCCACGCGCGATGCTGCTCGCCAACGCGGCTTCGGGTGTGGTGGTGATGGAGAGCGGTGCCGCGACGTGCTCAGCGCAGGCCTTGCGCGAGGCGCTCAAGAGCGCTCCGCCGCTGACGCCACTGGCCACGAGCGCGCGGACGTGAGCCGCGTGTTGTGGACGCGCGACGAACTTGCGCGCGAACTTTGGAGCAGGCGAGCCAAGGGCAGAGTGCGCGTGGTGCTTGCGAATGGGTGTTTCGATCTGCTTCACGTCGGCCATGTCCGCTACCTCGAGGATGCGAAGAGCCGCGGCGATCTCTTGGTCGTCGCCCTGAATACCGACGCCAGCGTGCGAGCGATCAAGGGCGCCGGCAGGCCGTTGATTCCGCTTGAGGAGCGCGCCGAAATCGTCGGCGCCTTGCGCGCGGTCGACTATGTCACATGCTTCGAAGAACCGACGCTCGAAGCGACGTTGCGCAGCCTGAGGCCGGACGTGCACGCCAAGGGCAGCGACTACACGACCGATAACGTGCCGGAGGGTGCGATCGATCGCGAGCTCGGGATCGAGATCGCGATCTGCGGCGATCCCAAGGATCATTCGTCGACGGAACTGATGGCGCGACGCGCGCGATGAGCGCGGAGAAGTTCAGTGCGCGACCTCTGCGGGCGTGGCATCTCGCGCTGTGGTTCGTGGCTGCCACTGCGAGCACCATGTGCGGCATCGGCGGTGGCTTATTCGCCGTTCCGATCCTGCATTTTCTGCTTGGGCTGCCGCTGAAAGTGTCGACGGCGACTTCGCTGGTGGCAGTGTTCGTGATGACGCTCGCAGGGACGATTGCGGAGTTGCTCGCCCCGGGCAATGCGATTCATTGGGCCGTTGTCGGTCTGTTGTGCGTCGGTGGGATGGTCGGTGCCGCCGTCGGGCAGCGCGTGGCGACGCGCATCGATCCGCGCACGCTGACCTGGATCTTCGCCCTGGCTCTGTTCGTCGGCGGGATCCGCATCCTCTTGAGTTCGCAGGGCAGCGGGGCGGAAGCTGTGGGCGCGAGTCTCGCGCTCAACTTCGCGTCCGTGCTCTGGATCATCGCCGCCGGTTTCGCAGGCGGATTCGTCGCGCCGCTGCTCGGTGTCGGCGGCGGATTGATCGTCGTGCCGGCGCTGTATCTAGGCGTGTCCGGCATGAGCTACCTGGCCGCGCGCGCCTGCTCGACCGCGATGTCGGTCGCGAATTCAGCTCAATTGACCTGGATGAATTTGCGCGGCGACCGCGTGCATCGCGCGAGCGTCCTGCCTTTCGCCGTCGTCGCGGTTTTCGGCGCGGCGCTCGGCATCGCTCTCGTCCACCAACCCGCCTGGTCGCACGCGGCGCGTATCTTGATGGGCGTCCTGATGCTCGTCGTCGCCGCGAAGTTCGCCTGGCGCGGCTGGCGCGCAAAGTTTTAGTAACACGTTCCACTTCGACCACCGGGACCCATCGGCAGTGCGTGTAGTCTGTGCTTGTGCGCCGGGGGCCGAAGTCGAACCTGGTAGCGTATCCGCATGATCCTGACTTTTGTTCACGCGAGCCTCGTGCTGCTGAGCGCGACTCAGTCGCCGGCGCCCGCGCCGCAGGCAGTGGCGTTCGTGAACGTGAACGTCGTGCCCATGAATTCCGCCACGGTGCTACGGGACTACACGGTTCTGGTCGAAGGAGAGCGCATCACGCGCGTCGCACCGGCAAAGGAAGTCTCGGTTCCCAGCGCTGCCCAGCGCATCGAAGGACGGGGCTCGCTCTATTTGATGCCCGGCCTGTGCGACAGTCACATTCACTTGCTCGACGTCGACGAGTTTCCGCTCTACCTCGCCAACGGTGTCACCACCGTTCGCAACATGAGCGGCGAACCCTTCCACTTGCGTTGGCGTCGCGAGCTCGCGGCGAGTCGACTGCTTGGACCGACTTTGATCACCGCCGGGCCGACCATGGACAGCGTTCCACCTGAGGGTTCGAACCGGTCGATCGTCACGACGGC
>JAYUUV010000314.1:0-9006 GCA_043754695.1 Planctomycetota bacterium
GTGGCGTCGGCCCGGCGATCTGCACGCGCAATTTGTTCCTGTGCGGCCTGCCCGAGAGCCAATTCGCCGACGATGTCGGCGCCTGGATGGCGCGCGAAGAAAATCCGCGCGTCGACGTCACGGCCCACGCCGGCGTGCTCTCGGTCAAGATCGTCGGCAAGCAGGCGAGCCAGGAGCGCGCCGTCGCGATCACCGAGGCGCGCGCGGAAGAATTGGCCGTGCGCTTCGCCGGCCACGTGTTCAGCCGCAAGGATGCCCGGCTCGAGCTCGCCTTGTTCGACGCCCTGCGCGAGCGCGGCGCCAAGATCACATTTGCCGAATCCTGCACCGGCGGGGGAGTTGCCCAGCGTCTGACCTCGGTGCCCGGTTCGAGCGAAGTCTTCCGCGAGGGCTGGGTCACCTACTCCAACGAGGCCAAGCAGCGCCGCCTGGGCGTCCCCGCCGGTCTGCTCGAGGCGCACGGCGCCGTTTCGCGCGAAGTGGTCGAGGCGATGGCCCAGGGCGCGCTGCGCGAGAGCGGCGCGGACGTGGCGCTCGCGGTCACGGGCATCGCCGGCCCCGAAGGCGGCAGTGCAGCCAAACCGGTCGGGTTGGTCTGGTTCGCCGTGGCGGATCGCACCTCGGTGCGTTCGCTGGAACGGCGCTACGCGCAACACGGCCGCGAATCGATCCGCGCCTTCGCGGTCCACAGCGCACTCGAACTCGCCTGGCGCGCCGTCAGCGGACGCGCGTGGCCGAATCGTTGACCGCCCCGCGCGCGACCGTTATCCTCCTCGCCCCCTGGGTTGATGCCCAGGACAAGCGCGCTCGGGCCAGTGGCCAGCCATCTACCCGGTGGTGTAATCGGTAACACAAGTGGTTTTGGTCCACTCATTCCAGGTTCGAGTCCTGGCCGGGTAACCATCAATAGCCGAGGGCTTTGAGGGCGCGCAGAGCGTTGGCGTCAGAGGCTTCGAGCGCCGCCCGGCGTCGCGCTAGGAGCTGCTCCAATTCCTCGAAGGGCGCATCGCAGGCGCCGAACTCGAGCAGGCGCCCGCGCAATTCATCGAGCGGCGCGTCGACCGGCGGATTTTTTGCAAGGTCGTTCGCCTCGAGCGGATCCGCGCGCAGATCGAAGAGTTCGTCGCCCAGCGGCATCAATCGACCGCTCTGGCCCGCGGCAGCCGGCTTGGCGCGCGCCCAACGGCGCAGCAACTTGTAGTGGCCCAAGCGCAGCGCCTTCGTCTGAGCCGCGCCGGGCAATTCCGCGCCGTCGATTTTTTCGCTGAAAGTTCCGAACGGAGCGGGGTCGTCCGCGCGCAGCAATTTCGCGCGCGAGACTCCGCGAATCGGACTTTGGGGCGCAGCGGCAGCCAGGGCCGGCAGATCGAGCCATTCCGAAATCGTCGGCGCGAGGTCGGCCAGCGAAAGTGCTCCGGCGCGTCGGCCCGCCTGCGGCCGAGCTTTCCAATCGTCCGGCGGCCGCACGATCAAGGGCACTGCGCAGGTCGATTCGTAGGCGTAGAAACCGTGCTCGAACCAATAATCCTGCTCGCCCAGACTCTCGCCGTGGTCGGAAGTGATCACGACCCAGGTGTGCGCCAGATCGCCGCGCGCACGCAGCGCCTCGAGCAGGCGCCCGAGTTCCGCATCGGCCGAGTGGATCTCGCCGTCGTAGAGATCGATGACCGCGGCCGCATCGAAGCGTCCCTTGGCGTCGCGGCAGCGCGGCGGAATGTTGTATTCGCTGACGCGCGGCTTGCGACTGCTCTGCGCCTGGGCCGGGTCGATCCAGCGCGGCGATTTGGCGTGGAAGATGTCGTGTTCGGGCGGCGGTTCGTAGGCGCCGTGCGGATCCATGTAATGCAGCCACAGGAACCACGGCGCTGCGCCGCTGAACAACGCCTGTGGCGGTTGGAACGGCTGAAAGTCATCGTCCGTGTCCGGCGCCTGCTCGAATCCGAGCGCAACCAGCGCCGCACGGCTCAGCGAACGCGCCGTGCGCTGGGGCACTTCGTCGGGCGGAACGCCCTGGCGCGAGGGCAGGCTCTCGACGTAGCGATCGAAGCCGCGCGCGAATCCGCAGTAGCGATTCTGCAGCACGTAGTTGCCGATGATCGCCGCGCTCTGATACCCGGCGCGCGCAAACGATTCGGCGAGCAGCGGAACTTTGGCATCGAGCGGCTGGAGCAGTTCGCGCAGGCCGTGTTCGTGCGGATATTCGCCGCTGAAAAGACTGGCCAGCGCCGGCGAAGTTTTTGCGCGGGGAGTGGACACGCTGTCGAACACGATTCCTTCGCTCGCGATCCGGTCGATGTTCGGCGTCGTCGCGCGCGAGTAGCCGTAGCAGGACACGTGATCGCGGCGCAGCGTGTCGATCGTCACCAGCAAGACGTTCGGCCGCGGCGCTTTCGATTCGGAGCAGGCGCAAAACACGCAGCAGACAAGCGCCAGGCAGCGGGCGAGGGCGCTCATCGCGAGTGCACGAATTCCTGCGACAGGTAGCGCGTCCCAAGCTCGCGGGCCAAATCGCGTTCGTCGCGCTCCGGCACGGCGGCTTCGAGCTCGACCTTGAATTCGTCCTGAAACGCTTCGCGCAGCGCGGGCGCGAAAGCCGCGGGCGACAGTCCGCGCCGGCGCGATTCAAGCGTCGCGATCTCGCCCTCCAGGGGCGAAGTTCCGAGCTTGATCGAGCCGTGGTGCAGCACGCGGCCGTGCTTGCGACGTTGGGCCGAACCGACGCCCTTCTTGCCGTCCCAGACCAGATCGAGGCTCGTCGAATGGTGAAAACACATGCCGGTGTCCGCGCGGTCGGAGCTCAGCGCACTTTCGCCGCGCAGGCGCGCTTCGACGTCGAACTTGGACAAGGCGCGCGCGATGGCGGCGTGCACGCGCGCGTAGGAATCGCTGAGACTGCCTGCGTACAACTCGGTCGTAAGGTCCGCGCTGATCGAAAAGGTGAGTTCGCGCACGTGGTGGATCGCGCCGCCGCCGGTGATGCGGCGCACGAGCGCGCCGGCTTTTTCCGCGCCGGGCACATCGCTCAATTTTTGAAAGTAGCCGAGCGAGAGTGTGTCGGGCTTCCAGGTGTAGAAACGCAGCGTCGGCGGCAGACCCGGCGTGACGAGCAGCGCCTCGTCGAGCCCCATGTTGAAGTCCGGGGCCGCGGCCCAGGTCGTGATCAAGCGCCAACTGGCCATGGGTTCAGTCTACGGGCGCCAGGCGCACCTCACCGAGGTCGAGCTCTTCGTCCGCGGGGTTCAGCGCGCCGATCTCGAGCGGACCGAGCAGCGTCGCGCGATGGCCGGCCGCGCTGACCACGAAGGTCCAGTTCCCGGCGAAAACGCCCTCGATCGTCGCGCAGCCGTCGGCTTGCGTGGTCCAGGTGCGCCCGAGCCAGGCTTCGCGTCCGAGCGGATCGCAAAGCACCCACACTTCTGCGCCAGACAGTGGCGCTGCGCTGACCGAGTCGAAGGCGCATAGCGTGGCCTTGACGGTCGTCTCGACCGCGCGCGGATCGCGCCGGCCCGCGCTCGCCACGGGCCGATCGAAGGGCGAAGGTCCCGGCAGCATGGCCGGGATCTCGATCGTTTCTCGGCCGCCGCCGCTCTGGAAAGGGCCGACCACGACTTCCTCGGCGCGCGAGCCGCGCGAGCTGCGCAGCGTGAGCCAAAACGGGCGCGCGTCCTGCATCGGGACGACGACGGCGCGCTCGCGGCCGCCCATGCTGAACTGCGCCGACATGCCGAAACCACAGCACGCCGGACGCGGATGGGCCGGGTCGCTGACCGCGGACTCTGGCGCCAGAGCGCAGGCGCGCAAGAAAACCTCCTGGGGCTCGCTGCCGGGCGGATCGTCGAGTTCGCCGCTGCGCACGATCAGCAGGTCCAGGACTTCGAGCGGCTCGAGCTGCTCCTTGGCGACCACCGATTCCTGTCGCAGGCGGCCATTGCATTCGCGCACGCGTGTCTTGAAGCCGGGCGCGCTGATGGAGAGGCGCACGATCGCGGACAGTGGCGTCGCGAGCGCGAAGGAAAACGTTCCGTCGCCGCTGGGCGCGCACTGCGCACGCAGTTCGCGGCCCTCATCGAGTTCTGCGCGCAGTTCAACCTTCGAAGTGAGCCATGCGTTGGTCAGAGCCCCTCCGACCGGTGCAATGCGCAACGAGGCCGGGTCCCCCGGCGGCAGCGGGTTCGCGTCCGCTGCAGGCGCAGCGCCGAGGATCGGCCGGCCCGCGGGATCGAAAAGGCGCATGCGCAGTACTTCGCGCTCCGCCAGTGCGAACTCAAGGCCGTCAACGACTCCGCCGGGAGTCCACGGACCGAGCGGGAAATCCTCGAGCCGTCCGTCGGGAGGGATCACCAGCACACTTGGGCGCGAACCGACGCCCGCAAGCGAAAAGCTGCCGTCGCTGGCTGTCAGCGCTTCGCCTTCCAGCAGCGCAAAGCGCTCGCTGCCCGGCAGATCCGCGAGGCCCTCAGTGACTGCCTGCGGATCGACGACGTGCAGGTTGACCTGCGAAAGTCGCTGGCGCTCGGGATTCACGCTGACCAGCGCGCCGGCCACGGGCCCACGGCCCGCGTCGAGCACGCGGCCCCTGAGCGTCGGCGGCCGCGGCAGGACCAGGTCCGCGGCGATCGCTTCGCCGCAGGGTTGAACCGACTGGGCGCCGCGCGCGCTGCCGCCTGGCCCGCGCGCTTCGACGATCACGCTCGACCACGCGGCGCCGAAGAAACTATCCTCGCGCGCGGAGATCAGGCGCGGCAGGTCGAGCACGCGATCGATATGGTACGTGCCGTCGGCAGCAGTCTCGGCCACGATCAGCCTGTGCTCGGTGGGCTCGGGCCAGGGCGAAATGTCCGCGAGTGTGAGCGCCACGCCGGCGAGCGCTGCTCCCTGGTCGTCGACGACGCGGCCCGTGATCGTCCCTCCCGGACCCAGTCGCAGGATGGCCAGGCGTTCGCCCAGCGCGTCGCCCCGGGCGATCGTCAGCGCTGCGGCGAAACGATCGCTGCGCCGCGCGAGGGCCAGCAGCAGCGGCGCGAAGACGTTTTCAAAGCGAGCGTCTCCGTGTGCGTCACTGCGCGCTCGCCCAAAACGACGGCGCACGGGTTCTTCGGAGAAGAGTTCGACCAACACGCCTTCGATCGGCGAGCCATCCGTCGCGTCGACGACTTGCACGCGCACATCGCCGGCCGCGGCCGCCCCCGCAACCATTTTCCCGGCGCCCCGAGTCAGGCTTTCGCCCGCACTCTCGCTGCTGTCCGGTGCGACAAACGATTGCGGCGTGACCCACAACTTCGCGCCCCACCAGCCTGCGACGAGCAGCGCAGCGAGGAGCGCAAGCCCGGCCCATAGGAGGGCGCTGCGCGACGATGGATTCGTCCCCGGTAATCCGCCGCCACTTCTTACAAACCCGAGATCTGCACCGCTACCCGCTGGCGGGCGTGTAAAAAGTGGCGGCGGATTACCGGGGACGTGACTAATGTTTGTTGGCGGCGACGAATTTTTCGTAGGCGGCCGCGTCCATCAGGCCCTCGACGCTCTTCGAGCTGAGCTTGAGGCGCACCATCCAGCCTGAGTTCCACGGATCCTTGGCCAGCACTTCGAGGTGCTCTTCGATCGTGTGGTTCACATCGACGACTTCGCCGGAGACCGGCGAATTGAGGTCCGAAACGGCCTTGACCGATTCGATCTCGCCAAAGGTCTGGCCCGCCTTGACCACGCGGCCGACCTCCGGCAGGTCGCAGTAGACCAGGTCGGAGGTGTTGCCGTTGGACAGTTCCTGCACGGCGAAATCGGTGATGCCGAGCAGGGCGGTGTCGCCTTCGATCTTGACCCACTCGTGGGTGGGGGAGTATTTGCGGTCGTCAGGGCGCATGGGGTTTTCTTCGTGGGTCTGGGCTACTTGCGGGTGCGCGAGAAAAAAGGCAGCTCCTGCACGCGGCAGGGTTGACGCTTCCCGCGGAAGTCGAGTTCGAGATCGGTGCCCGCGGCCGCAACGTCGAGTGTGACGTAGGCCGAGGCGATGTTCGTCGAGAGCGTCGGCGAAGGCGCGCCGGAGCACACGGCTCCCACGGCGGTCGCGCCACGGTAGACCTCGGTGCCCTGGCGCGGCACGCGCGGTCCGGGCGTGGTCAGGCCGACCAACTTGCGGCGCGGGGCGGCGAGCACCTTGTCGAGCGCCTCGCGGCCGATGGTGTGTGTCTTCTCCGGCGCGAACGAGACGCCGAAGTTGAGGCCGGCTTCGATCGGATTGTGCTCGGCGTCGATCTCGTGGCCGTAGAGCGGCATGCCGGCTTCCAGGCGCAGAATGTCGCGCGCTCCCAGACCGATCGGCTGCACACCTTCCTTCAGGCCCAGTTCCGTCAGCGCGCGCCAGACCCGCGGACCCTCGGCGTTGGGCAGGTACAACTCGAAGCCCAGCTCGCCCGTGTAGCCGGTGCGGCTGATGCGCGTGCGCTCGAGGCCGCAGACCGTGGCGAAGTCGAACTTGTAGTAACCGAGTTTGGCCAGGTCGAAGCCGGTCACGGCGCGCTGCAGGACATCGCGCGAAAGTTGGCCTTGGATCGCGATCATCGCCGTCGCATCGGTCTGATCGTCGATCGTGACCTGAAAACCCTTGGCGTGCTCGCGCATCCAGGCCAGATCGACGGCGGTGTTCGAGGCATTGACGACGATGTAGACACTGTCCGGCTCGCGGTAGAGCAGCACGTCGTCGATCGGATTGCCGTCCTCGCGGCAAAACAGCGAGTAGCGGATCGAGCCGACCGGAATCTTCGCGCAATAGTTGGTGGCGATGTAGTCGACGAAGGCCAGCGCATCGCGGCCGGTCACGTGCACGCGGCCCATGTGGCCGAGGTCGAAAAGGCCGACCCGATTCCTGACGCAGTTCACCTCATCGAGGATCGCCCCGTACTGGACCGGCATATGCCAGCCGCCGAAGTCGATCAGTTTGGCGCCCAGTTGCTCGTGGATGCCGTGCAGGGATGTGCTCTTCATGGACTGGAGATGGGGGCCCGCCGCTGGATACCGCGCAGTCGCAGGGCGGAGGATGCTAGAGGATCCGCTTCCGCGCGGAAAGGGCCGAGATTCGACCTCGGCCGAACTCACGGGGTACGGTTGAAGACCGGGACAGGCGCTCTTCGCCAATCGACGCTCCTCTCCGGGCAACATGGTCCTCCCTGCCCGCGCCCTGCGCTGCCTTTTCACGCTCGCCTCGCTCGGCGTGGCGAGCGACGCCGGCGCCCAGGTCCAGGATCCCTTTGCGCCGGGTACGCGCTGGAGCGCGGCGCCCGCGACGGGCAGCCCGTGGATCCCCAGCAGCGTCGACTTCGCCGCCGGCGGCGAACTCGTATTCGCCTCGGGAGCCTTCGGCCATCCGAGCTGGCTCGTGTTTTCGAGCTCGCAGCCCGCCGGGGCCGGCGGCCAGATCCAGCCCTGGTTCAATCTCTCCGCGGACAGCGCCACGCTCTCGAACATGAGTGTGCGCTGCGGCGATCAGGCGCGAGAGCTTTTCGGACTCTCGCAAATCCCCGAACCCGATTCCGCTCACCGCAGGACCGAGGTCGCGCGCTTCGACGCACTCGCCGTCGGCGGTCTTGCAACGGCGTGGACTCACGACATGGGTTGGCGCGCGAACGGCACGGCGAAACTTGCCGTCGCCGCCGATGGATCGCGCGCCGTTGCGGTGGTCCACGACGGAGCGCAGCAGGCGCTCAGGATCGAATGGCTCGACGGAACGACGGGCGCGTTGGTGACGCGCATCGATCAGAGCGCGGGCACGCTGCGCCAGTTCGCGGCCAGCGCGGACAGCGGAATGGTGGCGATCGTGGCCGGCCTCGAGCTGTGGGTCTTCGACTCCAGCGGCGCGCAACGTCACCACGAAGTCCTGGGTGCAGCGACCCAGGCGCTGGCCTTGTCGGGCGACGGTGCGACGTTGCTCGTCGGCGCGCCGGGCTTGCTGCGTGTCCTGCACTGGAACGGGAATCTATCGGCCTTCGTCGAGCGCGCGCGGGAAACCGCGCCGGCCGCGGAGATTCCCGTGCGCTGCGCGCTCGCGTACGACGGAAGTACCTGGGCCGCGGGTTGGTGGAATGCGAACACTGGTCGCGACGTGCGTCTGGAGTTGCGCGCCGCGCCGTTCGATGCACTGGTCTGGCAAGAACTGCAGAGCGCCGCGGTCACCTCGCCACAGAACTACCCCGAAGCTGTGTGCATCTCGCGCGACGGTGCGCGGGCTGCCTTCGGTGTCTGGGGCAGTCTCGACGCGCAACCGGAAGTCGTGCTGGTGGATCGCGGCCTGGCCGCTTCGATCGCGCGACTCGATCTGCCCGGTTCGGTGACGGCGCTGGCCCTCGATCCCAGCGCGACGCGGCTGGCGATCGGCATGAAGCACGGCCACGCCAACCAGTTCGCGAGCACGGGCGAGGTGCGGCTCTTCGACAGCGGTGAGCGCGAGCTCCAGGCGCTCTCGCAGGCCCAACTCGGTGGCTCGCTCAGCGTCAGCGCCAAGCGCAACGGCGCGGGCTCGGTCTGGTTCCTCTACGGCAGGCGCTCGAACGCTCCGATCAGCGTGGCCGGTGTCGCCGGGGCACTCTGGCTCTCCCGGCCGACGCTCAGCGTGCAACGCGTCGGCGCCGACCTTTCGGGGCGTGCCGACGCGAGCTTGCCGATCCCCGGGAGCGTGCCGGGTTCCGGGGTGCCCTATTCGGTCCAGGCTCTGTTCCGCTCGGCACTGGGCAGCGGACTGTCGCTGACGCTGCTCGACCCGCTCGCGCTGTAGTCCAAAGCAAGCCGCTCCCGTTGCCGGGACCGTGGCCTGGCGCTTTGCCCGGCACTCAAGCCGCCGCGTGCCGCGACCCGATACGTCGCTCCGATCCCCATCCCCAGGAAGGATCCGGAGTCCATTCCCCGCCGCGGGGCAGGACGCCGCACCGCGCCATCCTCGGCCGCGGCCCGAAGTTGGGGAGCGACAGGAACCCATCAGATCATGCACAGCGGAAGAATCCTGAGTGTTGCGTCCCT
>JAYUUV010000315.1:0-11330 GCA_043754695.1 Planctomycetota bacterium
ATGCGTTGGCGCGCGCGAGCACGACGCTCACTCGCTCTTCGTCGCTCGGTGGACCGCCGCTGCGCTTCCTTTTCGTCTCGACACCCAATGGCGCGCAGATGGATCTGTGGACGCCGGCGACGGAAGGAGCACTCGAAAGCTTGCCGACGACGTTGACGCCACTCGAGCCCTGGCGCTCGAAACTGCTCGTGCTTTCGGGGCTGACCCACGACAAGGCGCGCGCCAACGGCGACGGCCCCGGCGATCACGCGCGCTCCGCGGCGGCGTTTTTGACCGGTGCTCAACCGAAAAAAACCGCCGGTGCGGATCTCGCGGTCGGCGTTTCCGTCGATCAGGTGCTCGCCGCCGAACTCGGCACGCGCACACGCTTGCGCTCGCTCGAACTGGGCACGGAGTCCGGACGCCTGGGCGGACAGTGCGACTCCGGCTACGCCTGCGCCTATTCGTCGAACATCTCCTGGCGCGGAGCGAGTACGCCGGCCGGCAAGGAAGTCGATCCCAGGCTCGTGTTCGAGCGCCTTTTCGCCGATGGACCGCGCAACGAAAGTGCCGCCGCGCGCGCCGAGCGACTCGCGCGGCGACGCAGCGTGCTCGACAGCGTGCGCGAAGACGCGCGCGCGATCGATGCGCGATTGGGCCAGGCCGATCGACGGCGCATGGATGAGTATCTTTCAGGCGTGCGCGAACTCGAGCGGCGCATCAGTGCGGCCGAACGCACGCGCACGCTGGCGCCCGAGGGTGCGCTGGAGCCGAGCGGCATCCCGAAGGACTTCGCCGAGCACGTCGGCGTGCTCGGCGACTTGATCGCACTGGCCTTCGCCACTGATTCGACGCGCGTTGCCTCGTTGATGCTCGCCAACGAAGGCTCGAATCGCGCCTATCCCGACATTGGCGTGCCCGAGGGCCACCATGAGATTTCGCACCACGGCGACGTAGCCGAAAAGCGCGCGAAGGTGGCCTTGATCGATCGTTTCCATGTTTCGCTGTTCGCGCACGTGGTCGAACGCCTCGCGAAACAGGCGGAAGGCGAGCAAAACCTGCTCGACAACTGCCTGGTGCTCTACGGCAGCGGAATCAGCGACGGCAATCGACACAATCACGAAGAGTTGCCGATCGTGCTCGTCGGTGGCGGCGGCGATGTGAACTCCGGCCGACACGTGCGCTATGCGAAGAACACGCCCTGTGCGAATTTGTTCGTGTCGATGCTCGGACTGGCGAGCGTGAAGCGCGCTTCCTTCGGCGATTCGACCGGCGCGCTCGCGGGACTGTGACAGCGCTCGACAGAGCAGCCCGTCGAAGTCCTCCCGTGGCGAGGGAGAATGCGCGCGAACCTTCGTGCCCCGCACCGGCGAAGCGCGCCTGCGCAGAGAAGGATTCCTCCGGCTGCTAGCCCAGCAGCGCCTTCCAGGTTGCCTCGCCGAATCCGACGTACCAATCCTTGCCCACGCGCGCGGTCGGTGCGCGCAGGTTGCCGCTCGGGCCGAGCACGGCCGCGATGTCGAGCGTGGCGGGCGCGAGTTCGGTCACCTTCGCGCCCTTGCACACCACGATGCGCCGCGCTCCCTTGAAGAGCGCGGGCAAGTCCTGCTCCCCGAAGCGCTGCTTCTTCGCGTCGACTGTCTCACGGACGGTCGTTCGGGTCGAGGCGATCAGCGCCCCCGACCGCGTGCAACTCATTCAGCCGCCGCGATGGTAGTACCAGTCGATCTGCACAGGGACAGGGTACCGGCCCCAGGGCGCGCAGGGCAATTGCGGCCTCCACCGTCCCCGCGGGGTAGCATGAAGGCAAGGCCGCCGGCCGCATGTCCCACGACCCGACGAACTACGAGCAGCCCGCTCCCGCCGAAGCGGAGCGGGCGCCGCGCGCCGCGCCTGGGCACGTCTCCGCCGTGGACGGCGTCGCGCTACCCTGCTTCGACGGACTGCGCGCGACCGCATTGATCCTGGTCTACGGCTACCACTCCGTGGCCCTGTTCCGCGGGTCCACGCTTTCTCCGACGGTCAAGGACTGGATCCTGCACTCGGGCACGACCGCGCTGACGATGTTCTTCGTGATCTCGGGCTGCCTGCTCTACCGGCCCTTCGTCCTCGCGCACTTCGAAGCAAGGAATCCTCCGCGGGGCGCTCAATTCCTGAAGCGCCGCTGCGCCCGCATCTTCCCCGCGTACTGGTTCGCGCTGACGCTCGCGATCTACGTGATGGGATTGATCCCGCGGCCGGACCTCGACGACTTCGCGACTTTGTACGGGCTGGTGCAGAACTACCGCGTCGGCTACCTGAAGGCGGGTCTCAACGTCTCGTGGACGCTGGTGATCGAGGTCGTGTACTACCTCTCGCTGCCCCTGCTCGCGGCGCTGATCCGCTGGGCGGCGCCGCGCGAGGCGACGTTGCGCACCAGGCTCGCGATCCAACTCGCCTCGCTCATCGGTCTCTACCTGGCCGCACACGCCGCCCGCGCCTGGCTCCTGTGGAGCGTGGCGCCGGCATCGAGCCCTCCCGGTTCCTGGTTCGGTTGGAGGCGCGTGGTCGAGTATCCGTTCACGTACTACGACTGGCTGTCGCTGGGGATGATCCTCGCCGTCGCCAGCGCGTGGCTTTCGGTCGGCGGCGGCTTGCCGCGCATCGTGGCGGCTCTCGGCAGGCGCCCGCTCTACTGCTGGATCCTGGCCTGCCTTTTCTACGCCGCGATCGGCTCGCTCGGCATCCGCTACGGCGCGGAGCAGACACCGGCGCAGGAGATGGGACTCAAGTGCCTGCAGGGATTCGCGGCGCTTTGCATGGTGCTGCCGGGAGTCGCCGGCCCGCAGAAGGAAGGCTCGATCCGCAGGCTGCTGCGCAGCCGGAGCATGGTCTTCCTGGGGACGATCTCCTACGGCGTGTATCTGTGGCACCTGACGATGATCAAGCTGACGTCGGACTGGGTTGCGGCGGGACGCTTGCCCAATGTGTTCCTGGTGGAAATCGGAGTCGCCTAAGGCATGACGCTGCTCGCGGCCAGCGCGAGTTGGTACGCCGTGGAACTGCCGCTGATCCGCTGGGCCCAGAAGAAGCGCGCGCGCACGGCTTGACATCGGACTGACATCCGTCGAACGCCGGAGCGCGGCGCGATTCGCTAATCTGCGCGGATGAAGCTCTCGTCCTCCATCGCGCTATGCGCCTGCGCGCTCGCCGTGTGCGGCCCTGTCTCGTTCGGTCAGGATCTTTCCGGCGATTCCGCGTGGAACGTCAACGAGCCGCCGGGGCCGTCGTTGTCGGCGCCGATCGACGTGCGCGAAGGCACGTGGATGAACCTCGATCTTTCGCCGGACGGAGCGGAGATCGCCTTCGATCTCTTGGGTGACATCTACACACTTCCGATCGCGGGCGGCGAAGCCAAGCGCATCGCCAGCGGCGCGGCGTGGCAGATGCAACCGCGCTATTCACCCGACGGCAAGAAGATCGCGTTCACATCGGATGCGAACGGCGGCGACAACCTGTGGGTCATGGATCGCGACGGCGCAAATGCGCACGCGCTCACCAAAGAGACGTTTCGACTGGTGAACTCGGGCGTCTGGACGCCGGATGGTCAGTGGCTCGCGGTGCGCAAGCATTTCACGCAGCGCCGTTCGCTCGGCGCGGGCGAGATCTGGCTCTATCACAAGAGCGGCGGAGACGGCGTGGCGTTGACCACGAAGAAGAACGATCAAAAAGACCTTGGCGAACCCGCGTTTTCGCCGGACGGCCGTTATCTTTATTACTCCTACGACGCGACCGGCGGGGACACGTTCGCGTATTCGAAGGACACCAATCCCGGCATCTACGCGATCGATCGATTGGATCGCGAGACTCAGGAGATTCGCACGATCGCCTCGGGGCCCGGTGGAGCGTGCCGGCCGACGCCTTCGCACGACGGCAAACGACTCGCGTTCGTGAGGCGTGTGCGCTATCAGACGACGCTGTTCGTGCAGGATCTCGATTCGGGCGACGCGCAGCCGGTCACGAGCGCTCTCGAGCGCGACATGCAGGAGACCTGGGCGATCCACGGGGTCTACCCGACGTTTGCATGGACGCCTGACGACCGAGAAGTCATTTATTGGGCTCTCGGAAGGCTCTGGCGTATTCAGGTCCCCCCAGTCCGTGCTCCCAGCCTTTACCCCATTGACTTGAATAGCCAGGGATGGAAGACGGGGAATCCACGTTTCAATGTGGAGATTCCGTTCCATGTCGCCGACGAGCGCAGGGTGCAACCCGCCGTGCGTTTTCCGGTCGAAGTCAGCCCGGACAAGTTCCACGTCAAATCGCTGTGCGATGTCAGCGTCTCGCCCAAGGGCGACGCAGTCGCCTACAACGCGCTCGGGCACATCTGGATTCGCGCGCTGCCGGACGGCACGCCGAAACGTTTGACGAACGACAACGCGCACTTCGAATTCATGCCGAGTTTCAGCCGCGACGGCGCACAGATCGCCTTCGTGCGCTTCAGTGACGATGAACTCGGCAGTGTGTACATCTCACCCTCCGCCGGCGGCCAGTTGAAGAGCGTGACCAGCGAACGCGGCCACTACGGCAAACCTGTTTTCTCGCCCGACGGCACCACCGTCGTCTTTGAAAAGCGCGCCGGCGGCTATCTCACTTCGCCGCTGTGGTCGAACGATACCGGCGTGTACGCGGTCGCATCGAGCGGTGGACCGATGCGTCGCATTTCCAAGCACGGCGCGGCTCCGCAATTCGGATCGCGCTCCGATCGCGTCTACTTGACCGAATCCGAAGAGAGCAAGGACGCCGACATCCATCGCCTCTTCTCGGTCGGAATTCCGAGCGCAACTGCGAATCGCGAGGACTCCGACGAGCGCGTCGAACTCGAAAGTTCGAACGCGACCGAGTTCGCGATCTCGCCCGACGGCAAGTTCGTCGCCTTCGTCGAGAAGTTCCAGGTCAACATCGCCGCGCTGCCCGCGGCGGGGCGCAAGCTCACGGTCGGCCCCAAGGCGACGACGTTCCCGACCGCGCGCGTCTCCAAGGACGCCGGCGAGTTCGTGCAGTTTTCGGGCGACAGTTCGCACCTGTACTGGACACTCGGGCCGGAATTGTTCGATCGCAAACTGAGTGACGCCTTCACGTTCCTCGACGGTGCGCCTGAAAAGCCGCTCGAGGCGCAGGAACACGGCCGCGACATCAGTTTCGATCGCGCGACATCGAAGCCCAGCGGCAAGCTCGCCTTCGTCGGCGCGCGCATCGTCACGATGCACGGCGACGAAGTGATCGAAAACGGCACGCTGGTCGTCGATGGCGATCGCATCGTCGCGATCGGCGCGCGCGCAGATGTCGCGATCCCTTCGGACGCGCGTGTCTTCGACGTCGCGGGCACGACGATCGTGCCCGGCATCGTCGATGTGCACTTCCACGGTCCGACCGATGCCGGCGGCATCATCCCGCAACAGAATTGGGCCCACGCCGCGAATCTGGCCTTCGGCGTGACCACGGCCCACGATCCGTCCCACGATACCGACCTATTTTTCGCGACCGCCGAACTCGCCCGCGACGGTCAGATCGCGTCGCCCAGACTGTTCTCGACCGGCACGATCCTGTATGGAGCCATGGGCTCGTTCAAAGTCGAGATCGAGACACTCGACGACGCGAAGAGCCATCTGCGCCGGTTGCACGCGCTCGGCGCGTTTTCGGTCAAGAGCTACAACCAACCGCGCCGCGACCAGCGTCAGAAGATCGTCGCCGCCGCGCGCGAGCTTGGAATGATGGTCGTGCCCGAGGGCGGCTCGCTCTTGCAGCACAATCTGACGATGGTGATCGACGGCCACACCGGCATCGAGCACTCGCTTTCGGTCGAACACATCTACTCCGACGTCGTGCAGCTGTGGAAACCAGGCGGCGTCGGCTACACGCCGACTTTGATCGTCGGTTACGGCGGAATCTGGGGCGAAAACTATTGGTACGACAAGACCGACGTGTGGAAAAACGAGCGCCTGAATGCCTTCGTGCCGCGCTTCGTGATCGATCCACGTTCGCGCCGGCGGATCAAGGCGCCGGATGAGGAGTACAACACGCTGCGCTCGGCCGGGATCTGCAAAGCGCTCGTCGATGCGGGCGTCGGTGTGCAACTTGGCGCCCACGGACAGCTGGCCGGCCTTGGCGCGCACTGGGAATTGTGGCTGCAGTGCGAACAGGGCGGATTGACGCCGCTCGAGGCGCTGCGCAATGCGACGTTGAACGGAGCGCGCTACCTGGGCATGGACAAGGACATCGGCTCGCTCGAAGCCGGCAAACTCGCCGACTTCAGCGTGCTCGACGCCAATCCGCTCGAGTCGATCCGCAACTCGGAAAAGATCCGTCAGACCGTGCTTGGCGGGCGCGTCTACAACGCGCGCAACATGGCGCTGGTCAATGCGGGCCCGGGCGATCCGCGCGCCGGCGCCCCGGCACATTTTTTCTGGAGCTATTCCCAGGACGGGTTGCCGCTGCAAACGACGACGGCCGGATGCGCGAGCTGCGGCCAGTAGGCCGGGCTACGAGCCGCTCTTGCCGGCCAATTCCTTCGAGACCAGAAAGAAGCGGCCGATGCGCGCTTCGAAGGCGTGGCCGTCGGGACGCGTCATCGAATAGCTGCCTTCCATCGTCCCCCAGCCCGTGGGCAAGGGACAACCTGAGGTGTATTCGAAGCGCTCGCCGGGCTTGAGCAGCGGCTGCTTGCCGACCACGCCGGGTCCGCGCACGTCCTCGCGATTGTTGTCGGCGTCGACGATGATCCAGTGGCGCGAGCGCAACTGAGCCGGCTCGTGCCCGTCGTTGGTGATTGCGATCTTGTAGGCGAAGCGATACTGGCGCGCGTCCGGATCGGACTGCTCCTCGACGTAGGAGGCCTCGGCCTCGACGCGGATGCCCTCGGTCACCGCCACGGATCCTGCCCTGCTGCCCATATGCCTGAAGCCTACCCGGCGCGCTGGGTCAGGGGAAGTCGCGCAGCTTTTCGCCGCGCAGGACTTTGCCCCGGCTGTCCGGATCGATCGCATGCGAGACCAGGGCCTTGGCCAGTTCTTCGGCACCGATCGAGCGATAGCGCTCGCGCAGGATCTGCATGCCGAGCACGGCCCCCCACAAAAGACTCCAGTCGACCGCGGCGCCCGCCAGGCGCTCGAAAAATCGGAATTCGTCGCGGCCTGGGCCAGTGATGATTCCAGGGCGGGCGATCGTGAATTCGAGGCCAGAGGCCTCCAGGTACGCCTCGAGTCTGCCGCGCGCGGAAAGGTACTTGCTGCGCGAATCGCCACGGGCTCCAGCGGAAGAGAGCAGGACGATTTGTGGCTTGAGCGCGCTCTTGACGCAGGCGTCGATCACCTGCGCGGAGAGGCCGAAGTCCACGGATTCGTAACTGTCGGGGACTGCGGATTTCGAGCCACGCAGTCGGCGCCGCAGTGTCGTGCCCAGGCACAAGAAAACATGGCTCACGGCGCGCTCTCGAATCAGGTTGGCGAATGCTCCAAGCTCCCAGTCGGTCGTCGCCAGCTCGGCTCCAAGGGCCGTGAATTGCGCGCGCCAATGATCGAGACGCCCGGAGTCGGCGCGCACGTGGGCGATCGTTGCAAAACCCTTGCTGCGCAATTGCGCGACTACGGCGCGGCCCACGTAGCCGCTCGCTCCGATCACCAGTGCACAGGTGATGCCCGGCACGGGCGAGCGAAAATCCGCCGGCTCTGGGACGCTCACTTGGCCTTCGATTTCTTGGCCTTGCCTTTTTTCTTGGAGGCTTTCCTTTCGGATTTCGCCCGTTCTTCAGCGGCGAGAGCCGCTGCGGCCGCACTGCGACGCGTCTTGCGGTCGGCTTTGTACTCCAGGAGCATCGAAGCGATCTGGCGCTCGTGAATGATGTCGTGACCGGCGTAAAGGAAGATCATGTGGCCCAGGGATTCGTCGCCGCGCTCGGTGTGCACGCCGATGCGCTCGAAGGCGCCCTTCGAGATCCGCGAGAGCAAGGCGACGTTCAAGGCGCGCATGCTGCGGAAGGCATCCAGCCATTCCTCCGCGGACAATTGATCGACGCCGAGATTGGCGACAAAGGCATCCTGGTCGTAGCCGACGATCGTCGGCCGATCCATCGCCGCCACCAGGCGCAGACGCGAGCCGATCATGACTTCTCCGTCGGCGAGGTGCGCGAGGATCTGCTTGATCGACCACTTCTGCGGCGCCGAGCGCCACTCGAGTTCCTTGCTCGAAAGACCATCGATCAGGTGCTTCAGGCGCTTGGGCGCCTTGCTGGACATCTCGATTGGATCGCGGCCTTGGATCGCATCGAGGTAGCGTTGGGGAACGACGGGACCGGGTTGTGTCTGGATCATGACGAGGTTGTTCCTGATGTGGGGGCACCCAGGATAACGACAAGATCGGTTCGCCGGAATCTCCGTCCCTGCGCAGTCTCTTTATGAAAGCTTGGGGTCTTTATGGAGCGTTCAATCGCCCGAGCAAAGCACGCGCCACGGCCCCATTGCCACTGCGATTCAAATGCGCGCGCAGAAAGACCTGCGCGGAAATCGCGCGCGGGTTCGACTCCGCGCCGGCCATTTCCCTGGCCCGCGCGGCCAGGACCTCGCTGAAGTCCAGGGACTCGATGTGTCGGCTATCGAGCGCGCGAGCGAAACCGCTCCAGAAGCGTGGCTGGCCTGCCAGCACGAGCTCCAGATCCTCCTTCGGCGGAAAGACGAGCACGATCGTGCGCTCCGCACCGGCCGCGCGCGCCTCTCGATCGAAGGCCTGGAGGATCGCGAGCATCAACTGGAAGGGCTCTGCCTGCTCGGCCTGCCACGCCGCGCGATAGTCACGCGCCTTGGCCCCTTGCCAGCCGGTATAGAGCCGCGCCAACGAACTCTTCCAGATCCAACTGTCGTAGGGCGCCTCCGCGAACATGTCGTATTCGCGAACCAGGTCGGGCAGCGTCTTGGCGAGCACGGCATCGCACACCGCGAGCTCCGTGGCAAACGGCGTGGGAACGAGGGCGAGCGCTCCGTTCTCGAGCCGGAAACGCGGCTTGATGCCCACACCCTTCAAGTACGGATTGCGCAGGCGCGTGAAGCGTGAAACATTGCGCACGATGTTCTCGAGCATCACGCCGATGCACATGACTTGCGCGTGACTGTTCACGCCTTCGCCGCGCAAACGCATCAAGGCTTGGTCGGTGCCGAATCCGCTGACGCCGTAGTTCATGACTTCGAGCGTCGGGTCGAGCGCGCCAAGCTGCGCGCAAAGCTCTTCATCGTCGGGAACTTCTTCTCCGAAGATGAAGGATTCGCCGAACAGTGCGACGCGCAGGACGCCGGCTGCGGGCCGCTGGTCGAACTCGCGCGTGCCACGCAGGCCCTTGGAATTCGTGCTTTGCGAATCGTGCTTGTCGTGAAAGCTGCGCGCGTTGGTCCAGCCGAGATCGGCGTCGTGCACGAGCACCTTCTCCGGCGCTTTGTTCGCCAAGAGTGCCTGCTTGCGGCCGCGCGCCCAGGCCTGCAGACGGGCCTGACTGACATCGCCGTAGGGCGGCACCGGACGGCCCAAAAATTCCCCGTCGCGCAGGGCCCACTGGCTCAGACCAAGGTCCAGCGCGATCACGCTGGCGCACAAACAGCACAGTCCGAGCATCCAGGGCCGCAGTTTCATCGCAGCCGGGCAAGATAGCGGCCAAGACCTGCCGCCGCGAACGCGTGTCGGCTTGTGCAGTGTCGCCCGGCTGCGTAGCTTGCGCGGACGCTCGATGCGCTTTCCCAAACTTCGATTCCGACTCGCAGATTGGCTGCGACCGCGCGACGTCCATGTGACGCTGTTCTGGGCGGGGATCGTCGGCCTGGTCGGAGCCTGCATCTCGGCCCTTTTTCGCGGGACATCGATCGCGCTGAGCGAACTTTTTTTCGGCCAAACCGGCAACCTGGTCAGCGCCGCCGGCGATGTCGGGACCTGGCGGCGGCTGGCCGTGCCGACGATCGGCGGTCTCGTCGCGGGACTGATCCTCGAATTCGGCATGCGCTGGACGCGCGGAAAACCCTCGCGCGACTACATGGAAGCGGTCTCGATCGGCGACGGCACGATCCACGTCGGGCCGAGCCTCGTGCGCTCGCTGTCGAGTCTGTTCACGGTCGCATCGGGCGGTTCGATTGGCCGCGAAGGAGCGATGGCCCAGCTCTCGACGACAGCAGCGTCGTGGATCGGACGGCGCACGTGGATCTCGCGCCCGCGACTCAAACTTTTGGTCGCCTGCGGAGCCGCGGCCGGCATCGCGGCCGCCTACAACGCGCCCTTCGCCGGCGCCTTGTTCGTGGCCGAAATTGTGCTCGGAACGATCGCCATGTCGAGCCTGGGCCCGTTGATTTTCGCCAGCGTCATTTCGACGACAGTGACGCGCCAGTTCAGCCGCCCCGAGCCGGTGCTGACGATTCCGATTTTCGAGCTCGTCTCGCCGCTCGAACTTGTGCCCTATCTCATTCTCGGCGTGCTGCTTGGTGCGCTGGCTCCGGGCTTCGTGCGCCTGCTACGGATCACGTCGGACGCCTTCGCCGCGACCTCGCTGCCGCTGGCCGCCCGCCTGAGCTTGGGCGGAGCGATCGTCGGCGTGCTTTCGCTCCAACAGCCCGAGGTGTGGGGCAACGGTTTCATTTCGATCAGCTCCGTGCTCGCTGGGCAGTGGGCCGCGAAGACGGTGGCGGTCGTGCTGCTCTTCAAGCTCGTCGCCACTTGTTCGACGGTCGGTTCGGGCGCGGTCGGTGGCGTGTTCACGCCGACGTTGTTCTTCGGCGCCTGCGGCGGTTATCTGTGGGGCAGCGTCGTGCACGGTTGGTTCCCGGGCTGGACCGCGCATCCGAGCGCCTATGCCCTGGTCGGGATGGGCTCGTTCCTCGCGGCGACAACGCAGGCGCCGTTGATGGCGATGCTGGTCCTGTTCGAGATGACGCTCGACTATGGCATCGTCTTGCCGTTGATGTTCGCCGCTGTCGTCGCCTACACGACGGCGCGCGGGATCGATCACAACTCGATCTACTCGAGTTCGCTGCGGCACGGCGGCGTCGATCCCGAGGACGCGATGATCGCCGGCACGATCACGACGCTGGTCAAGCCCAAGCCGGTCAGTGTGCAGCAGAATGCGCGCTTCCACGAAATCGTCGAGGCGTTCCACGAACATCGGCACGATTTCCTGTACGTGGTCGATCCCGACGGGCGTTTTCTCGGCGCCATTTCGCTGCACGACGTCAAGCCGTTCCTGTCCGAGCCGGCGCTCGCCGACCTGATCCTCGCCAGCGAGATCATGCACGAGGACTTCGCCTACGTGGACCAGGACGCAACGCTGGCCCAAGCGCTGCAATCCTTCC
>JAYUUV010000316.1:0-3704 GCA_043754695.1 Planctomycetota bacterium
GGCGGGGGAGTTGTCGACGATTTGTTTCGCGTCGTCGGCGGAAAGGTTGCGCGGATCCGCGAGCCGATGCAGGTTGGCCAGGATCTGCGGCAGCTGGGCCTGGTTCTTTTCGGAGGTCACGACACCGGCGAGCAGTTCGCGGCCCTCGTGCGTGCGGCCGGTGACTTCGAGGCGCACACGCGGACTCGTGCGCGCCCACTCGCGCCAAAGTCGCACGACTTCTTCGTGGTGGGCGGGACGACGGCCGACCTCGGTCTGCAGCACGCTTTGAGGTGTGGGGACGCGTGCGTCCTTGGGGCCCGCAGGGAAATATTCGGTCGTGTCGCTGAGTTCCGCAGGAACGCCGAAGGGATTTTTGCGCGCGACGTCGTCGCCGACGGAGGGCGCGGGTTGCGACGTGGCGGCGCGTGGATCTTTCGCGGACGTGCTGACGGGAGGCAGCGCAATGGCGGCCTGGGGCTCGGGCCGGTTCGCGGCTGGAGCGGCCGTGTGCTTGGGTGAAGAAGCCGGCGCGGTGCAGGAGACGGCCAGGAGCCAAAGGAGAAGGATGTTCCTCATGGGCGCGCAGGATACGCGCTCGGCCCAGGCGAAGTCGTGGCGTTTGCTTCGTAAGATCCTGCGCAGTGCACGGGCCCTTAGCTCAGTCGGTTAGAGCGGGCGACTCATAATCCAACGGTCGCAGGTTCGAGTCCTGCAGGGCCCACCGTACGGTGCCAGGCTCCATTCCAAACTGTTGCGTCGGCGCAACGGCGTTGTGCGAGGCTCGGCCAGGTTGAGGTCCACCGGCAACGGCGCTGGGAACGCAACGGCGGCAACAGTTCGGAAAGGAGCCAGGCACCCGGCGTCCTGCGCGTACGCCGGCCCCCGCCTTCCTATACTGCTCGCCGCTCCACGCGGGGCTCGACTCCATTACAAAGGACATCCGGTGATTTCGAATCTGCTTTGCTGTGTTCCGATTCTCGCACTTGGCCTTGCTTGCGCCGCGCAGGATCCGGGCGTGGTCCACGACGCCACTCATTCCGGTGATGCGAGCGTGCTCGACAAGGTGCTGGTTGACAAGATGACGAACTCAAGCCAAGTCTCGCAAGCCGCCGCGAAGGTCTTCCCCTACGACGTCGAACGCCACCAACTCGACAACGGCCTGAAAGTGCTCTTCGTGCCGACACCGGCCGAAGGACTCGTCTCGTACTGGTCGATCGTGCGCACGGGCAGCCGCGACGAAGTCGAAGCTGGGGTCACCGGCTTCGCGCACTTCTTCGAGCACATGATGTTCCACGGCAGCGAGCGTTTCCCCGGGCCGGTCTACGACGGCATCGTCAACGGCATGGGCGCGGACGCGAACGCGTTCACCACGGACGACTTCACCGCCTATCACCTCGGCATCACGCAGCGCGATCTGCCCAAGGTGATCGAGATCGAGGCCGATCGCTTCCAGAATCTCAAGTACGACGAAGCCGAGTTCAAGACCGAGTCGGGCGCGGTCTACGGCGAGTACCGCAAGGGCCGCACCAGTCCCTTCGAAGTCATGTTCGAAGCCGTGCAAAACACAGCCTTCGACAAGCACACGTACAAGCACACGACGATCGGTTTCGAGGCCGACATCAAGGACATGCCCAAGCGCTACGAGTACTCGAAGACTTTCTTCAAGCGCTTCTACCGGCCGGAAAACGTCGTGCTCGTGGTCACCGGCGACTTCGACAGGAAGCAGACCCTGGAGACGATCCAGAAGAATTACGCCGGTTGGAAAGCGGGTTACGTCGCTCCGAAAATCGTGGCCGAACCCGAGCAGACGGCTGAACGGCGCATCGACGTGCCGTTCGAGGGCAAGACGCTGCCCACGCTGGCGATCAATTTCAAGGGCGAGCGCCTGCTGCCCCAGGACCGCACCATGATCGCGGCCACGCTGATCGGCGAACTCGCTTTCGGCGAGACGTCGAGCGCGTACAAGGAACTCGTGCTCGATGACCAGCGCGTCGACGCTTTGTTCGCGAGCTTCGGCTACAACCGCGATCCGGGTTTGTGGTCGGTGATCGCGCGGGTCAAGGAACCGTCGGATCTGGCTTCGGTCGAACGCCGCCTGTGGAGCGCGATCCTGGAACTGCAGGACAAGCCGGTCGACCCCGCGCGCCTCGATGCGATCCGCGCGCGCACCAAGTACTCGTTCCTGTCCAACCTGAATTCGCCGGGCAACATCAACCAATCGATCGCGCAGGTCATCGCGCTCACCGGCGACATCAGCGCGGTGGACCAGATCTACACCACGCTGGATGCCGTGACGCCGCAGGACGTGCAGCGCGCGGCGGCGAAATTCCTGACGCGCGCGCGAGCCACGGTCGCCGTCGTGCACGATTCAGGCGCTCCGATCGCAGCGGCGGCCAAAGCTGCACAGGCGCCCGTATTGATGCCGATCGCCTCCGACCCGAACGTCGCCTTCGAAGTTTCTTTCCGCGTCGGCAGCCAGGACGATCCCGAGGGCAAAGAAGGTCTCGCCGCGCTCGTGGGCGCGATGATTTCCGAAGGTGGCACGCAGAAGAACACCTACTCGCAGGTGCTGGAGAAGATGTTCCCGCTCGCCGGCGGCTATTTTGTCAACGTCGACAAGGAAGTCAGCGTGATTTCGGGCCAGGTGCACAGGGACAGACTCGCGGCGTTTTATGCACTTTTCGTCGATGCGCTGGTGGCTCCGGGTTTCCGTCAGGACGACTTCGAGCGCCTGCGCGACAATGCGATCAGCAACATCGAGAATTCGCTGCGCTTTTCGTCGGACGAGGAACTCGGCAAGGCTACGTTGCTCGCGACCGTCTTCCAGAACACGCGCTACGCGCACTTGACCGAAGGTACCGTCGAAGCGCTGAAGTCGATCACTCTCGAGGACGTCAAGAGCTTCTGGGCCGCGCATTACACGCGCGAGAATCTGGTGCTCGGACTCGCGGGCGCCTACCCCGAATGGCTGCCGGCGACGATGGCCGGCGATCTTGCACGCCTGAATTCGGGCACGCCGGCTCCGACACCCGCTCCGGCGCCAGGGGAGCTCAAGGGACGCACCGTCGTGATCGTCGACAAGCCCGGTCCCTCGGCCGCGATCAGCTTCGGCTATCCGATTTCCGTCAAGCGCGGCACGCGCGAATTCTATGCGCTGTGGATCGCCAACTCCTGGCTTGGCGAGCACCGCAACAGTTCGTCGCATCTCTATCAGGTGATTCGCGAAGCGCGCGGCATGAACTACGGCGACTACTCCTATATCGAGGCTTACCCCGGTGGCGGTCAGCGCACGAAACCGCCGACCGGCGTGGGCCGTCGCGCGCAGATGTTCGAGGTCTGGATCCGGCCCGTGCCGCGCGATCAGGCCTTGTTTGCCCTGCGCGCCGCGCTGCGCGAGGTGGAGTTGCTGGCCAAGAACGGCCTGACGCAAAAGCAGTTCGAGGAGACGCGCTCGTTCCTGACGGGCTACTCGCTGCACTACGCCGAGACCACGGCGGATCGACTCGGTTACGCGCTCGACGATCGCTACTTCGGCATGCAGGAGGGCCAGCTGGCGATGTTCAAAAAAATGATGAAAGAGATCACGTTCGAGGAGGTCAACGCCGCGGTCAAGAAGTACCTGCAGGTCGAGAACCTCGACATTGCGATCGTCGCCGACAAGGCGCTCGAGTTGCGCGACGCGATCGGCGCGGATGCAGCGAGCCCTATCTCCTACGGCGACA
>JAYUUV010000317.1:0-12611 GCA_043754695.1 Planctomycetota bacterium
TAAAAGGTCGGCTGGTTGGGTGTCTGACACCGATCTTCGTCACGTTTCACGGGCGCGCGGCAAGTGGATGTGTCACGACTGGGGCCCGGACCGGACCCAGCGTCTTCACCGTGCACGCGATGGAAAGCAGCCCCCACTTGTCCGCCTTGCGATTGACGGCCAGCAGCGCCACTGCGCTGCTCGTCGCGTGCCTGCTTGGAACGAGCGCGCGGGCTCAGACGACCCTCTATTCCTTCGACGGCGACACGGCCGGTGAGCAGCTCGGCTGTTCCGTCGCTGTCGCGGGCGACATGGATCGCGATGGTGTCCAAGACCTGATCGTTGGCGCGTGGCGCGCGGGCGATGCGGGGATCGACGCCGGCAAGGCGCGCGTTTTCTCGGGCCGGGATGGCTCGACGCTGGCCACATATCTCGGCGATTCACCCGGCGATCATTTCGGATTCTGTGTCAGTGCGGCAGGGGACATCGACCTCGATGGTTGGCCGGACGTCGTCGTCGGGGCCGATCACGACGGCAACAACGGCACCAATTCCGGGAGCGCGCGGGTCATCTCTGGCCGCAACGGCGCGACGCTGTTCACGTTCAACGGGAATTCGCCGCAGGAGGACTTTGGCCGCTCTGTGCGCGGCGCGGGCGACGTCAACGGCGACGGTTGGCCGGACATCGTCGTCGGCGCGCCCCACGACGACGATCAAGGCATCGACTCCGGCAGCGTCAGTGTCTTTTCGGGCCGCGACGGTTCGCGCATCCTGTTCGTGCTCGGCGACGCGCCCGACGATCATCTCGGCTGGTCAGTGGCCGCGATGGGCGACATCGACGCCGACGGGCGTGCGGACATCCTCGCCGGCGCTTGGGGAAGCGATGCCTTTGCCGTTGACGCCGGTCTCGTGCGCCTTTTCTCCGGGGCCACGGGGGGAGTGCTGCGCGAGTGGCGCGGCGTCGCGGCAGGGGAAGAGTTCGGACTCTCGGTCAGCCACGCAGGTGACATCGACGGCGACGGAATTTCGGACGTGATCGCGGGCGCCTACAACGCCGGCGGAATCGGGGCTGTGTATGCGGGAGCGCTGCGTGTTTTTTCCTCGGCGACCGGCGCCCTGCTGCTCGATATTCCCGGCAATTCCGCGGGCGACGAACTCGGTTTTGCCGTCGACGGAGGCGACGACTTCAATTTCGACGGCGTGCCCGATTTGATCGCGAGCGCCTGGGTCAGCGACGAGGGCGGCGTCGACTCCGGCAGCGTGCGAGTGTTCTCCGGTCGCGACGGCGCGCTGTTGATGACGGTTGCCGGCGACAGTGCCGGCGATCGACTGGGTGCTTCAGTCTGCGCAGCCGGGGACGTCAATGGGGATGGTTTCGCGGAGCTGATGGCCGGCGCGGTCTTCGACGACAACCACGGCACATCTTCGGGCAGCGCGCGACTCGTGTCCTATCCGGTCGCGATTCCAAGCTCGTATTGCACGGCGAAATTGAATTCCTTGGGTTGTCTTCCGGCGATCACGCACTCGGGCCGAGCCAGCGCCAGCGCGGTTGTCGGCTTCGACGTGCGCGCCACGAACGTGCGCAACAACAAACCAGGACTGCTGCTCTATGGGACGCTGGGCGGCAGCGCCGTTTCGTTCCAAGGCGGGACGCTGTGCGTGCACGCGCCGCTCAAGCGCACGATCGCGCTGAACTCCGCCGGTCAACCGGCGCCGCTGCAGGATTGCTCCGGAGTCTTCGCCCTCGACTTCAACGCTTTCGCTGCCGGCGCACTTGGCGGCAATCCTTCGCCCGCGCTGCGCCAACCCGGAGTTCGGGTCAGCTGTCAATGGTGGGGCCGCGATCCCGGCTTCGCTGCGCCGAACAATTCCACGCTTTCGAACGCGCTCGAATTCACGCTCGGGCTTTGAGTTCGAAACCAGGCCGCAAATTCTCAGGACAAAATCCCATGCTTCATCGACTTCCACTCGCAGCCCTGCTCTCACTCGCCGCCGTTGCAGAGGCACAGACCAGTCGCGTGAGCCTCGACGCCCAAGGGAAGGAAGGCAATGGGAACAGCGGCCGAGCCGCGCTCTCCGGCGACGGTCGCTACCTCGTCTTCACGAGCAGCGCTACGAATCTCGTCGCCGGAGACAACAATGGCGAACCTGATGTCTTCGTCAAAGACCTGCTCAGCGGCGCCATCGTGCGTGCCAGCGTGTCCTCCAGCGGTGTCGAGTCGAATTCGCACAGTCTCTATCCAGTGATCGATCACTCCGGCCGATTCGTCGCGTTTTACAGCCACGGCGACAACCTGGTGGCGGGCGACAACAACGGTTCGGGCGATATCTTCGTGCGCGATCAGAGCCTGGGCATCACCGAGCGCGTCAGCGTCGCCTCCGATGGATCGGAAGCGAATTCTTCGAGCCGCGGAGTGTCGATTTCCGCCGATGGGCGTTTCGTCGCATTCACGAGCAATGCGGACAATCTGGTGGTTGGCGACATCAACTCCAACGTGGACATTTTCGTGCGGGACCGTTTGCTCGCGACGACGCAACTCGTCAGCGTCGATTCGGCCGGACTCCAGGGCGACGGGCTGTGCAGCGCGCCTTCGATCTCGGGCAACGGACAGATCGTGGTTTTCGCCAGCCGCTCGACCAACCTCGTGCCCGGCGACACCAACGGGCTGGAGGACGTCTTCGTGCGCGATCTAGCGCGCGGTCTGACGGAGCGAGTCAGCGTTTCCAGCGGCGGAGCCGAGGGCGATGGCCACAGCGGCTACGTGCACACGACCGGCTATCACTACACGGCCGTTTCCAGCGACGGGCGCTTCGTCGTCTTCCCCAGTTACGCGACGAACCTCGTCCCCGGCGACACGAACGGCGTCGCTGACGCATTCCTGCACGATCGCCGGCTAGGCACGACGCGTCGTGCCAGTGTCGATTCCGCGGGTGGTGAATCCAGCGGCCACTCCACTTATCCCGTCGTCTGGGGCGGCGGCCGCTACGTTGCCTTTTCGAGCGCGGCGGCCGAACTCGTCGTGAATGACTCCAACGGCGTCGCCGACGTTTTCGTCCATGACTTCGTCAGCGGCGAGACCGCGTTGTGGAGCACGGATTCATCGGGTGGCCGCGGCGATCTGGCCAGCAGCTATCCGGCGATCTCCGCGGACGGAAAGCTGCTCGCTTGGGAGAGTTACGCGACGAATCTGGTGGCCGCGGATCGGAACGATAGCTTGGACACGTTCGTGCGCGAATTCGAAGCGACATCGGCGCCTACCGCATACTGCGTGGCGCAACCCAATTCGCTGGGCTGCACGCCGACGATTTCCTGGCTTGGAGGCGCGAGCCTGAGCAGCAAGTCGAGCTTCACGCTCCGCGCGAGTAATGTGTTGAATGCCAAGCCAGGACTTCTCTTCTATGGCTTCAGCGCCGCGAACACGCCGTTGAATGGTGGCCGGCTGTGCGTCGGGGCGCCGATCAAGCGAGCGGGCGCGACGAATTCGGCCGGCACACCGCCGCCCGGGCGCGATTGCAGTGGGCAATTGAACTTCGATTTCAATCCACTCGTGCAGAACGGCAGCCGTTCACAGCTGGTCCTAGGAGCCCAGGTCTACGCGCAGTACTGGTCGCGTGATCCTGGGGTTCCCGGGCAGGCCAATTTGACCGATGCACTGAGCTTCGAGCTTGGACCGTGAACGTCGCGGGCTGTTGAAGCCTGCCAGCGAACTAGAGCCCGTACTCGATCCCCGCGGATAGCGTCGAGTTGTTGGGCGCGGGGAAACCGGGATCGCGGCCCCACCATTGCGCGTCGACGATCCGGCCGGCGATCAACAGCGCCGGGTCGGGGTTGCCGCCCAGCAGTCCGTGTGCAAACGCGTTCATGTCGAGCTGGTAAACACCCGTGCAGTCCGCCGTGGGCAGCGACGTGCCGCCAGAGTTGACTCCGACACTGCGCCGCAGCGGAGTTCGCAGGCACAGGGTTCCGCCTTGGAACGGAATGCTGTCCCGGCCGTTCAAGCTGTAGAGCAGCAGCCCAACTTTCTGATTGCGCACATTCGCGCAATTCACGACGAAGCCGCTGGTCGCCGTGGTGCTCGGAGTGCCCGTCGATCCGATCGCCGGCGTGCAGCCGATCGAGTTTACCTTCGGAGTGCAGTACACGACCGGCGGCCCGGGCTCGGAGTAGACCTGCAGGTGAATGCGCCATGTGCCGAAGGCTTCGTCGAGCACACTGCTGACCAGCAACGCGCGACCGTTCGCGCCGTCGATCGCCGTGCGACCCTCTGCCGCGGGCCAACGGTTCTGCGCGGGCAGCGCCGGGTTGTCGAGCACCTGGTTGGTACTCGAGACGCGCACGGCGTACACGTCGCCGATGCCCGGCTCGATATTGAGGTGATCGCGATAGTCCGTGAAGCTGACCAGGTACTTGCTCCCGAACCAGGCCGCCCTGGGCAGGAACTGTGCGTTGTTCGCGCTCGACACGGATGCGCCGGTCGCGGAATCGAGCAGCGTGCCGTCCTTCTTGATCCGCCGTGAGCGCAGATCCGAATTCCACGACAAGGAGGCATTGTATTCCCAGGTCAGCAGCGCTTCGTCGCCGTTGCGGGCGAGGTTGGGATGGACCACACCCGTGCTGCCGTTTCCGGAATTGGCAGCGACGAACGGAGTCTGCACCGCGCCGTTGCTCTGGATCAGCACACCGCCGACATTGCCCCACACGAACAGCCAGCGATCGTCGAACGCGATCAGATCGCTGGTGCCGCTGCCGCCGACGATCAGGACTTCGTTGGCGTCGAGCACGGCGCCATCCGCGCCACGAACGCGTTTGTAGTGGAAGATCTCGTTGGACTGGATCGGCGGCAGGTGAAAGTGCGTGGCCACCAGGAACTCGCCGTTCAGTGCCGCAACCACGGCTCGATCGCCGCGCAACAGGTCGATCGGCGCGGGATCCGGCAGCGAACCGTCCGCCTTCACACGCCGCGCGAAAGTCTTGATCAAGTAGGGCGGTCCACCGGGAATGGTCTCGCTCCAGACCACCAGCCACTGCGCGCCGTCGAAGGCAACATCCATCAAGCCGTTGATGGTCGATGCGCCGCTATAGAGCAGCAGCGGTTGAGTGTCGATCGGCACGCCGTTGATTCCGACGCGTTGCGCCAGGATCTCCACCTGCGCGGTCGAGCGACTCTGGAACGCGATCAGGTAACCGTTCGCCGCATCTCCCGCGAGCGCGGGATAGACCTGCGCCGGCGCGGAAACGGTGATCGGATAGGGGACCGCCGTGCCACCTGGGACGATCGCCGCCGCGTAGATGTCGAAGGGATCGATGACGATCGGTGACACGTTGACACCGTGCGACCAGGCGAGCAGCGCTCGGCCGTTGCCATTCGCCATGACGGCATCGTTCGCGTAGAAATTGCCGCTGGTCAGCGTGTACGGACTGCCCGCGGAGAGTACGCCCGCCGCATCGATCTGTGAGACGTAGACGGCGCCGTAGTTCGTCACGCCGGCAATCCACTGACTGCCGTCCCAGGCGACCGCGACGCGCGGATCACCGACCGTGCTGTTGAGCGACGCGCCGCCCGGCACCGTCAGTGCGCCGAAAGCGGACATCGGCGTTCCAAGGATGCCTCCAGCTCGCCAAGCGACGAAGAAGTCCGCGCCATTTCCCGCGATCGCCGGTCGGTTGCCGGCCGCGATGGAGACTTCATTGCCGATCTGCTGCAGGGCGTTGTCGAAAAACCGCACAGCAACACCTGAGTTGTAGTTGCGTTCGAAGATCACGCCGAAGCGTCCGCCGGAAAACGCCAGTTGATAGTTGGTCGGCAGCGGACTGGCCGTGCCCACGAGCGTGCGCCTGATCAATACAAGACCGCTGTTGTCGACGAGCGCGCCGCCGAGCCCGGCACCTGTGGCCGTCGAGGAATCCGTCCAAGTCACCAACCAGCCATTTCCGTTGCTGGTCACTTCGGGGAAGCGCTCGTCAAAGCCGTCCTCGTCGTCGATCACGATCGGCGGCTGGTCGAGCACTTGGCCCGACGGATCCACGCGAGCCGCGTAGATTCCCTGCGTGTGAAAGGACTGCGTCGGCCGTGTCGTTTCCCAGACGACGAGGTAGTTCGTTCCGTTCCAAGCCACGCGCGTGTGAAGCTGATCCCAAGGCGATTGATCGACGACCAAGGGCACGCTCTGGGTCAACGCTCCGCTCGCGTCGAGCAGCGTGGCGTAGACGTCGCGGTTGGGATGGAAGCCATCGGGCTGGTCGACAACTCCGGCGAGCGCGCTGCGTCCGTCCTCCCAGACCGCGAGGTAGTGATTGCCGCCGAAGGCGATCGATGGCTGCTCTTGCGCGCCCGCCGACGAGCCGACGTTCAAGTCGCCTGGCAATGCAGCGGAGGTAGGAAATTGCGCGCGAGCGGGGCTACAGAGTGAGCCAAGGAATGCGGCGGCGAGGATGAAGTGCTTCATGATTGTGGTGAACCAGCGAGTAGCCGATGCGCGGGCAAACTCCATGCCGCAAGTCTGCGGGGCCCGCGCGCGACGAAAATCGTGCTCCAAGTCCATTGTTTGGACGCCTGCGCCGCGCCCCATCGCCCCGATCGAACTCAAGAGTCCCCCGAAGTGCAGGCACGCCACTTGCCATAGGCCGCGCGCCTCACGCTCGTCACCAAACCCCACGATTTTCCATGCGCTACGCACTTCGCTCGGCACTTCTACTTACTGTTGCTAGTTCACCGCTCTTCGCCCAGGGCGGTCAGTGGGAGCGCAGCTGGCCGCAGGGAGCCGCGTCGCTGACCGATGTGTCGATGGGTTCCGCCCTCGACGGTTGGGTCGCGGGCGCAGACGGTTCGGTGATGCACACGAGCAACGGCGGAGTCTTCTGGACCACGACGCAGCTCACCAGCGCCGGGTTGACCTCGATCGTTGCGAAGGGCGCGCTGATCTGCGCCGTCGGCGACTGCATCCAGCGCAGCACCGACTCGGGCCAGAGTTGGTCGCTCGTGCAGAGCGACGCGGGACTACAGGACGTTTTCTTCGCCACTCCGAGCGCGGGCTGGGCGGTCGGGACGGTCGGTCGCGTGCTGCGCACCAGCGACGCCGGCGCGAGTTGGCAAGGCAGCGCACTTCCAGGAGTCGGGCTCACGCTGCGCGCTGTGCAATTCATCGATGCGAGCAACGGTTGGCTGGTCGGCGACAGCGGACTGCATTTCAAGAGCAGCGACGGCGGCGTGAATTGGAGCCAAGTCACAGTGCCGAGCGCGGCTCACTTCAGCGACGTCTTCTATTCCGATGCGCTGCATGGCTGGATCGCCGCGGGCGACCAGGTGCTGCGCACGATCGATGGAGGCGCGAGCTGGCAGACCGCAGCTCTGCCCGGCGGCGCCCGGGCCGAGCGAATTTCCGTGCTCGGCGGCAACTGGCTGTGGGCCACGGGCACGCCGGGAGTGATCACGACTTCGAGCAACGCCGGCCAGAGCTGGACGGCACCCTTCACCAGCGCGGGAATTCCGCTTTTCGATGTTTCGATGGGCGACCTTTTCTCCGGCCTCGCGGTCGGCGTCGACGGTCACATTTTCCGCACCACTGACGGCGGCTTGAACTGGACGCAAGTCGCCGGTGGGACGCCGCCGACAACTCGACTAGCCTTCGACATCGTGCGACGCGGCTCGAATGTCTGGGCCGCGATGACGGGCAGCGTCATCTTGCGCTCCACGGACGACGGCGCGAGCTGGACCGAAGTCCCCGCGGGGCTGCCGCAGACAAGCTACCGCGCCATCGATTTCTTCGACGATCTGTCCGGCTACGCCGTGGGCGAGCGCACGGGCTTCTACCCGACGACGGCGCGCACCAACGACGGTGGATTGACTTGGCAGCCGACCTATTGGACGGGCATGTACGACTTCTGGGATGTAGACGCGGTCGCGCCGAACATCGCCGTGGCTTGCGCGGACAACGGGCTTTGGCGCACCACCAACGGCGGAGTGGGCTGGAGCACGCTGAACACGACGCCGCTTTCCGGTTTTTTCGGCGCGGACTTCATCAACGCGAATGAGGGTTGGGCAGTCGGCTACGACTTCATGAAGACCAGCGACGGCGGCCAGACCTGGACACACCTGCTCGCACCCACGACGGTCTTCCGCGACGTGGCCTTTGCCGATTCCCTGAATGGTTGGGCCGTCGGCGACAACGGCGCGATCCTGTTCACGCAGGACGGCGGCTCGAGCTGGAGCGCGCAGAATTCAGGCACGACGAGTGCAGCCCTGTGGAGCGTCGAAGCGCTCAGTCCCACCGTCGCGTGGATCGCGGGCAGCGGCGGTTTCGTGGCGCGCACGCTCGATGCAGGCGCCAGCTGGACTCCGCTCGCGCCGGCGGGCATCGCGGGCAGCGACTGCTACGGAAGCAGCTTCGACGGCGCGGACTCAGGTTTCATCACCAGCTACTACCCGACCACGGCTATTTGGCGGCGCATTCCGCCGACTTGCAGTTGGGAAAACTACTGTCAGGGAAAGCTGAGTTCGAACGGACTCGTGCCGCACTTGGATGTGGTCGGCGTCCCGAGCGTGTCGCAGGGATCGGTGAGCGTGCGCGCGACGCAAGCGGTGCCCAACAAGGTCGGGATTCTGCTCTACAGCAAGAGCGGTTCGGGCACGCTGCCCTTCGGCGGTGGCATCCTATGCGTGGCTCCGCCGATCACGCGCTTGCCTGCGCAGCTGGCGAGTCCGGCGGGTTCGAGCAGCTTTGCGATTGCCGTGCTACCTGCGATGGGCGGAACCACGCGCTGGTATCAGCTCTGGCAGCGCGATCCGGGACATCCCGATGGAACGGGCATGACGCTCAGCAACGCGGTTTCGGTCAGCTTCTGTCCGTAGTCGATCATTCCTCCGCGCGCTTCCAGGCCGGCCGATAGCTCATGCCGAGGTTCAGGATGCGTTGCAGCAGGCTGTCGTATTCGATACCGGCCGCGCGCGCCGACGCGGCGAAGTCCTCGTCGATGCACAGATCGGGATTGGCGTTGATCTCGAGCAGGTGCACCTTGCCGTCGGGCGAGAGGCGCCAATCCGCTCGCGCGTAGCCCGACAAGCCGAGCGCGTGATAGGCGAGCTTGGTCACGCGCTGGATTTCGCGTTCCACGCCGCTCGGCAAATCCTGCGCGGAACCGCTGACGATCCCGTGGCGGCGCTGGAATTCTGTGTCCCATTTCACCCGGGCTGTGGCGATGCGCGGCACGTCAGGATCCCAGTCGGTGAAGCGCAGCTCCCACAAGGGGAATGTTTCCAGGCGCGAGTTGCCGATCACGCCGAGGTAGAGCTCGCGGCCTTCGATGTATTCCTCGGCCATGACGTCCGTGCCGTAGGTCTCGTGCATGAAGGCGACTCGTTCGACCAGTTTTTCTTCGGAGCGCACGATCGAGGCCTGCGAAATGCCGAGCGAGGCGCTCTCGAAGGTTGATTTCACGAGCAGCGGCAAGCCAAGACGCCGGCCGAGACGCGCTTTTTTCCCCAGTGGAAATACCGCGAAGCGCGGGATCGGCAGGCGCTGGTAAGAGAGGATCTTTTTCGTCAGCACCTTGTCGTGCGCCAGCATCAGCCCGCGCGGATTTGCGCCCGTGTAGGGCGAGCGCAGCAGTTCGATGAAACTGATCACGGCCTGTCCGTACATGGTCACACCGTGGAATTCCTCGAGCACATTGAAGACCACGTGCGGCTGGACTGTCTCGATCGCTTCGCGCAGGGGACGCAAATCGTCGTGCACGCCGATCCGGCTGACCTCGTGGCCGAGCGTGCGCAGGCCCTCGATCACGTGCCATTCGGTGCGAAAGGGCTGGAACTCTTTTTCGCTCAGGCCCTCGATCGACGGCGGGGGCACGAGATCCTCGTGCATGAGGACGAGTACGCGCAGCTTCTTCATCGTGAGTCCGACTTCGGGCGTCGTTGGCGCGCGAACATAGCGGATTGCCGGCGCTCACGGCAGCAAAAGTCTTGCGCACGATTTTCGAGAATTTTGGCCGCGAGCAGCCGCGAGGCGAGTCGTTGTTGTTGTGGTGCCGCCTGCGCGCCGCATTTTCCTGGTCTCGCAGTCTCACGTACGGGTTCTCAAAGTCGCCGGACAGCGGAACCCAACAAGGAGTTTCCCGTGAATATGAAGATCCTAGGCGCCCTGGGCGCAGTGTTGCTCGTGGCCTCGGCCAATTCGTTCGCTCGCGCAGCCCGCGCTGATCTACAGCCGCAACAGAGCACCATCTCCGTGCAGGGTGTCGGTCAGGGGCCGCTGATGTGCGTCGATTGCGAGGCGCCCACGGCGATGAGCATCACGCTCTGCCATTCGTCGACGGTCAACGTCGCGGTCGGTGGCGCACCGGTGGGCAGCTTCAGCACCGGGCAGAGCACGTCTGCGTGTGTCACGGCGCCATCGGTTGCGCCGGGCAGCTGCATCTGGATGGAGTACCACTACACCTGCACGCGTGGAAGCTTCTTCGGGCTGTGGCAGTGCAAGGCCACCGGTGCCAACACCAAGTACGGCGACAATCCGTACTGCTAAGGCTGCGCGGGAAGCGTCGCCCGCGCGCGCCTTGGTCAGGGCGCGCGGGCAGCGTGGCGGAATCATCGCGCACGGTCGCAGGCGTGCGCGCCAGATCTTCTGATCGAGGCATCTGCGTGCCTTGGGCCCATTCCCCTTTTGTGCATCGATGTCGCGCCACATGAAAACCGGCCTGTTGTGTTTCGTGTTGCTGGCCTGCCTCGGATGGCTACTTGCGCTCGCGGTCGAACCCGAGACTCGCAACGACTTGGAAATTGGCGTCGACAGCCAAGCTTCCGCGGACGATCGTCCAGGGCTGCCGGTCGGCGCGCTGCCACCCGTTGCGACCGCACGATCCGCCGCCGCTGGAAAGTCGGGTGAACTCGCCATTCACCTGCAGAGCTCGTGCACTCCGATCTCTCGGCTGACGATCCTGCTCGAGGACGAAGCCGGCGGGGCGCCACTCGAGCTGTCGATTCGAGATACCTTGAGCCTGCGCAATTTCTCGCCCGGCCGCTACGTCCTGCGCACTGGAGAAAGCAACTGGACTTCGCCGTCGGCGCACTTCGAGTTCGACGCGAAGCTCTGCGCGTATCAGGTCGAACTTCCAATCGAATCCTCAGGACCTTGGACCGGGCGCGTGCTCGATCTGCAGACGGGGCTCGCGCTGGAAGTTGCGAAATTTTCTTGGAGCGTGCGCGGTGAACTCGGTGGTTCGCCCTTCGAGGGCGAGTTCGGCCCGCGCGAGATTCCGCTGCAGGGCGGCCGCTTCTCGATCGGCTGCGGCGGATTCTTGGGTCGTTCGAGCGCCGTTCGTATCGAAGCCCCGGGCTATCTGCCTTTCACCACGCCCTGGATCGAATACGACGGCCTGGTCGGGATCGAACTGGGCGACGTAGGACTCACGCCTTCGAAGCCAACCGGACTTGCCCTGGGCGGGCGCATCGTCGAAGCAGGCACGCAGCTACCGTTGAAGGATGTGCGCGTGACCGCGGTCCCGCTCGGTACGCAGCTTGGTGACTTGTGGGTCTTCGGGAACACGCTGCAGGGCGTCGAGCCGGTGTGCGAACTTGTGGCCACGAGCGACGAGCAGGGCGGATTCGAACTCGATCTGCGCGGTCCTGACTTGGTGCAACTCGCCGCCTTCTGCCCGTCCCACGGACTGGCCTTGAGCGATCCCGTGCCTTGCCGGCCGGGTGTCACGATGCAACTGAAGCGTCGCGCGAGTCTGCGCGGCCGGGTCGTGACTTCCGATGAAATGCTTGCGGCAGGCGTGTTGAACGGCGTGCTCGTCACCGGTTCGGGAACTACCACGGTGCTCGCGCTCGATGAACGGCAGAGCTTCGAGCTGGGTGGACTTGCGCCAGGACGCGTGCGCGTCGCGCTTCAGGTCCTCGAGCCACAGTCCGCCGGCCAGAGCGTCTGCGCCGAAGTCGCCGTTCAGAGTCTGGATGTTCGCGAAGGCGAAGTCAGCGACATTGAATTGCGCTATGGCGTGGATCCTGTGCCGGCCACGTGCAAGGGCCGCGTACTGCTGCCTCCCGATGTCGAATTCAATACGATGCGCGCAGCCCTGTGGGTCGAGGGCGAGTCTTCGCCGAATCAATTTGCCGTGATCGACCTCGACGGGCAGTTTGAGTTTCATGGAGCTCAACGCCCCAAGGCGCGGCTCTATATCGGCGGATCCAGCGCCGACTCGAGCCGCGGCTTCGTCGCCATGCGCGAACTCGATGCGAACCCGTCGTCGGCCACGGTCCAGGCAATCGAATTCGACGTGCGCTTTCCGCGGGTCCACGGGCAGGCTTGGATCGATGGTGTTGCAGGGGCTCGCCTGAGCGTGATCGTGACGCCGTCGGGAGCCGACGCCACCTGGGTGCGCGCCGTGGCGGAAGGACTTTCGATCTCGACCGATGAACAGGGCAGCTTCGAAATCTTCGGACTGCTGCCCGGCGACTACGAAATCGGCCGCCTCGGCGGCGGCCGCAAGCTGCTCAACCTGAGCGGAAAGGAGATCGGGACAACTGAGCTGCGCTTGGAATGATTCGGATGCAGAATCGATGCCCATGGCCCTCGATTCGCGCGCGGACGTCCGCCTCGCTGTCATCGGCGACATCCACGCGCACTACGGCTATCTGG
>JAYUUV010000318.1:0-17891 GCA_043754695.1 Planctomycetota bacterium
ACTTTCCCACCCTACCTTTCGACGACATCCGCGCGCATGCGCGCGGATGTCGTCGAAAGGTAGGGTGGGAAAGTACCTGACTCCGTACGCGGCTACGGACAGACCGTGAACTCGAGGCCACCCGAGAGTTGCGTGTTGTTCGGCGGCGAAAAACCCGGGTCGCGACCCCAGAACTGCGCGTCGACGATCGTCCCGGGCGTCAGCAGGAACGCTGCGGGATTCCCGCCGAGCATCCCCTGTGCGAAGGCGTTGGTGTCGATCGAATAGATGCCGCTGCAGTCCTGGCCCGCGGGGGCGCCGCCTGAGTTCAGCCCGACGGAGCGACGAGTCGGACTGCCGACGCAGAGCGATCCGCCCTGGAACGGAATGCTCGCGCGGCCGCCGTCGGTGTAGAGCAGGATTCCCGGCTTGTTGTTGATGACATCATCGGCGAACACGGTGAAGCCTGAGTTCGCGGTTGCGCTGGACATGCCGTTGCCCCGGATGTTCGGCAGACAGAAATTCGACGTGAACTTCGGCGAGCAATAAACAGTCGGCGTCGGGCAGACGAAGTGCACGAAAGGAAGCGGATCGGAGGCGATCCCGTTGGCCACGACTTCGAGCGAGTACGTGCCCCCGGGCACGCTTGCCGGCACGCGAAACTCGCTGCTCACCGGCAGGGCTCCGGTCATGACGCCGGTGGAGCTCCAGTCGTACGTCCGCAGGTAATAGACATTCGTTCCGCTGCTCAGGCGCACCAGCGGATAGTTCGAATTCATCTGCAGGTCGTCGCCGTAGGTCGCGCCCGCGGAAAGTCCGTTCAATCCCGTTCCGATCAGGTGATAGGAGCCGTCGATGTTCGGAGTGATCGTGCCGATCACCGGTTTGCCCGCGGGGAGCGGCGTGCCTGTCGGCGTGTACACGTAAAGATCCGCTCCGAAATGCGAATAGAGCACGTTGCCGTCGGGCAGGCACAGCATCGCGGTGACGAAGGTCGGGTTGTTCTCTGATGTGCCGGTGGGCGAATTGACCGAGATGAAAGCGTTCGCGACCGGGTCGTACTCGTAGAACGTCGTCGGCGGAGGAAAGTGATTTCCGGCGGTCGGAATCGGGCTCACGGCGCACAGCACGTTCCCTGTGACCAGCACTGCCGCCGGCGCGTCGGGCGTGCCCTTGCCCGAAGGGATGTCCGGGCCCGCGCTCCAGACGCCCGGGCTCGTCGTGCCGCTCGGCGCATAGAGTGCGGTATGTCCCGTCGATCCCAGGAAAAACGCATTGCCGCTCGGCAGCAGCATCGCTCCGCCCAATTCGAATCCGAACGGGTCATACAGCGAGACGGGAACGACTCCGTCGTCGACCCAACTGTTCGTCGCCGGGATGTAGCGCTCCGAGAACGTGCCGAATGGATCGATCGTCAGGATGCTGTCGTCCGCGAGCTTCACCCAACTGGCTTCGTCCTGATACCCGCCGCGGAACAGCGGTCCTGCGTTGGACCAGAGGTTCGTCGCGGGGTTGTAGCGCAACGGAACAGCGCTGACATGCGGGAAGACAGGCATCAGCAGCACCTGTCCATCGGGCAGCATCTCGCTGTTGCAGTCGTAGAAATTGTCGCTGCCCAGGTTCCAGAGCGCTCCAGGAGGATTCGTCTGCGTCCAGACGTTCGTCAGCGGATCGTAGACCTCCGACTTGGGGCCGCCGCTTCCGTACTCGCCGCCGGCGACGAAAACGCGCCCGTCGCGCAGCACCTGGCTCGGGTAGTAGAGCCGCGTGTCGTGCGCGGAAGCGAGCGTCGTCCACGTGCCGTTCACATAGCTGCCGTGGATATCCGGTGTCAGCCGATACCAGCCGTTGCCGATGGTCGAGCCATTGTTCTTGGCCGCCATCACCGTGCCATCCGGCAGCAAGAGCATCAGGTTCACGCCGCTGGGCGCGTTGTGGGCCAGGCGAGTCCAGGTGCCGGCGAAGGCTGTCGCGTCGATTGCGAGGGAGGCGGAAACGGGCAATGACAGAGCGACGATCGCTCGCAGCGCGGAATTCAGTCTCATGGGGTCGCCCTTTGGATTCCCGTGGGGGGTGGAGTCCAACTCACAGCGGCCCGTGATCCGCAAGGCACCTTGCGGCAATCGTAGGCGTGGGAGTTTCATTCTAACTGCAAGTGTCGGAGTCAGATACCCGCAGCTCGGCCAGCCGGACAGGAAATTGAGAAACGGCAGGCGACAGCGCGGGAGTTCGTGTCTGATCCTGCGAATGAGGTACCAAGACTCGAATGCGTTGCGTCCCGCCCAGGCCGTTTCGGCCTTTGTGCTCAGCTTCGCTGGTGCGCTCGGCGCTTGTGCGACAGCGGCGAAGCCGGATACCGCTTCCACTATCGGTGCAGCGACGCGCGCGCCCGTGATCGCGAAGGTCGATCACTTCTTCGCGACATCGCCGGATGCACAGGCGCTGTTTCTTTTCTTCAGGGACTCGCTCGGCATCGCGCAAGCCTGGCCGTTCAAGAGCTATGGCGATTTCTCCAGCGGTGCCGTTCAACTGGGCAACGTGGCCTTCGAATTCGTGGCGGAGCCGGCCGCCGAAGGCCAAGTTCCGCCGACGGAATTTGCGTACCTCGCCTTCGAGCCGGTCGGCCACACGGATGTCATGTTGCCTGAACTCGAGCGTCGCGCAATCGCGCACGACGCGCCGGAAGAGAACCTGCTCAAGGACGCTTCGGGCCAACCTTTCGGTTGGATCAATACAGGCCTGTCGGGCGTGTCGGTGAACGTGGCCTTCGTCTGCGACTACTCGAACCGAGAGGTGAGCGCGAAAAGCAGCCGCGCTGCGAGCGAAGAACTTGCTCGCCAGCAAGGCGGTCCGTTGGGCGTGCGCTCATTGGAAGAGATCGTGATCGGAGCGCCGGACCTCGAGGCGGCGCGCCGCGAGTGGCGCAAGCTGCTCGACTCACCGAAGGCCGAGTCGGCGGATGTGTTCACGTTCGGAACGGGACCGCGGATTCGTCTCGTGCAGTCGGACACGGCCAAAATCCTGCGCATCGTGCTGTCGGTTCGTTCGCTCAAAGCGGCGGGCTGGTTCCTCGGCGGGAAGGGCTGGCTCGAAATGAACAGCGCTGAAGTCAGCATCGCGAAATCGGCGACGAAGGGTCTGCACATCGTGCTCGTGGAATCAGGGCCGTGAGGTAGAGTGAGGGTGTGGCGATGAATGAATTGTTTGGATTTCAACGAGCGTCGATCTGCGGAGTGTTCCTCTCGCTCGCCGGGGCGTCGGGACTCGCACTCATCCTGCAATCTCCGCAGGAACCGAAGCTCAAGGAAGCGCCGCTCGGCAGCCGCGTTACGCTCGACCCAGAAGCCACGCTCTTCGGCATTTCGATCGCGGCGCTCGGCGATGTCGATGGTGACGGCGAAGAGGACGTTGCTATCGGCGCGCCAGTGGCTTGGGCCGAGAAGGGGCGGCCGGGCGCGGTCCTGATCGTCGGCGTGAAGAGTCAAAAGGTGCTGCGTGTCCTGTATGGACCGGAAGACGGCTCCTTCTTCGGGAAGTCGATCCACGCGCTGCGACTGAACCCGAAATCGAAAAGCGCCATGCTCGGTGTCGATCTGTTCGGCGTATTCGATCCGGCCACGGGAACTGCCACACTCTCGATTCCCGGCGAGAAGATCCGCGGTGTTCAGAACGACCTCGACGGCGATGGGCTCTGCGAGGTAGTTGCGAACCAGACTATCTCTAGCCGAACCGGCAAGGTGATCGAGGATTCGCCGCAAATGCAGGGCGCAAGATTGCTCTCGATCGATATCGATGGAGATGGATTCTGGGACGTGCTTCACGCTCCGAAACGTCTCGACCGCGACGTCGGCTTCAGCTCGGGAATCAACGGCAAGGAACTGCGCCGACTCGCCCTGCCGGCGAAATTCATGAACTACGGACGCTGGTCGTCTGCCATCGCCGCCCACATGGACAAGGACGGCAAGCGCGACTTGGTCATGGCGCTGCCCGACGAAAATGCGCGTTCGTCGCAAATTCTTGTCTACAGCGGGCCGAAGCTCGAACAACGGCGCTCGATCGTGATCGAGCCCAGCCGAGACACAGATAAGTTCTTCGAAGAGGCCTATTGCCGCCAGCTGTACAACGGCGGCGATCTTACCGCGGATGGAATCGACGACATCCTCGAGGTCGCGCTCGATTGGTTCGACTTGCAGCTGATCTGCTACTCGGGTGCGGATGGATCGGTTGCCTGGAATTCAGAGAAAGGAACCGTGGAAGAAGAGCAGTCGTCGATCGCTTCCACCGGCGATATCAATGGCGACGGCGTCTGCGAGATACTGAGCGGCGCAGTGCTCTATCTCCCCGATGGTCCTCAGTTCGGTCTCGACGGCTGCGTGCACATCCTCTCCGGCAAGACCGGCGCGAAGTTGAAGGACATCGAGGAACGCAAGTTCCCGCAGATCGCGTTTCGCCGGCGCTAGGCAGGCAGGCCGGCGCTTTGGTTCCGGGCTCGGCACCGCACACCGATTCACTGCGTCGTCTGCTGCCAGAGCTCATCGATCGGCACCGCCCACAGTTTTTCGCCACGCGGGAGGGCTTGTTCGCCGAGGTGGATCACGACCCCGCGCACGAACTTCGAACCCGCAGCTTCAGCCAGTGCTTCCAGCCCGGCGAAGTCGCTCGCATCCACCGAGGCTGAAGCTTTGACTTCGATCCCGACCACCTTCCCGCCAGGTGCCTCGAGCACGATGTCCACTTCGCGGCCGGTACTCGTGCGAAAGTGATAGGGCGTGGCAGCGATTGCGCTCCAGCCGAGTTGCTTGCGAAGTTCCTGGAGTACGAAGGCTTCGAGCATCGGCCCTATGGCATTGGACTGCATCAGTTCCGCCGGATCGGATTCGCCGCGCAGGTGCGCGGCGAGGCCGGTATCGAGCAAGTGGACCTTGGGCGACTTCACCAAGCGCTTGCTCAGGTTCGTGGACCAAGCCGGCAGTGGCTGCAGGATGAATGTGGCTTGCAGCAAAGTCAGGTAGCGATTCAGCGTCGAGTGCGCAATTCCGCTCGCGCGCGACAGCTCGGCCATGTTCATCAGAGTGCTCGTGCGCGCGGCAAGGAGCCCGAGCAACTTTGGCATCTGAGTCAGGCCTTCGATGTTGGCCAGGTCGCGGATGTCGCGCTGCAGCAGGCTGGACACATAACTTCTGAACCATGCAGCGCGCCGACTGTCCGTCTCGCGCGAAACTGCCTCGGGAAAGCCTCCGGCGACGATGCGCTTGCAGACATCGAGCCGTCGAAGCGTCCGGCGCCGCGCGGGCCAAGTGAAGCTGGAAAACAGCGCATCGGGGAAACTCGAGCGATGGCCGGCGAGCTCGTCCTGGGAGAGCGGCATGAGCGGAAGAATTTCGATGCGTCCCGTGAGCGATTCGGCCACGCGCGGCACGAGGAATATGTTTGCCGAGCCTGTGAGCAGGAAACGTCCAGGGCGTTTGTCGCGATCCACCTCGCGCTTCAGCGCGGGCAGCAGCTCGGGCGCCTTCTGCACTTCATCGATGACGGTCAGCCCCGTGGTGCCGTGAACGAGGGCCGCGGGGTCGGATCGGGCGATGCCCAGGACGGTGCTGTCGTCCAGCGTGAGGTAGCGGCCGCCTTGCTGGGTAGCGATCTCTTCGGCAAGCGTGCTCTTGCCGGTCTGCCTGGCGCCATTGAGAAGCACTACCCGGGTGTCGGAGAGCGCGGCCCGCAACCCGTCCTCGATATTTCGCCGGTACATGGCGATATATTCGCCACGCCGTGGCGAATTTGCAAGGAAAGACGGCCTCCTGGCCCCTGGGAGCTGGGTGTAGGGCCGGGAGTGGGCCAAAGCTTCGCTTCGAGCTGGAGCGCTGATGCGCGCGTCTATCGCGTCAGGCGCACACGCCCCGTCACTTTTTCGCGCCGCCGGCTGCCTTCGCAGAAGCGGGCTCGAACGCTGGTGCGTCCTTGGCGAGCAGCAGCATCTCGGACGACATGCTCGTCGTGACTTCGAATTGAGCTTCGCCGCCGGACTCCTGCTCACCGATGGCCATCTTCATGTCCATCGACTGCACGAATTCGAGCAGGCGGCCGTGCTCGGTGTCGAACCACATCGTTCCCTTGCCCTCGCTGCCGTCTAGATTCGCTTCCATCGGATGTTCGGCGGTGTCGTCGCTCGTGAAGGACATTTTCGTCGCGATGGAAATCTCTGCGCAGGGACTGCCGCCGTGCGTTTCTTGCCCTTCCAGCTTGTTGTCCAGGGCAAACGCAATCGTCCCGATCGGCGGAGCAGCTTGTTCGAAGCTGCGCTTCCAAGTGTCGCCAACGTTGAGCGCCTTGTCCGGGAACAGGTTGACTTCGGCCATCTTGCGCATCGAGTCCTCGCTGAACATGCGCTGCAAGGCCATGCCGTTGCCGTCGCGGCCGATTCCCTCCATGGCCTTGGCGAGCATTTCCTTGGCACCGCTGAATTCGGTCACCTGACCGCTGGGACTCATCTTCAACAGGATTTTTGCCTCGAGCATCGGCTCACACACTTTGGCGAGCATCGCATCGTTGGACTTCGCATCGTCGCCCTCGAGCGTCGAATCGAAACTCATCTCGGTGCCCATGTTCATCTCCATGCGCAGAGATTCGTAGACGAATTCGATCGAGGCCGTCCCGTCGGCCGCGACCTCTTTGACGTTTTCGCGCATGACCATGGCCATCGAACTGCCCATTTCCCGGTCCGGCATCATCGACATCGCCATGGTCGACTCCATCGTTATGCGATAGCGCAGCACATCGTCGGTCTTGAGCTGCCAATGCAACTTGACGCCGTCGTGACCGGCGAGCGGTGAAAGAACGGCGAAGGCGGTGAGCAACGAAATGGAGCCAGGGCAAGCATCGAAAGTCTACTTGGAGTTCTGGGTGGGTCGCGAGCCTACCCAAAACAGCTCCCGAACTAGCGCTTCCTCAAGACAGCCTGATAGTGCACCGAATAGGGCTTCCAGCGGCCCTTTTCCAGGCGATCCTGCAACGCGAGGAACGGCGGCATCCAAGCCTGCGGAATGAAATCGGGCAGGAAGGTGAAGTAATGCAGGTTCACCAGTTCGAGCGAATCGATGCGCGCCCAGCGATCCGGTTCGATCCAATGCTCGGTGCCTTCGTCGATGCGCGAGAGAATCGGGAACACGTAGCCCATGTAGAAACGGAACAAGGGATTTCGCGTGTTCGTCTCCTGCACCACCAGCACTCCACCGGGTGCGAGCACGCGCGCGATCTCGCGGCAGGCAGCTTCTTGCGCCGCGCGTCCGCCAAGGTGATGCAGCACGCCAACGGCGTAGACGAAACGCAGACTTTCGTCGGCGAATGGCAGCGCCAACGCGTCGCCGACCGCGGTCGTCAAGCCTTCGCGCCGGCCGTGGCGCAAGAGTTCCAACGACGGATCGATGCCGACGATCCGATAGCCGAGTTTGCCCATGGCCTGACCCTGCAGGCCGAGTCCGCAGCCGAGATCGAGACCGAGGCCGGCAGCAGCGGGCTTGGGCAGCGCGCCTGAGATGAAGCCGACGCGTCTTTCGAGCAAGTAGTTCCAGACATGCGGCTTGAACTGCGCGTTGTATTCGCCGGCCAGCGCGTTGAAGTGTTCGTTGGCGGCGCTTTCAGGCGAGCCCTTGCCGTGGCGCAATTCGATCAACAGGAAAATCGCGCCCAGTGAGAGGCAGGCGCCGGTCGTCAAGGCGCGGAACAGTGTCACCACAGCGACGGCGGAAGGCAGAGCAAGACCGAACTTTTCGAGCTGCACGATCTCAGCGCTGCCCGTCGCGCCAAATCCGGCCGGCATGAGCGTCAGCGCGCCGAACAACGTCGAACTCGTGTACACGCGCATCGATTCGAGCGTCGGAAGATGCAGATCAAGTCCCGCAGCCGCGAATTGCAATCCGAGCGTCACCGGCAACCACACTACGGCGGAGCCCGCGGCAGCCATGAGCAACGTCCCGGGTTTCGTCAGCGCGCTCAGCGACTCGCGCGGAATTTCCATCCAGGCCGCGGCACGCACCGAAAGCCGGATCAATACATAGGCACCGACTACGGCCGCGATCATCAATCCGCGCGGCAACCAGGCGTTGGCACAGGCGCTGCCGATCAGGGCCAGCACGCCGACGTCCAGCAAGCGCTCGATCAACAGACACAGCAAGGTCAGTCGCAGCGGCGCTCCGAAATGCCGCCGCAGGAACGCGCAGCGGATCACTTCGCCGACGTAGCCCGGTGTCGCCGTGCCCGCGAGCGAAGCAAGATAAGTCCGCAGACTGTCGCGCGTCGGAATCGGAAGTTCGGCTCGACGCAGCAAAAACTGCCAGCGGATGAAGCGTGTCACCACGAAGCAGGCGGTGATGGCGAGCAGAAGACTCGCGTGCAACCAGCTGACGCGTCGGAACACGCCGAAGGCCTCACTGCCTCCCGTCCAACGCACCCAGCCAACGGCGACGCCCAGCCCACCCAGGCCGAGTACCACGGACACCAACAACAAACGTCGCCGCTGCAGCGTCATCGCTACAAACCGAGCCGGCGCAGGACCGAGCGCACGTTGAGGATGTAGAGCTTCTGTTGGCGTGGCTTCTGCCCGAAAAACATCAGGCCGCGATCTTCGACGAGCCAGGGACTGCCGGGAGGTGCCGGCGGCCGCCGACTGCGCTGGCGCTCCAGCACTTTTTCATCGCGCACGAAGAGCGCGTAACCGTCCCTCTGGGTGAGCATCTTCATGTCCGCTGGCGCAACTTCATCGGCAGACTGGAGCACGTAATTGACCTCGCGCTGCGTGCTTTCCGCGCGGCGCGCATAGTAATTCCAGACGTTGGGCGAGCCGCCGAATTCCTTCTCCGGCACGTTGAGGTTGGTGCCTGTCGAAAAAAGTTCGCTGAGCAAGCCGACACAGGCAAACGGCGCCGGGGCGGATTGCGCGTAACCGGGCACGCGAATATCGATGCTGGCGCCGATCTCCTTGCCGTGCATGGCCACGCTCGTGTGTTTCGGCAGCGCGGCGAAAAGACAGACCAATCCCAGGACCGCGGTTGCGCCCAGGATCCGCGGCCTGGTCTTCGAGTCGCGCGCCAAGTCGCTGCGCCAGAACGCCGCCAGCGGCAAAAGCATCGCCGGTACGAAGTGATGCAGTGAAATGTAGGCCTGCACATAAAACAGCGCGAAGTAGCCCAGTGCCGTCAGCGCGATCGCGCGCGCCAGCGGATCCAGCGCACGCCAGCAGAGCAGCGCGAACACCGGCAAGGCTCCGGCTGGAATCAACACGAACAGGAAGCGCTGGACATCCGTGAGCTGCAGGAATGTGAAACGCTGCAGCAGGCTCTCCTTTCCGTACTCCCCGCCGGGCAGCGGCAAGTGGAGCGCGCCGAGCACGCGCGTCAAGATTGACGCCAGCGCAATGCATCCGACCACGCCCGCGGCACTCCAAAGGATCTTCGGCCAGGGCCGAGGCGATTCGACGAGCCAGGCGGCCGCGACGAACATGAGCAGCAGCAGAAAACCGCTCGGTAACGAGAGGTAGGTCAACAACAGGAACAACAGCGACCAACCGCGCTCGCCGCGCGCCCAGCCCAGCACGAAACCGAGCAGGCAGGCCACCAGCAGGGTGTCCTGGGTCGCCGGCAGCGCGATGTCCGCTGAGTAGGGGTCGTAACTCGCGCTGAAGGCCATCACGACGAGGTAAGTGGCGAGCGCGAGCCAGATCAACACGGCATCGACCACCGGCAGCGGACCGCGGCGCTGCTGTGCGAGCGCGAGAATTCCCGCGAAAACCGCAATCAGATACAGCAGCACAGGCAGGCGTGCAGCGGCCTCGCTGAGTCCGAACAGGCGCAGGAACCACGAGCCCGGGAAAGTGAACAGCATGCTGGTCACGCCGGGATAGAACGAAATCGGACCTGCTTCGCGATCCCAGAACGGCAGCGCGCGCGATAGGAGCAGGCGCGTCGCCTCGAAAGCGTGGACTCCGTCGCCGTTGAAGCCTTCCCAGTAGAACTTCGGCGCAAGACAGGCCGCGAGCAGCCAGGGGACGGCAATCACCGTCAGCAGGATCCAGCGCGTGCCGCGTTGCTCGATGCAGCAGGGTTGCAGCGATCCGCGCACCTCGCGAGTGACCAGGACTAGCGCGGAAAGCAAAGCGCAGACGAGCACCACAATCGCAAAAGGAGTGCCCGTGAGCGCATGGCCCATGACGCCTTGCACCAGCGCCGCCGCCGCGCTGACGACGACCAGGCTCAGCGCCAACCCATGCAGGATCCAACGGCCGAGATCCGCGGCGGCGCCGAAGGCCCAGGCGAGCAGCAGTCCAGGCAACAGGAAAAGCAGGCAGGCGCTCAGTGCCACCAGCGGCGCCCATAAATAGAGCAGTCCGAAGTGCGCCGCGACGAAGTAAGGATGTTCGTCCGTAGCCAGCGCCTCGAGTGCGGCGGCGCGCGCAACGGCGGCGGGGTCGATCAACGCGGGCAGCGAGCCCGCGAGCAAGGCTCCCAGCGAAAGAAAAGTTCGTCGTGCGGGCATCGTGCAGCGGGGGCGTGGCGTGGGCCGGGAATTGTCGACCCGGGCCGCTCGCTCTGCGCCGATGGTCTACGCCGCGGAGTCAAAATGCAATCCCGCACGCCGCGCGGCTCAAACCTGCTGGGACTTTCTCGCGCGACCGAACCAGCGGGAAATCCAGGCGCCGAACGAGCGGCCCACGGCGGCGAACGGAAGAAGCTGCTGCTTGACGAAGCTGGGCGGCATTTCGTCCGAAATCCCGAACGCCGTCGGCAGCCGCAGCGGATCGTAGTGGAACGATCCGAAGACGTGATCCCAGAGCATGAACGTGTTGCTGAAGTTCGTGTCGTAGTGCCGCGGATCGATCGAATGGTGGATGCGGTGCGCCTGCGGCGTGCACAGCACATAGGCGAGCCGGCCCATGTCGAGCCTGATGTTGGCGTGGCCGAGGAAATTGATCACCATGAAGATCAATCCGAAGGGCGCGACGAGATCCGTGCCCAGGAGCAGCACGCCGATCAGGTGCGTCGGCGTGTGCACCAGGTACTCGAGAAAGTGCATCTGGAAGACCGAAGTGACGTTCAGATTCTTCGTCGCATGGTGCACTTTGTGGAATTCCCACAGCGCGGGCACGCGGTGCATCAGGCGATGGGACCAGTAGGCCGTGAAAGTCAGGACCAGGATCGCCAGCGGCATGTAGAGCGCGAGCGGCAGCGTGCGGTCGAGATGCAGCGACGGGAGTCCGAGCGTCACCCAGCCATTGCGGATCAGCGGCGTGATCAGCGCTGCGTAGAGGCCGAGCTTGCCCGCGAACAACAGATAAGTGCCGCTGAGCAGCGACGCGCGATTCCAGGGCCGGCGTTGCGCGGGCAGGAAGAACTCGAACAGTGCGAAGGCGATCAGCAAGCTGCCATAGCCATAACTCGGCACGACCAGCCAGCGGTAGAACTGGAAATCCTGCGGCGGCAGCCAGCTGGGCGAAAAGATCCAGCCGATGAACTGCTCGAGCGCGCGCCCGATGCCGTGCAACCACTCGATCACGCGTGCCGCCTGACCGCTTTCGCGGAAGTTGAAACGCCAACCAGGACGAACAGCGTCGTCAACACCAGCGCCGGCCAGAGCGCGACGGCGGACGAAAGCCAGAGTGCGGCGCGGCCGGTGGCGACGCTGCCGTCCGCGAGCGACGCGACGCTCGCCGTGCCCTGCAATGCGAACAGCCCAGCGAGGAACCAGAAGGCGCCCGCGAAACAAATGAAGCCGAGCAGGGCGCGAGCATTCGTCGCGTGCTCCATGAGCTTCGCCGCCAGCGCGAGCAGTTTGTCCGCCAGCGCCGGCTCCGCCAGCGTCGGTGCAATCGAAAAAAGCCAGGCGAGCGGGACGAGCAGCAGCGCGGGAAAAAAGGGCAACATGCCGACCGCCACGTGGTCGCGCGCGAATTCCGGCAGCCGGAGCGTCGCTTCCCACGACCCGTAAACGAGGGCCGGCAAGCAAAGCACCAGCACAGCCGCTAGCCGCCGGGACTGCGACCAGAGCTGATGGGCGACCACGATCCAGGTCACCGTGGCGACAGCCAGATAAAGGCCGAACAGACGTTCAAGACCGAGCATGGCGGGGCCCTCTAGAACCGCTTTTCCACGCGCATCGCCATGAAATCAGAGTACCACGTGCGCGTGAATCCGGCTTGGCCGCCGCTTCGATCCGCGCCGCGATCCCATGGCGCTACTTGCCGTAACCGAGCATGTTCAGCGCGTCGATCGTGCGCTTGCGATCGCGCGGCGTGTTCAGGCGCCGCGGGGCGATCCAGCTTTCGAGTTGCAGGCCCAGATCCGGTACCTCGGGCGGGAAGCTGTCGAGCGGATGCTCTTCGCGCGGATCGGCGCCGAGGTCGAAGCGTTCGGTGCGACCATCGTCGCCGCGCAGCTCTACGAAGTTTTTCCAGACCGCCGCGGTCGTATGAATCGCGCGTTTTGGATTGCTCATGACGTGCCACAGGGTCGGATAGTGTTCGCTGAACACGACGCGTTCCTCCGCGGCCTGCGCAAAGAACAGCGCCCGACCCGGAAGTTCCTTCATGGTGGCGAGACCCGATTCGGCAAGCACCGTCGGAACGATATCGATGCCGCTGGCCAGCGCGCCGATCCGTTTGCCCTCGCGAGCATGCGGCCGTTTGATCAGCAGCGGCACGCGCACCTGCTCCTGATAAGCCGACATGCCGTGTTCCATGCTGCCGTGTTCGCCGAACGCCTCGCCGTGATCGGAAGTGATGACGATCAGTGCGTCGTCGTAGAGTCCAAGCTGCTTCAGGCGCTCGAAGAAAAGACGCAACTGCGAATCGAGATAGGTGATGCCGCCGTCGTAGAGCGCGGTGTAGTGCTCGCGCTCCGCCGGATCGAGCTGCAGCTTGCCGCTGTAGAGATCCGCGCGCCGCTCGCGGTGTTGCGGCATGTTCATCGGCTTCGCCTTCGGATCGTAGAGCGTGTCGAAGGGCGCCGGCGGACGATAGGGCGCGTGCGCGTCCATATAGTTGACGAAAAGGAAAAACGGCCGGCCGCTTGCGCGCTGGGCGAGCTGTGCGAAGACTTTTTCGTTGATCTCGGCCGCGCCGCGAAAGACCAGGTCGAATTCGTGCGGCGCCAGTCGCGTGTGCAGGAAATCGTGCAGGCGCGAGCGGAACGACCACTGCGGCACCTTGGGAAAACTGATCGCGCGATAACGCGAGTCGTAGTGCTCGAAGCCCTGGGCCATGCCGAAGCGCGGATCGAGCAGCACGCAATTTGCGGCAACCGCCAGCGTGTTCCAGCCGGCCTTGCCGAGAATTTCCGTCAGCGTGAGAGCGTCGTACGAAAGCGGCATCGTCGCGTAACGATCGGGGTCGGGCCGCGCGCCGTGCTGGATGGCGTAGTTGCCGGTGAACAAACTCGCATGGCTCGAAAGCGTGAAGTCGCCCGACGAAAACGAGTTCTCGAAGACGTCCGCGTCCTTGGCGAATTCCTTCAAGAACGGCGTCGTTTCGCGCGCATAGCCGTAGACCGAAAGGTGATCTGCGCGCACGGTGTCGAGCGTGATCAAGATCACGTTCGGACCCTTGCTTGCACTCGTAGTCCTGCTCGGAGCCGGCATGTCGAACGTCGCCTGCTTCGGCAGACTGCCCGCGAGCGCGATGGCCAGCAGCGCGCCGACCAACGGCAGCGAAAGCGCACGCGGCGAAGCAATCTTTGCCCGGCTCCAAGTCAGCAGTGCGCCGAGGCCGACGACGATCAGCGCCGCGCAAGCCTGCTTCATGCTCCAGCTGAATTCATCGAACACGTGACCCGCGAGCCAGGGGACGATCCCAAGCAGTGCTGCCGCCATCCACGGCGAAGCGAGCCCCGCAAGCCACTGCGCCGCACGCCGTTCGTAAAGCGAAGCGGCGATGGCGAGTGCGAGCAACACCGATATCGCCAGCGACTGGCGGATCTCGATGGCTTGGTTTGGAAAATAGCCCCATTCGTGCGCGGCGACTGTCAAGACCAGCGCCAGCGTCGCGAATCGCGCGACGATTTCGGCTACCGGACGCTGAATGCGCGCCGAGACTCGTCCCGCGACTCCAAACGCGAGTCCCGCCGCGAGCGCGCCGATCGCGGCATTCAGCGCAGCAAAGATCGCGAACGAAGTCGCGCTCTGCTGCATGTAGTCGAGCCCATCGGAGGTCGCGAACGTCAACCATGACGCCGCAATCGCTTCGAACGCCGCGAACAGGATGCCCACGCGAGCGCCCAGCGCCGCAGCGGAAAAAAAATGGAGAGACCGGTCGTCTTGTTGCACGCCGGATTATGTACCGAGTCAGGTACTTCTCCACCCTACCTTTCGACCCAACGCAGCGAGTCAGGCTTCAACTCTGCCGGACTTGGATGCCGAGGCTTGCTTGCCGGTGCGACTCCACAGCTGCAAGCACGCCAGTAGGAGCGCGCCGAGCATCGCGGCCACGAGTACCGGACCGAAGCTCTTCATGGTGACCGGATCGCTCGTCCAGATGCCTGACTCCTCGCTCGCGCCCGCCCAGAAGTAGCGCGCGTCGAACCACAATCCCGTCCCGACCGTCCGACGGCTGATCCAGAGCGAGATCAGGCCCAGGGCCAGGGGCGACAACAGCAGGAACCCGCGCCGGATGCGCGGCCACGGCAGCAGGCGGCCGACCATCGCGAGCGCGCAGAAAGCGATCCAGGCCCACGATGAGATCAAGAGCGCACCCATCGGGACGGTGACTTCGCGAGGAAGATGGCCGACGCCGCGCGCCTGCTCTTCGAAAGTCAGCGGGCCCAGGCATTCGGGCAACGCTCCCCCGAAACCCCACTGCGCGAGTTCGAACAATCTTCGGACCGGCTGGCCGATGTTGCGGCCCTCGGGTGCGCCTTGGAATATTGCGATCAACAAGAGTGGAGCGATGCCAAGGCTCGCCATCATCGCGAAGAACCACCAAGCCGCATTGCTCGGCGAAACCCGTTTCTGCAAAGCGGCGACGGATTCGACCGCGTCAGGCTCGCCGTCGTTCCCGTAGGCCGTGAACAGGAACACACCCGAGATCATGAACAGACCGGCGATCGGCACTTGCACCATCCAAAGCAGGTGGACCCAATCGCCACTCTCTACGAGGATCGGCACGAACGAGGAAATCCAAAGCAGGAAAGCCAGTTGCAGCGCGCGGATGCGCGGAGTCAGGGCCTGCGGGTGGAGGGCCCACCAAATGCACTCCAGGGCGCCGAGCAGGACGCAAAACATGCCGACGAGTGCCGATAGGAGAATCACGGTGTCGAGTCAAGGCGCGTTCCTGAGCGATCTTACTCTGATCTATGTCACCTGACTCGCTATCCTCGATAGCAAGGGTATGTCCATGGGCCCGCTCAGAATCCTGCTTGCGCTGCTGCTCGTGACGCAAGCCGGTCCCGGCAAACCGCAGGCGACTGCATCCGTCGTCAAGGGACCGGCGGGAACACAGGTGGATGAATACCTGACGCGCTCCGTGCCGTTTGGTTTCTCGGGATCGGTGCTGATCGCCAAGGATGAGAAGCTGCTCGTTTGCAAGGGCTATGGCCTCGCCGATCGCAAGACAGGCAGCGCGTGCACGCCGGACACGATCTTCGACATCGGATCGCTATCAGAGCAATTCACGGCGAGTCTCGTGCTCGTGCTCGAACAGCGCGGCGTGCTGAAGGTCACCGACACGCTCGGACAATTCATCAAAGACGTTCCAGAGGACAAGCGCGAAATTCAGATCCAACATCTGCTCGCGCACACTTCGGGACTTGCGCGTGAATTGGCGACGACGCTGTCGGATGGCGAGGAGTGGCACTTCGATATCCGACACGATCTCCCGACGGCGCCCGTGGAGATCCGCGAGCGCGAGGCCTTGATTCGCGCCGTGCTGAGCACGCCACTGGAGTTCCGACCCGGCGAAAAACACGGGCAAAGCAACATCGGATACGAACTGCTCGCCGCCGTGGCCGAGATCGCCGCGAAAAAGCCCTTCGACGAGATGCTGCGCGAGTTCCTCTTCGAGCCGGCCGGTCTCGAGCACACGGGGACTCGCAGGGACGGTTTGCTCGACGCCTCGTTCGCGGCACGCGGTTGCCCGGTGCCCGACGAGCCGCCGCCCGAGGGTTCGATTCTCGAGTACGACGCGAATCGATTCGACGGCCAAGGCGAAGAGAAGCTGCTCGCCACCGACGGTTGGTACTCGTGGGGCCTGCGCGGCGCGGGCGGTGTGCTCACCAGCGTCGCGGACCTGTGGAAGTGGGAGCAAATGCTGCGCGGAGATTCGATCCTCAGCGCAGCCTCGCGCAAGAAATTGTTCACGCCGCCCGTCGGGAACTCCGCTTACGCCTGGTACGGGGGCGATCCGCCGCGTGTCGTCGGAGCGATGGACGAGGGCGACATCACCGGCAACGGATTCGATGCGTGGATCGGTCGCAGTCCCAAGCAACATCTTTTCATCGCCATGCTCGGCAATGTTCCGGGTGTCGTATGGCCCCTGCACTTCACGATCGAGCGAATGGTGCCCTTCGGGAAAGTGAATCCGCCGCCCGCGACGATTCGATTGACCGACGAGCAGCTGCAGGCCTGGTGCGGCACTTACATCGGACCGCAAGGGGAGGAGTTTCGCATCCGCGCATTTGGACCCGAGCTGTTGGTCGAAGCGTGGAGCGAAGGCGCGTTCAAATTCTTCGGTCCTGGAGGAAGCACGGGCCCCGACATCCGGCGTGTCGTAGAACCTAGCCGCAAGCTCGTCGCGGGATTCGCGCACGCGGACTTCAAGGCTCTGCACGAAGCCGAACGCGCGCTTCATCCCGTGACCTTCATGGAGGAGTGCTGGAGTCGACTGATCGATCACCATGGGCCGCTCCTGAGCGCCGAGGTGCTTGGCGTGGGCGTCGATGGAATGGGCCTATGCGTTCCCGTAGCGCTCCAGTTCGAGCGCGGCTGTGAAATTCTTCAGCTGCACTGGTCGACGGACAGGAACCCGATGGAAAAGGACTGGTTGAGCACGGTCAGCCTCGCTCCTCCCTACGAGTCCCGACTGCACTTCGCCACCGAGTCCGCGACCAGCGCAGTCGCCGGCAACAACTATGGAAGATTCGACTTCCACATGACACTCGCGACGAGGGAGCAAGGCGCCACGCTGGATTTCGAGGGGTTCGGCCGGCACCTGATACTGAGTCAGGTACTTCCCCACCCTACCTTTCGATCAAGGTAGGGTGGAGAAGTACCTGACTCGGTACACGCGACTTGCGCTGTCTGTCCCCTGGGTCCAGCATGGAGGTCCGAAGGTCCCACAAGATGGATCCCACTCCCCTCGATCCTGAGCAGGCGACGCTGCTGCTTCAGCGGCTCGCGAATGGCGATCGTTCGGCGCAGGAGCAACTGCTGCCGATCATCTACGGACAACTGCACCAGCTTGCCGAGCGCGCGCTCGTGGGACGCGAGCAGCACACGCTCCAGCCGACTGCGCTGGTGAACGAGGCCTATATCCGCGTGCTCGGCAGTCACGAGCGCAGCTTCGAGAGTCGCGCGCACTTCCTCGGCATCGCGGCCAAGGCCATGCGCAGTGTGCTCGTCGATCATGCGCGTCGCGGTGGAGCGCAAAAACGTGGCGGCGATGCCAAGCGACTTTCGATCGATGTGCTGGCCGAGGCCTTTGCTTCGACCGCGCCCGATATGCTCGGCCTCGACGAAGCGTTGACGCGTCTGTCCGAGATGGACGAGCAGCTCGGCCGCATTGTCGAGCTGCGTTTCTTCGGCGGACTCTCAGTCGAAGAAACCGCGGGCGTGCTCGGCGTCTCCGAGCCCACGATCGTGCGCGGCTGGCGCGTCGCGCGCATGTGGCTGCAACGCGAACTCGAGTGACGTACGGAGTCAGGTGATTTCGTCCACAG
>JAYUUV010000319.1:0-6793 GCA_043754695.1 Planctomycetota bacterium
GTTCGGCGTGACGCTGTATGAATTGGCCACGGGGGCACATCCCTTCGCCGCGGATTTCGCCGGCGAGGGTCTGGACCGCTCGACTTCGAGTGCCCAGCCGATGATGCGCTCGCTGGGCACCGAGGGCGCTGATCGAGTGCTCGCCGCGCTGGCCAGCGCGCGCTACCGCCCGGCCTCGGGTCTGGCCCCGCAGTTGTCGCCGTTCCTCGACCACGTTCTGGGCGATGCGCTGCGCCGGGATCCACGGCTGCGGCCGACCGCGCGCGAACTTGCCCGCCGGCTGGAAGAACAGGAATCGGGAGCGTGGTGGCGTGCGGAAATCGACACCGGCGGCGCGGCGAGCGCGCCCTCGCTCGCCGAACGCCAGAGCGCGCACCTGACTCCGCTGGTCGGACGCGAAGCCGAACTCCAGGCGATCGAGGATGGCTACCGGCGCGCGATCGGAAATCCGTCCGCGCAGCCGAGTCTGCCGGCGCGCGGCGGCGCGCTCTGGCTGCGCGGCTCCGTCGGCAGCGGAAAATCGCGCCTGATGAGTGCCTTCGCGGCCCAGGCGCGCGCCTCGGATCATCCGCCGCTCTACCTGTACGGCCGCTGTTCGGCACACGAGGAGGACCGGCCTTGTGGCCCCGTGCTCAGGCTCATGCTGCGCTGGCTGCGCCTGCCGCCGCAAACCACGCAACTGGGGCCGCGCGAACGCGCAGCGCTGGAACGCGCCGCTCCGCCGAAGGAAGCCCAGACGCTGGCGCGCGCGCTAGACAACCGAGTTTCCGGCACGAGCGAAACCTCGGTCGCCGCCGCACTCGCGAGCTGGCTGGTGCTGCTCGCCAAACGCGGACCGGTGCTGGTCTTCGTCGACGACATCAACTTCGCCGACGAAGGCACGCTCAGCGTCTTCCTGCGCGTGGCGGAAGAGCTCTCCGGCAAGCCGCTGTTCCTGGTCCTTGGCCAACGGCTGCACGACGGCGTGAACAACGCGCGCATGCAGGAGCAACTCGAGCGCGCGCTCGAATCGCGCCAGCTCAGTGCGCACGTCGAACTCGGGCCGCTCGACGAATCGGCGGTCGGCGACCTCGTCATGCGTCTTTTCCACCATTCGGCGCCGCGTCTGAGGATCGCGCAGGTCCTCTTTCAACGCAGCCGCGGCAATCCCGGAATGATCGGGGAAATCCTGCGCGGTTTGCTGCAGCGTGGTGAGGCCTACCCGCATCCGGAGGATCCTGGGCAGCAGGCGTTGGCGCTGGCGATCGCTCCAGAGCGGTTGCCGCTGCCGGAGTCCTTGCCCACGTTGATCAACGAGCGCTATCAAAAATTGCCGCCCGAGGATCGGCGCTGGTTGCAGCGCCTGTCGATCGTCGGCGGAAGGATCAGCACCGAATTCCTGCTGCGCGCGTTCCAGCCGGTGAGCGAGGTCGAGCTGGCGGAAGTGCTCGGTCGCATGGTGCAGGGCGGCTGGATCGTCCCGGCGGGCGATCGCTTCCGGTTCGCACGGCCGGCACTGCGCGAAGCCGTGTATCGCGCGATTCCCGAGGAGAGCCGAGCCCGGCTGCACGCGCAGGCGGCTCGCGCACTCGCGCCGGGCCGAAGCAAGAGCCTGAGCCTTGCCGATGCGTTCCAGCGTGCCTTCCATCTGCGCGCGGCCGGCGATCCGACGGCCTTGCTCGCCGTGTTGCGTCCACTGCTCGCGGTCCTGATCAGGCGCGGTCAGACACAGCGCATCCACTCGATCGCGCGCTGGGGAATCGAGGCACTCGACAAACTGGGACGCACCAAACCGCGCGAAATCCTGCGCATCGAATTCCTCGAAGCTGCGGCCGATTCAGCCGACCGGCTTGGCAACCGCGAGGAGCAGCGCGCCTGGCTCGATCAGCTCTCCGATCTGGAATTGTCGCCAGAAACGGACGCGGCCTCGCTCGCGCGTGTCTACCTGCTGCACGGGCGCCACGCGATCTCTACGGGGCAATACGGACTCGCGCGCGGCTTCCTGAAAAACGCGGTGGAACTGGCGACACGCGCCGGAAATGTCGACGTGCTCGTGTCCGAAGCCCAACGCCGCCTCTCGGCCGTGCAGGCCCACGTCGGCGAACTCGGGCCCGCGCGGGCATTGGCGAAGAGCGCCCTAGAGCATGCCGAGCACGATCCCCAGCGCGCGGTGGCGCGCCTGCAGATCGCGGTGGTCGACTTGCTCGAAGACGATCTGGAACCTGCGCTGCACGAGGTCGATCGCGCGCTGGCCCTCTTGCGCGGTTCTCACGAGTGGACGCTGCCCGGTGTGCTCTCGGCGGCGCACATGTTGCGCGGCAGGATCTACCGCCTGCTCGGGCGGCCGGCACGCGCGATGGGCGCGATGCAGCACGCGGTGCGGCTCGCGCGCCAGGCGGCTGAGCGGCGCCTCGAGATGGAAGCGACCGCGCGCCTGGGCGGACTCCTGCTCGACATCAATCGTCCCGAGGAAGCGGAGGCTCGCTTGCGCGACGCGCTCTTGATCGCGAACGAAACCGAGGACCGGCGTGGTCAGACGCTGGCCGGACTTTGGCTCGGAATCCTGCTCTGGGAACACGACGACCCCGAAGCCGTGGGTTTGCTATCGCGCGTCGGCCGCATGGCTGGCGAGATGGGCCTGAGCCGCGCCGAGGCGCTGTGTCTTGCCATCCAGGCCCGTATTGCCCGCGCGCGGGGGCAGTTGGAGGATGCGCTGACCGACTCCTCGCGGGCCATGGAACTGCTCGATCTGCACGGTTCCGAGCTGGCCGATCGCATCGTGATCACCGGCACGCGCGCGCTGATCCTGGACTCGGCGGGCCAGCACGAATCAGGAGCCGGCTTGGTCAAGCAGCTGCGCCGGCGCCTGCGACGTGAGTCGGGCCGGCTCGAGAACAGCGAGTTGCGTCGCAGCCATACCGAGGCCACGCGGGAGCTGCTCGAAGCTGTGCTGTCGACCGAGGGCCCGATCTACCCGCGCGCCAAACAACGCCTGCAGGCGTGAACGGGCCGCGCTCTGGCCCCCGGGGCCAGCCGGGCGGGCGCCACGCTTCGAACCAGATGGGCAGCCGCCGCCGCTCCGATTTTTATTTGCTATTGCGACGCAATCTCAATATACTGGGGGCATGCCGCTCATATTCATGCTGCTTTCGCTGTGTCAGGAGCCTCAGGCCGAGCAGACTGCGCGCCAGGACGCCGAGTTGAAGTCGTTGCGTGAAGAACTTTCCCGGTCGATCGCGGCGGAACGCAAGGCGCGCGAGGACGAGGTTGCCAAGCTGCTCCTGTTGCTCGAGGAATCGCGCCAGAAGGAGCCGGCGGCCGCGGCGGCCCAGCGCTTCCATTGGGGTGGCTATGGTGAACAACACTTCAACCTTCCCGAAGGCGGCGGCGCGCAGTTCGACATCCACCGCTTCGTGTTCTACTTCGGCTACGACTTCAGCGATTCGATCCAGCTGCACAGCGAATTTGAGCTCGAACACGGTTTCGTCGAGGACGACAACGGCGAGCTCGCCATCGAGCAGCTCTACACCGACTTCAGGCTCGCCCCCAGCACCCACCTGTGGGTAGGCCGCGTGCTCGCGCCCTTGGGCATCGTGAACCTGCGCCACGAACCGCCGAGCTTCAACGGCGTCGAACGGCCGAGCGTCGAGACGCTGGTCCTGCCCAGCACCTGGTACGTGGACGGCCTGGGCATTAGCTCCGAGTTCACGCCGGCATTGCGCTATCAGGCCTTCCTCACGAGCAGCATGGACGGCACGGGATTCAGCGCCTTGGAGGGCATCCGCGGCGGCCGCCAAGAAGAACGTCCGAGCGCGAACGAACTTGGCCTCAGCGGCCGCCTGGATTTCTACCCGCTCGACTCGCTCGCGACAGACACGCGCGAACAGTCCTGGCGCATCGGCCTGTCGGGATTCTACGGCGGCCTGGACAACGGTGACGAAGGAGTCGATCCCGGCGTCGACGCGGAATTGTCGATCCTCTCGCTCGATACGGAATACTCGATCGATCGGCTCGATCTGCGCGCGGTCGGCGCCCTCGAGCACATTGATGGCGCCGCAGAACTTTCCAGCGCGACCGGCGAGTCGATCTCGTCGGTCATCACGGGCTGGTATGTCGAGGCCGCCTGGCATTGGTTGCCCGAAGCCTGGAAAACGGGCAAACATGGCTGGAGCGACGCAATCGCCTTTGCACGCTACGACGACATCGACACGCAAGCCGACGTGCCAAACGGTCTGACCGCTGATCCACGGGGCGATCGCAACGAATGGACGCTGGGGATTGGGCTCTATCCCCTGCCCAACCTGGTGCTCAAGGCCGACTATCAGTGGCGCGACAGCGAGAGCGACACACAGCCCCACAATCAGTTCAATCTGGGAATCGGATGGTCGTTCTAGGCGCGAGCCTGGCCTGGCTCGCGCTCTTCGCGAGCCTGTGCGCGGCGCCGGCGGCTGTGCTGCCCGGCGCGCCTTCGTGGAGCCAAGATGCGTGCACGGGCGACCCGGCCGGATTGGATGCGGCGCTCGCGCGCGCATTTCCCACGGCGGACGCGATCGCCGTGCGCATCGTCAACCTCAGCGATGCACAGCGCGCCGCTCTCGTTCCAAGCCTGTGCGCGCGGGTCGCGCCAAAGTTGTGGAGCTGTCGGGAGGCGCGCCGCCAAGGCCAACTGCTCGGCCGCGCCGTCGTCGAGGACGTGATCGGAAAGTCGCTCCCGATCACGTACCTGTTGATCCTGGCGCCCGACAACCGCGTACGCGCGATCGAGATCCTGGACTACCGCGAAGCCCACGGCGGCGAAGTTCGTCGCGAAAAGTGGCGCGCGCAGTTTGCCGGCCTGGGAGCAAGCGACGAAGTCAAACTCGGAAGCGACATCAGGAACATTGCCGGCGCGACACTCTCCTGCCGTGCGCTGACCGACGCCGTGCACGACGTGCTGGCGATCGCGGCGGTGGCTTTCGCTCCGGTCGCAGCACCGACGATCCAACCGGCCGCGGCCCCAGCGGCGCGTTTCAACGGCGAGGAGCGCCCGGGAGTGTTTCGGCGGACTCAATTGTTGATGGGCACGCTGCTCGACCTGCGCTGCGTGAGCGGCGATCGCGCGGCGTTCGATGCGGCCGCGGACGCGGCCTTCAAGCGGGTCGCCGAATTGGAGGCGCTGTGGTCGACCTGGATTCCGGCCAGCGAAGTGTCGCGGCTCAACGCCGCCGAGCCCGGAGCCTGGTGCGCGCTCTCACCGGAAACCCTCGCGCTCCTGTCGCGAGCCAGGCAGCTGCGCAGCGCTAGCGACGACGCGTTTGCGATCGAAAGCGGGCCGTTGATCGAGCTTTGGCATCAAGCGCAACAAGCACAGTGCGTGCCCACGGCCACACAGGTCGCGCAAGCGCGCGAAGCGTCAGCGCGCGGCAGCGTCGAATGCGACGTCGGACAATCGCGCGCTCGGAAGAAGACATTGAGCGCGCGCCTCGATCTAGGCGCGATCGGCAAGGGCGCAGCCCTCGACGAGGTCGCGCGCGAGTTCCGCGCCCGCGGTCTCTCGCGCGCCCTGTTCGACTTCGGTGGTCAACTGCTCGCGCTGCAGGGCCCCGTTCCGGGCGCAGGCTGGCCCGTGGCGCTGCGCGATCCGCGTCCTGTGGCGATTCGCCCGCTGTGGGAAATGGACTTGGAGTCCGCGTCGCTCTCCAGCAGCGCCGACGATCAACGTGGTTTGCTGATCGCCGGCCGGCGATTCAGCCACATTGTGGACCCCAGAAGCGGCATGCCTGCGCAGTCCCTGTGGACAGCCTGCAGCCTGGCTGCCAATGCAACGGACGCCGACGCCTGGTCGACGGCCGTGTTCGTGCTCGGGCACGAACGAGCGAGCGAACTCGCGTCGCGAGCCGGCGTGCGCGTGCTCACGCTGGACATGGCCGGCGAAATCCGGGCCACGAAAGACTTCCCAGGACACGCGGGCCAGCCATGACTCGCTGGCTGCGCGCTTGCTTCCTGACGGTGGCCGCGATCTGTGCGGCGAGTGCGCTCGTGCTCGTGCTGCTGCGTTCGTTCAGGAAACCACGCGACGATTTCAATGCTGTCGGCAGCCCCGCGGAGCCGTGGGCACTGGACCTGCATGTCGTCAGTGCCGTGGCCCTGACGCTAACCCTTGGTGTCGTGTTCGGCATGCACGTCGCGCCGCGCTGGGCAGCGGAGACCCGCGCGCGCGCGAGCGGCACGCTCTTGATCGTGCTGGCCGCGCTGACGATCGCAAGTGGCGCGCTGCTCCCCTGCACTGCGAACGAAGCCGTGCGCGCGGCAGTTTCGTGGACCCACGGAGTCTCCGGTGCGACATTCGCACTCGCCGTTCCCTGGCATCTGCTGCTCGTGCGAGCGGCGAAGCGGCGCGCCGACGCGCGGGCGAACTCCAGGGCAGATCAGGGCAACGGTTCGCTGCGACGCGCACCGACGCCGCGTTCGAGCACGTCGGCCGCGGCATGCCAGGAGCTCGCGCGTCGGTAGCTCTCGCGCACGTCACGCAGCAACTGCCGGCGCGCCGCGCGCGAACTTGAATAGCCGCGCAGGAAACTTGCACAGAGTCGCGCCGCGCGCGGTACGAGACCGGCGCGCTGCATGCGCTCGACGTGGCGCCACAGCCGACCCAGATTCTGGACGCGATCTCGAAGCGCGAGCCCGCTCAAAAATCTAGAGCCATCGAGATCGACAATCCACAGCGTCGGATTGCCTGTCTCGAGTGACGCCGCGTCAACGAGCACGTTGCGCGGCGTCAAATCGGCGTGCATGAATTCGAAATCGTGCAGCCGAGCGACGAGCGCTCCGAGTG
>JAYUUV010000320.1:0-10416 GCA_043754695.1 Planctomycetota bacterium
ATCACGCCCTTGGTGATCACGCGATACGTGAAATCCACCGCCGTCGAATAACGCATTCCCGTCAGTCCCTGCGCTCGCGCGTAGAGCTTTGCCTGCTCCGCCACTAGGAACTCCGCGAAGAGCATGTACATGATCAAGTACGGCCTGGCCATCCACTTGATCTTGATCGCCCTGGGCACGATCGGCATCAGCCACGGATAGCGCACGGCGAGCGGGAACCACTTGTGCAGGTTCTCGATCTCGCGCTTGTTGTCGTACTGGATCGACGACGTGCGCCGGAAGTTATCCGGGAAGTCGTCGTAGGCCGAAATCGCGTAGCCCATCTCGCGCGTGATGTTCTCGATGTCGAACTGCGGATAGGGCTGCATGATCGAGACCAGCGGGTGATCGGTCTTGCACTCGATGTTGAGCTTCAGCGTGTCGAGCTCGTCGGCGATCGTGCCGCCCGGCCCGCCGAGCATGTTCAGCGTCCCCAGACGGATCTTGTGCTTGCGGATCCAGAAGGCCGCGTCGACGAGTTGCTTGCGCGTGGTGTGCTTGCGGAACACCACGTTGCGCACGTAATCGCTGGCGGCTTCGAAGGCAATGCGCGCATAGACGCAACCGGCATGCGCGAGCAGCTCGATGTGTCGCTCGCTGGTCATGTTCGCCATCAGGATCACGTCGAAGGGCAGCCCGATTTCCTTCGGGTAACGCTCGCAGAATTCCTCCATCCAATCGTTGCGCAAGTTGAAGATGTCGTCGACGAAGTGGACGAACTTCAGGTTGTACTTGGCCTTGACCTGCTTGATCTCCTCCAGCAAGTGCGAGACCGAGCGCTTGCGCACGTACTCGGAGTTCTTGACGTTGTAGACCTTCTTCTTCCAGGCGTGGTGGAAGCAGAACGAGCACGGCATCGGACAGCCGCGCTGCGACACGAACACCTTGCGATCGGCGTCGCGGTAGACCGCGCCGGCGTCGTAGATCACTTCGCGATCGGGGAAACCGAGCGAGTCGATGTCCATCACCAGCGGCCGCTGCGGATTCTTGATGATCTCGCCGGTCTGCTTGTGCTTGAAGTAGAAGTTGAGGCAGTCGTAGAAGTCCTCGCCCTTCTGCATGCGATTCAACAGCTCGACGATCGCCTGTTCGCCCTCGCCGCGGCAGACCGCGTCGACGCCGACTTCCTCCACCAGCTCGGGCGTGAACGTCGCGTGGGGGCCGCCGAAGATCGAGAAGACGCTCGGCTTGACTTCCTTGACCTTGCGGTTGACGTCCACGAGGAAAGTGTGGATGCCGGTCGTCACCGAGTAGCAGACGACGTCCGGATCGTAGGCCTTGAGCTTGTCGAGCCAGCTCGTGTCCGGGATGAACAGCGCCCGACACTCGTGGCCGGCGTCCTTGATGGCCCGCGACAGCCACATGATCCCCAGCATTTCCTGGGGCAGGTATTCCTCGATGAACAGGACTTTCAAGAGCGGCCTTCCGGGTGTGATTCGAGGTGCAGGACGGTGGGCAGGTCCAAGGGGATCTGCCGTGAACGGGAGACTATACCCCTGCGGCCGTGAGCCGGGGGTGAACGCTGCATTAGGATCGGCCGCCGGAGCGTAGTTTCCGGACCCCGAACTGAGGGAAGCTCCTCAATTAGGTCAGGAAGCCATGCGCTGAGGCCGATTCCTGGGGATCCGGCGCCTTGGAGCGACGATCCCCCGAGCAGAGTCTACCCGCTCATTCGCCTCCAGTCGGGCCGCCCCCCGATCCGGGCCGGCCGCCATCAAGCTCCGGCCACTTCGCGCAGCGCGGCTTCGACCTGGCCGAAGGTGCGCTCCGGCGCGAATCGGTCCATGCGACGCAGGCTCTCCTCGCGAAAGCGCTGCTGCAGTTCCTTGTCGGCGAGCAGCCTGCCGATGGCCGGAGCGAGCGCAGAGGCGTCGTTCGGCGGCACAAGCAGGCCGTTGACCCCCGACTCGATCACCTCGGGATTGCCGCCGATGTCGGTCGCGACCGCGGGCGTGCCGAGGGCGCAGACTTCGAGCAGCGTGTGGCTCAGTCCTTCATAGGTGCTGTTGAGCACGAAAATGTCCGCGGCACGGATCAGGAGCGGGATGTCCTTGTAGGGCCGATTGCCGAGGAAGTGCACGCGCTCGGCGAGACCGAGTTCCCAGGCCACGCGCTTCCAGGCGTCGAGCATGTCGCCGTCGCCGACGACCAGCAGTTCGACATCCGCGGGCAGTTCCTTCAACGCGCGAATGATCCCATCGACGCGTTTCCAGACCATCAGGCGACAGATCGTGAGCAGATAGCGCGGCTTGGGCGCGAGCGCGAGTTTCTTGCGCGCTTCGCTCTGCGTCTCGCGCACCGAATCCGGTGCCGGTCCGTTGTAGGCGTTGTAGATCAGTTGCACCTTGTCGCCGCTCACGCCGTAGCGCGAGACCGCGATGCCGCGCAGATAGTTGGAGCAGGCAATGATGCGCCGCGCTCTCCCCCACCAACGTTTCTGCAGCCTGCGCATCAAGGCGACGCGCCAGCCGTAGGTCTTCGTCTGGAACTCGTCGATCGTGTCGCCGCCGATCCAGCCCTTGCGATGGCTGATCTCCCAGGCGCCGTCGACCATCATGCGCATCATGACGGGCTTGCCGCGCAGGCGCGCCGCGAAGACGTGCAGCAGCGCGAGGTGCTCGTTGACGTAGACGACGTCGAACTCGGGCGCGTGCTTGAGCACGGCGAAAAACGCGCGCATGTAGCGAACGAGCATCGACGCCGGCAGGATCGAGACGACTTCGAAGGGATAGCCGGTGGGCTTGGGGTCCGAACAGAAGGCGATCACGCGGACCTGGTGCCCGCGCGAGGCGAGGAAGCGGCCGACGCTGGGCACATACACCGCCGGCCCGCCAAGGTCAGGCGGGAAGACAGGAGTAGTAATAAGGATGCGCATGGCGGGGAGCGAGCCCCCAAGCGTATCGCGCGCGAGTCACCGGCGAATCGGCAAGTCAGGTGCCAGGCACGATTTTTCCCTATTCGCGCGAATCGCTCTCAAGGCAGCGACAGCTCGACCGGATCATTCGCGATCGTGATCTTGCGGCGCGGGCTCTCGACCACACCGCCGACTCGAACTTCCATTTCGTACTGGCCTGGCGCGAGCGGGAGTTTCTGCGGCTCGGGGCCGAAGAGCCGGCTGGTGAACATCGTCACGCCCTGCGCGTCGACCACGTCGAAGTGGACGAGCGGCCAGCGCTCGTCGGAGGCGCAGACCACGAGCGGCGTCCCGCGCTCAACTTTGATCATCACATTCTCTACGGATCCGGCTTGCAGATCGACCACGACGACGGAAGCGCCGAACGCATAGGTCTCCTCTGGGACGAAGCGCAGTCGATAGCGATTGCGTGAAAGTCCATCGATGCGGAAGGAACCATCCGTGGCTACGCTCACGGCAGTCGAAGGTGAGCCGGGCGCACTGCGCGACAAGGAAGCGGTATCCGCGTAGAAGACAATTCCAGGCTTGCCGGTACCGCCCCCATCGACAACCCGACCGGAGATGGAGCATGCGCGCGAAAGAGGAATGTCGCCGAAGTCGGTCTCGGCACCCGCCTCGACCCGCCGCGATAGCTCGGGGCTGCCGTACTCCGCACTGAAGATCCGCAGGCTCGTCCATCCGGGCCAGGCCGGCCCGCTGAATGTGCCATCGAGACCCGACTTCGCAAAGTAAATCGGGCTACTGCTGACGACTTGAAATTGGATTTCGGGCAGTGGTGTCCGCGACTCTGCATCGATCAGGCGGAAGCGCAGGGCGCTCTTTCCAAGTAACGAATTTGCGGGGTCAAGTACGAAGCGCACGCTGCGTTGCTCGGCTGCGACTCTCTGCGTCGCGACCACGCGTTGTTGCCGCAACAAGCTGACGAACAGTGGCGGCGGCATGACCAGACGAATGCGACCGATGACTTCGGGAACGTCGAATTCGTCGGTGTGAGCCTCGGCCTTCCACTCACCGAAGCCGAATCTGTTGTTGCTGCTGCCGGAGATCTCGTCGAGCCATTCGCCTGGAGCTTCGAGCGTCGCCACCGCGATCAGCGGCAACTTGGGAATCGGATTGCCCGCAGCATCGACCACGCTGACGAGGATGTCGAGTTCGGGCATCAACTGGATGTCGAGCCGGCGTTCGGCACTCGCCGCGTTCAAGTCGACCGTCGTTCGGGCCTTTCCGCCGCTCGTTGCCTGGGCAAAAAGCCAATGTCGCCCCGTCGAGAGCCCCTCGAAGGAATACGCGCCATCGGCCCCCGCGTCAGTCTCACGGGCTGCACCAAGATGGTCAGTGAGCTTGAGATGAACCGGCAACGTCAGCTTGTCGCTGCCGACGACAGGCCGCACGAATCCGTGAAGCAAGATGCCCGTGTGCGCAGCCGCGTCTAGTGTCGGCGCGGCGATCGACGCATGACTCGCCTGTGAGCTCGTGTTCGACTCGACCGCCGCTCTCGAGCGCGAAGGCCTCGGCAGCTCTGGTTGCGGTGCGACGACGCGAGCGACAGCGGGTTCCACGGCGGCCACGGGAGCGCGAGGCTCGCTCCAGTCGAGGACGAAAGGGACGCTCGAAAATGCGGCGAGCAACGCCGCCGCGATCAAACCGACTTTCACGGAGGTCTTCATGGCGATCGCTGGAACGAGCAACTCCTTCATGGACAGGCCGCACAGCGCGGCCAGATTGGATCGCCACTGCTCGCGATCGCCGTGGGCGCGGTCGAGACGCTCGCGCAGCAAGGCGTGAGCACGGGTGAGCCGGCTCTTGACGGTGGCGACGGAAATGCCGTCGCGCGCCGCGATCGCCGTCGGCGTCAGTTCTTCGTAGTAGCGCGCGAGCAACGTCAGGCGGTAGGGCTCGGGCATGGCGACGACGGCTTCGGAAACGCGCATCATCAGTTCGGCCTGCGCGAGCGCGTCGACGCTCGAAGGCTGCGATTCGGCACGCGCCACGGCGGACTCGCGCACCTCACGGCGTAGCGCGCTGCGGCGAAGGCGAAGTGCCGCCCGACGCGTGAGCGTGGCGAGCCAGGCAAGTGGATTCACGTGCTCGGGCGGCGGTTCCCGAAGCGTGGCGAGCAGCGCCTCCTGGCAGGCGTCCTCGGCAAGCTGATCGTCGCCGAGCAGTCCACGCGCGAGTGAGCGCAGGAAGCCGGAGTGGCGGGTCAGAAGGTCACTGGAGAGCGCGGAGGGATCCATGAAAGGCGGCGGGCCTTCTTAATCATGTCCACGGGACTCGTCGAGTATGCGAGAAAGTCGTCGGCGGGGTGCCACGTACGGAGCCAGGCACCCACCCAAACTGTTGCGTCAACCCAACAGCGCTGTGATAGCAACGGCTACGTCGAGCTGCGCCGGCAACAGCGCTGTGAGAGGCCCCGCGGCAACAGTTCAGGTGGGAGCCAGGCTCCTGGACTCGCAGCGTTCGCCGGCGATGGACTCCAACATCTCCTTGGTGACATCACCCGTCGGGTATTCGCCCGTGAAGCAGGCGTTGCAGAAGCGCTCGATCTTGGGGTTGCCGACTTGGGCGGCGGCGTTCATGCGCTCGCGGTCGAGGTACATCAGGAAGTCCGCGCCGATCGCAGCAGCAATCTCGGTCACGCTGCGGCCGTTGGCGACGAACTCGGTCTTGGTCGCCATGTCGATGCCGTAGGGACAGGGCGAAACCAAAGGCGGACTGGTGATCGCCATGTAGACATGGCGCGCACCGGCGTCGCGGGCCATCTGCACGATGCGCCGCGAAGTCGTTCCGCGCACGATCGAATCGTCGACGAGCAACACGTCCTTGCCCTCGAACTCGAGCGGGATCGTGTTCAGCTTGCGGCGCACGCCGGTCGTGCGCGCGATCTGGCTGGGCATGATGAACGTGCGACCGATGTAGCGATTCTTGACCAGGCCCTCGCGATAGGGAAGCGCGAGCGACTCCGCCATCGCCATCGCGGCCTCGCGCGAACTGTCCGGGATCGGGATGATCACGTCGGGCAACGCGGCGCCCGATTCGCGCCATTGCTCGGCCAGGGCTTCGCCGAAACGGCGGCGCGTCTTGTAGACCGAAATATTGTCGAGCATCGAGTCGTGGCGCGCGAAGTACACCAGCTCGAAGATGCACGGACGGTGCGGCTTGTCGGCCAGTTTGCGTGTCAAAATCTTGCGATCGGGGCCGATGTACACCGCTTCGCCGGCACCGATGTCGAGCGTCTTCTTGTAGCCGGTGACGTCGAGCACGACGCTCTCGCTGGCGCAGGCGTACCAGGTGCCCTCTGCGGTACGCTTTTCGCCGAAGCAGATGGGTTTTATGCCAAACGGATCGCGGAACGCGACCATCGCGCCGTCGGCCAAAATACACACCACCGAGTAGGCGCCCTTGACTTCCGCGTAGACCTTCTTGACCGCGAAGAAAACGTCCTCGGGCAAGATCTTGCCGCCGGGCTTGATGCGCTCCTCGAGACCGCGCGCGAACACATACAGGATCACCTCGAGGTCGCAGGAACTTCCGATGCGCACGCCGGAGAGGCCGAGGCGCTCCTTGAGCTCGAGAAAATTCGTGACGTTGCCGTTGTGCGCCATGGCGACGCCGAACGGGAAGACCATGTGGAACGGCTGCACGTCTTCGTCGGAGCCCGCGCCGACCGTCGGATAACGCACGTGGCCCACGCCGAGCGAACCGCGCAGGCGCGGCATGTTGCGTTCGTTGAACACGTCGCGCACCAGGCCGAGGCCCTTCTTCACGTGGAACGAGTCCGTGAACGTGGTGATGCCCGCCGCGTCCTGCCCGCGGTGCTGGACCGCGATCAGGCCTTCGTAGATTTCCAGCGCGACGTCACTGCCCGCGGGCCCGTAAATACCGATGAATCCGCACATGCTGCTCGTGCAACTCGGGTGTCCGCGGTGACCGAGCCGCAGACGCGCGAGGCGGCAGCAGTCTAGTCTCTCCCGGGCCCGACTTCTCGCCCGCGGCCGCTATTCGAAGCCGCAATCTTTCCAGCGCTTGGCCCACTCCCACATGCCGAATTGCACTTCTTTCGGCAGCGCGTGCCCCAGCTCGCGCGAGAGCATGCAGATCTGGCCCCGGTGGTGCGCCTCGTGCGCGATGGCGTAGGCCAAAAATCCGACCACGTCGGGCCGAAAATCCTTGACGCGGCCGTCCGGTGATTCGGCAGCGAGGCGGATGACTTCGGCCATGCACTTGGCACTTTTCTTGAGCGCGGTTTGAGCTTGCTTCTTGGTGCACTTGTCGCGCTCGAGTTTATCGGGCAGCGCCATCGTCGGCGCGGTCACGACCAGCCACATGTGCCGCACGTTGTGGATATGGGCGACGATCTGCGCGATGTTGCGGCCGTTGCCCGACGGCGGCGGCGCGCGCCAAGCCTTGCGCTCGAGCGCATCGAGCAGGAACTGATTGATCCGCTCGTTGGTGGCGAAGGCCTCGCTGAGCGAGCGCGGCACGAAAAACGGGCGTGCCTTGCTGGGTTTGGCCGGCGCGGGCTTGGCCGGCTTGGGCGCTTCTGCGACTTCGGGTTCGTCCATGGGTTCGTGATGCGTGAAAAGGCAGGCCCTTCAGGTTGGCGGCGGCTTGGAGGCGCGTATCCTACGCGGCGCGCGGCCCTGGACTCACATCCGCGCGCCCATCCCCATGAAGCGAATCCAGATCGTCAGCGTCGGCCTTTCCTCCGTCCTGCTTGCAGCCGCTTGCCATTCGAGCAAGCTGCCGCCTCCCGACAACTCGAACAGGGCTGCGCTCGCCAAGGCGGCGCCGCCAAAGAATTCCGCGGCGCTGCCCGGCTACCCCGCTGCACTGCGCGGAGACGTCGTCGAGGACTACCACGGCACCAAAGTCGCCGATCCCTATCGTTGGCTGGAAGACCCGGACTCCGCCGAGACCAAGGCTTGGGTCGCGGCCGAGAACAAAGTCACGTTCAGTTATCTGGAACGAATCAGCGAACGCGCGGCGATCAAGCAGCGCCTGACGGAGTTGTGGAACTACGAGCGCTTCGGCCTGCCGCAATCGGGCGGCTCCCATTACGTCTATTCGCGCAACGACGGTTTGCAGGCGCAGTCCGTCCTCTACACGAGCGAGGGCTTGACCGGCGCGCCGCGCGTGCTGCTCGATCCGAACACGCTCTCGAAGGACGGCACCATGGCGCTCGGTGGCACGAGCCTTTCGGACGACGGCCGCTACCTCGCCTACGGTGTCTCCGACGGCGGCTCGGACTGGAACACCTGGCGCGTTCGCGATGTCCAGACCGGAGCAGACCTCGAGGAAAGCCTGGGCTGGATCAAGTTCAGTTCACCCACCTGGCTGCCCGACGCTTCGGGCTTCTACTACGGCCGCTACGACGCGCCGGCCAAGGGCGCGGAGCTCGAAGCGGTCAACTACAATCAGAAACTGTTCTTCCACAAGGTCGCGACCGCGCAGGAAGCTGACACACTCGTTTACCAGCGCGAGGATCACAAGGAGTGGCAGTTCGGGCCAATCGTCAGCGAGGACGGACGTTTCCTGGTGATCGATGTTTCCGAAGGAACCGACCCGAAGAATCGTGTCTTCTACAAGGACCTGCGCGAGCCCCAATCGGCGGTCGTCGAACTGTTGACCGACTTCGACGCGAACTACTCGTTCCTCGGCAACGAAGGTTCGACGATGTGGTTCTTCACGAACCTCGACGCGCCGCGCGGTCGGATCATCGCGATCGACACGGCGAATCCCGCGCGCGCGAATTGGAAGGAGTTGGTCGCGGAAGCACCGGAAACGCTTTCGTCAGTGTCGTTGGTGGGCGAGCACTTCATCGCCTCGTATCTGAAGGACGCGCGTTCGCTGGTCAAGGTTTTCGCGCTCGACGGCAAGTTCACGCGCGAAGTCGAATTGCCCGGCCTTGGCACCGCGTCCGGTTTCGGCGGCAGGCGCAACAAGAGCGAGAGCTTCTATTCCTACACGAGCTTCACCTCGCCGACGATCGTGTTCCGCTACGACGTCGAGAGCGGCAAGAGCGAAGTGTTCCGCGCGCCGAAGCTGCTCTTCGATCCCAGCGAGTACGTCACCGAACAGGTCTTCTACACGTCGAAGGACAAGACGCGTGTGCCGATGTTCCTGACGTACAAGCAGGGCATCACGAAAAACAGCAAGAACCCGACGCTGCTCTACGCCTACGGCGGCTTCAACATCTCGCTGACGCCGAGCTTCAGTCCCGCGCGCATCGCCTGGATGGAGCGCGGCGGAATCTACGCGGTCGCCAACCTGCGCGGCGGCGGCGAATACGGCGAGAGCTGGCACGCGGCGGGCACGAAGCTCAAGAAGCAGAACGTGTTCGACGATTTCATCGCCGCGGCGGAATTTTTGATCGACACGCACTACACCTCGAAGCCCAAACTCGCGATCCAGGGCGGCAGCAATGGCGGCTTGCTGGTCGGCGCGGCGATCACGCAGCGGCCCGAATTGTTCGGCGCGGCGCTGCCCGCAGTCGGCGTGATGGACATGTTGCGTTTTCACAAGTTCACGATCGGCTGGGCTTGGACGAGCGATTACGGTTCTTCGGACAATGCCGAGGAGTTCAAGGCGCTCTACGCCTACTCGCCCTATCACCGTTTGAAGCCTGGCAAGAGCTATCCGGCGACGATGGTGACCACCGCCGACCACGACGACCGTGTCGTGCCGGCCCACAGTTTCAAGTTCGCGGCGCAGTTGCAACACGCTCAGGCGAGTGACAATCCGGTACTGATTCGCATCGACGTCCGATCCGGCCACGGAGCCGGCAAGCCCACCGCGAAGGTGATCGAGCAGGCCACGGATGAAATCGCCTTCGCCCTGGCCGCGCTGGGCGAGGTCAAGCTGCGTTGAATCCGCGTAACTAGGACGTCCCCCCCTTTTCAGATCCCCGCGCGAACCGTCCAATAGCGGGCCTCGCGCAACGTGCGCAAAGTCTTTCCGTCCTCCGAGTTCGCAAACACATCTACCTATGGCATTCCGACTTCCGCTGCGTCCTCTGGTACTTACCGCGCTGCTCGCGTCCGCGGCCGTTGCCGTTTCGTGGGCCACTCCCACCGAAGCGCCGGCGAGTGTTGCCCGTGAGGAGGGCGAAGAACTCGAAGACGTGATGCACGGCATCGACAAGAACTTCGAAGCCGTGAATGCAGCGATCGAGAAGAAGGACGCGGCCGCCGCGTTGGAGTTGACGACGAAGATTCAGCTCGCCTGCATCAGCGCCAAAACGCTGACGCCGCCGAAGCTGCGCACGATCGAGGAGAAGGATAAGGCCGCGTTCACCGCGGGCTTCCGCAAGGGCGTCCTGGGTCTGCTCAAGTCGACCGCGGATCTCGAGATCGCGCTGGTCGACGGCAACTTCGAAAAAGCCAAGGAGGCCGCCGCCGCCATGGACGCGGAGAAAAAAGCCGGCCACGACGTCTACAAGAAGATGCCGCGCAAGAAGAAGG
>JAYUUV010000321.1:0-4649 GCA_043754695.1 Planctomycetota bacterium
TTCGCGCAGCGTCAGTTTGCACAGGTCGCGCAACAGCCCGACCTCCACCTGCTCCCAAAGATCAACGGCTTGGCCGCGCGAAAGCATCTGCGCCGGCGACCTGAATCGCCGTAATTCAATGGCGGCGCGCAGGGTCGGAGCGCCAAAGACCGAGGCACCGATCTCAGCTCCGTCTGCCAGTTTCGTCTGCCGGCGCATCCACTCGAGAACTCGATCTGGCGTCGCCTGCAGCAGATCGTCGGGCTGATCACTGCCCCCGACCCGACCAGCCAGTCGTCGTTCGACAATTGGCCGAAGTCGGTCGAATCCCTCCGAATCGAAGAAACTGGAGTAAGACCAGGGCTCGTAGCGTTGCGTGCCCGCGAATTCCGTCGCGGAACGCTCCAGCCAACTTCGAGTCAGCCACGGCGGGCCGCGCAGACGCGAGTAGTGGCAGGCGCTGCCATGTGGATACTGCTCCGCCCGATCCGCCAGGCGCGCCTGGACCGGATTCTTGTCGATGTAGGATACGACCGCGTACTGATAGGTGAGCGTATCGACGTGCCTGGAGCAATCCTTGGAGTTCCTATCCCTAGAGTCCGGTGGCAGGTCACATTCTCTCTGTACAAGGTCGGTGCCTCCGTCAGGAACAGCTCCTGGACGAAGGCACCTTGAACCGGACGCGCAGAATCCCGGGTAGAACCGGACTTCGTGCTCGCCGCTACTCCACCAGCTTGCGCACGATCGCCGTCGCTTCCGCCAGCGTCCGGTGGTGGAAAACTTGCTGCACGAGGTCGGCCTCGGGCTCGAGCGCCTTCAGACGACTGCCGGCGAGTTCGTAACGACCCTGGTCATTGACTTGGTAGTAGAACCCGCTGTCGCCCGGCTGCGCATTCAAGAAGAGCAGATAGGTGTGGCCGGCTTCGAACTCGCCGCCGTCGATGTCGATGTTATGCACGATGCCGGTCTGCGGCTCGATGCCTCCGGCGCGCTCCAAGTACACGCGACCGTCGGGGAACGAGCCCTTGAGCGCGTCCCGCACTTTCAACTGGACGATCTGGAAGGGCAGCACGTCCTCCCCGTCCGCTGAATTCGCGACGCGGCCGGGATAAGTCGCCACGGCTTCCGCGACGACGATCGCGTCGGCGAAGGTGGCAAGCGTCCGCGGGTTCGTGGCCACGAACGCCCAGGCCGCATCCGTACGCGGCGCAGCGGGAGTCGTCAACCGCAAGGTGAGCGCCGAGGAAGTGGCGAGGCCTGTGACCACCAACACGGAAGCGACCGTCCAGAACTTGATTTTTGTGATCATGGTCATGCTCCTAGTAGATCGAATTGACCATATCCTGGTCGTGCTGGTTGGGATTGGGAACGTAGAGGATGCGGTCGTTCATGCACGACTGCGACTGGCCCTTCTGGTGGTTGAGCCCGAACAGGTGGCCGATCTCCTGGCACACGACGTGCTTCTTGTTCGTCGCAGAATATCCATACGCGGCGTTGTCGAGATAGCTCTGATTGAAGCGCGTGCGGCCCTGCATCACGGTGCAGCCGCTGTAGGTGAGGATCTCCGCGATGCCCAGCCACCCGTTGATCCCGTAGGAGCCGTTGTAGCAATTGATGTGATCGGTCGTGCCGGACTGGCCGACGGAACTCAGGTTCACGTCGGTGTAGTTGTGCCAGGAATCCGCGTCGCTGAGACCCTCCTCCTGTACGTAGGTGCTGTAGCTACCCGTGCAACCGTTGTAGAAACTGATGTTTGCGTCAGCGTACTTCCAGCAACCCCAGCGGTGGTTCGCCCACGCCGTCCCGACCGCGCCTAGCGCGATCGCGACAACGAGGAAAGCTGACCACAAAAGGCGCGCACTTGTCGACGTCATGATTCGACTCCTGGAGGGGGACGATGCCCCCGTTGTGGGACAAGCCATCGCCGTACAAAGCGCGCGGCGAGTGGCCAGGAGTGAATCTAGCGGGGAACCTCGCATTGCGACAGTAGGGTGTTTGACGACTTCGGGCGGGAAATCGCGCCGAAACCTCTAGCAGGGCCGAAAAGCATCGCCCTGAAGGGTGCGCTCAGCTTCGTGATCTGTCTTTGACCGAAACGAGCACAGTGTCCCGAGCGACTGGCCGCTCTCGTGCCCAGGCCGCGCGCCCATCAGCACACCTATCATGGTGTCCTCGCACCCGCGGCGCCCTATCGCGATCTGATCGTGCCCGGGCCGCGCAAGGGAAGAACGGCGAGTGCAACGCCGGCTGACTGTGCAGCAGCGCACGACTCCGACGCAGAGCGCCGCGCAAAGAAACGACGCCTGACATGGGCCCAGCTGCTGCAGAGAGTCTTTGCCATCGACGTGCTCGAGTGCCCGCACTGCGGCGCACGACGCAAGCTGATCGCAATGATCTCAGACGGCGTCGTCGTGCAAAAATCCTGGACCACCTCGGACTGCCCAGCGAGCCGCCAATCGTCGCGCGCTCACGCGTCGGCGAAGAACGGGCCTTTGGCGCGTGAGGTGAGTACCAGGGGACATCCGCGCGCGCGCGAGGCAGCGCTTTGCCGCGCGAGCAAGAGCCTGCCACTCATGTGCCGTCGGACGACATTTCGCCGCACACCCAGAACGCCGCGACCCACAGAAACAGGCGAAAACGGCAGCTTCGCAGCCCCCATTCCCCTCCGGAGTGCCACCCTGACGGCATAGTCAGGGGCTTGGAATTCCTATCCGTGCCTTCCTGGGCCTGGTGAAAGGCGGCGGATGCGAATTGTGGACCTTCCAGCTCCACCTGGGATCCGGGTGCATACTTCGGAGCTTGTGCAGCTTTCCAACTAACCAAATCTCGGTAGCTCGCGTAGACCTCAACTTCATAACGCGCACGTAATTTTGGATGATGTCATTTTTGACACATTCGAGCCGAACACCCGCGCTCATGCCTCTCCTCGACGCACCTAGATCCTCACAACCACTGGAGTCCCCTCGTCAATGAAGCTCGATGTTCGCAATTTTGTCTCGCATTGGATTGCCCCCGTGTTCGCCTGTGCGGCGCTGCTCGTTGCGCCTGCCGCCGCCCAATCCCTGACGACGGATCGACCGGATTACCATCCCGGTGAGCTCGCTCAAATCACGGGCGCCGGGTTCGGCGCCGACGAGACCGTCACGCTTCAGGTGCTCCATTCCGACGGCACTCCCTCGGACGGCGAAGATCACATGCCCTGGAACGTGGTCGCCGACTCGAATGGTGCGTTCGTCGCGACCTGGCACGTGTGCGAGGACGATTGCTTTGGCTCGAGCTTGCTCGCCATCGCCGATGGACACCCGTCAGGACTGCACGCCGAAGTCGCCTTCACGGACGGACTTGGCTCGGGTCGCCTCTCGAGCGTCGTCCCCCTGGACGGCGGCTGCGTCAACACCAGCATCAGCGGAAGTGGCGTGGAGTCGTGGAACGTTCAGCAAGGCCGAACCTACCACATCACGCTCACCAACCTCACGGACTGCGCGAGCGGCGGGACTGCGCCCACAGTTCAAATCGTCCTCAGGAACCACAACACGGGCAACACGTGCCTGAACGCCACGCGGACCGCCCCGGGCGTCTACGAGTTCAATTTCACGCTGCCCGTGGATTCCTGCCTGATCTATCCGATCAGCTACTGCACCAGCAGCTGCAGTTTCAACACTGGCAATCTGACGCGACGTTCCAACGGAGCCGGGTTCCAGTCGCTGCTGCGCGCTTCGGTGTTCGACGCCAATTGCAACTTCCTGCACCAGGACGAGGAGTGCGGTCCGGAATGTTGTCCGCCCACGCTCAGCGGCCAGGTCAGCGATCAGACCTTCGAGTGTCCGCACGTCATCGCCGAGTCGGATTTCACCCCTCCCCAGGCCACCGCGAGCTGCGGCAGCGCGACGCTCGTCCTGGTCAGCGACGTTTCCGTCAACGCGGACTGCACACTCGCGGGTCACGTGAAGTCTTCACGCACCAAGATCTGGAAGGCGGTCAACAACTGCGGCGATGAGTCTGCCCCGGTGAGTCAGACCATCTCGGTGGCGGACACAACCGCACCGGCCGCGCCGTCCGCGCCGGCGAATGAGCACTTCGAATGCGCTGGCGAGGTCCCTGCGGCGCCGAGCCTTTCGGCGATGGACGCCTGTGCGGGACAGATCGAAGGTCAACTGATCGAAACCAACAACGGAGGCGCGGGCTGCGCGACGAATCCGCTGGTCATTCACCGCGAGTGGTTCTTCACAGACGACTGCGGCAATCGCTCGTCGGTCGCGCAAGAGGTGACCGTCGCTGACACGCTGGCGCCCGTCGCGCCGACGGCACCGGCGAGTGGTCATTTCCAATGCGCGGGCGAAATCCCGGCGGCGCCGATTCTTTCGGCGATGGACAACTGCTCGGGTCTGGTCGCGGGTCAATTGACCGAGACGAACAATGGCGGCGCAGGCTGCGCGACGAATCCGCTGGTCGTTCACCGCGAATGGATCTTCACGGATGCTTGCGGCAACAGCTCGTCGGTGACGCAGGATGTGACCGTGGCGGACACGCTCGCACCGGTTCCCCCGGCCGCGCCGGCGAGTGGCCACTTCCAATGCACTGGCGAAGTCACCGCGGCGCCGAGCCTTTCGGCGATGGACAACTGCTCGGGCCTGGTCGCGGGTCAATTGACCGAGACCAACAACGGCGGT
>JAYUUV010000322.1:0-7619 GCA_043754695.1 Planctomycetota bacterium
GACGACTTCCTGAAATTCCTGAATGCCGAAATGCCGCGCTGGGCCGATGCCGTGAAAAAGTCCGGCGCACGCATGGACTGAACTAGCGGCCAGTCAAAGGGACTTCATGCACACAACTGCCATTTTCCTGATTGCGCTTGTACTTGCGGCGCCCGCCTTCGCCTTCGACCTGCAGGGCCATCGTGGTGCGCGCGGGTTGGCACCTGAAAACACCCTGCCGGCCTTCGAGCGCGCGCTCGAACTCAAACAAGACGATCCCACCACCCTGCCTCTGTACGCCGACGTCCTGGCGGAACAGGGCGACAGCGCAGGTGCGCAGCGCGCCCTCGACCGCGCTTTCGAGTTGGCGCCCGAGGACCCACAGGTCCTGATGCAACTTGGTTTGCTCGCCGCGAAGAAAAACCAGGGCGGGCCGGCGCTGGCTTGGTTCGATCGGCTGCTGAAGGTCGCGCCGAGCTACGGTCCCGCGCACCTGCAGAAGGGCAAGCTGCTCTTGAGCATGGGCCAGTTGCAGCGCGCCGTGCCCGAACTGCAGCGCGCCTGCGAACTCAGTCCGCGCGACTTCGAGGCGCACTACACCCTGGGAGTCTTCCTGGCCTCGCAAGCCATGGACAAGGAGGCGCTGCCCTTCCTCGAGCGCGCGCTCGAAATCGATCCGACGAACGCGCTGGCCGACGAGATGCGCGCGCAGGTCGAGTTGTTGCGCGCGAAGTGAGCCGGCGAAGGACGGATTGCCGTCCACTCAGGCTCGACGGCTTTGTATTCTCTGCGCGCAATGCAACAGTTCGCGGATCCCCTGCGCGCCGCCATCTCCGCCGCGGCGGGCATCGCGCTCGAATCGATCCGGCTCGAGGCGCCGCGCGACGACAAACAGGGCGATCTGGCCCTGCCCTGTTTCCTGCTGGCGAAGCAGAAGCAGATGGCGCCGCCCGCGCTGGCCGCCGAATTGGCCCGCGCCCTGAACGCCGGCGGCTCCCACGCCATCGCCGAAATTTCCGCGTTCGCAACCGGGCCCTACGTCAACTTCCGCATCGCCCGGCCCGCCCTGGCGCGCGCGGTTTTCGCCGAGATCGCCGCACAGGGCGCGCGCTACGGCGGCTCCAAGGAGGGCCTGGGAAAGACGATCGTCATCGACTTCAGCTCGCCCAATATCGCCAAGCCGATGCACGTCGGGCACCTGCGCTCGACGATCATCGGCGCCTCGCTCGTGCGCATCTTCCGCGCGCTGAACTACTCTGTCGTCGGCATCAATCACATCGGCGACTGGGGCGCGCAGTTCGGCGGCCTGGTGGTCGCGGTGCGGCGCTGGAAGAGCGAAGTCGATTTGGAGAGTGATCCGGTGCTTGGGCTGCTCGCGCTCTATCAGCGCAGCAAGGAAGCACTGAAGGAAGACGCGCAATTCCAGGCCGAAGCCGTCGCGGCTTACCAGGAACTCGAAAGCGGCCGCGAAGGCGAAGTGCGCGCGCTGTGGCGCTGGGTCACCGAAGTTTCGCTGCGCGGCTTCTCGAAGACCTACGAGCGCCTCGGCGTGCGCCACGAATTCGTGCGCGGCGAGAGCTTCTACGAGCCCCTCCTCGAAGCGACGATCGAACGCCTGAAGCAAAGCGGGATCACCGAAGTCTCGCAAGGCGCGTTGGTGGTCGATCTCTCGAGCGTCGACAAGGGCCTCAAGGAAACGCCGTGCCTCTTGCAGCAGACCAACGGCACGACGCTCTACGCGACGCGCGACCTCGCGGCGCTCTTCCAGCGCTGGGACGAGTTCCACTTCGAGCGTTGTCTGTACGTCGTCGGTTCGGAGCAGAAGCTGCACTTCCGTCAGTTGAAGGGCGTGCTCAAGCGCATGGGCGCCGACTACGAGGCGCGCGTCGAACACATCGACTTCGGCCTCTTGCTCGGACCGGGCCGCGTGAAAATGGCCGCGCGCAATCGCGGCACGGTGCTCGTGCTCGACGATCTGATCGACGAGGTCGTCGACGAAGCGTTCCGCGTGATCGAAGCCAAGAATCCGGAGTTGCCCGACAAGCAACGCGTCGCCGAGCAGGTCGGACTCGGCGCGCTCGTGTTCAACGATCTCAAGCGCGAGCGCATCAAGGACGTGATCTTCGAAAAGAGCGAGATCCTCTCCTTCGAAGGCGAAACCGGTCCCTATCTGCAGTACACGCACGCGCGCCTGGCATCGATCCTGCGCAAGGCGGCTGCGAACGGCGAAGGTGGCGCGGAGCCGGATTGGAGCGTGCTCGAGAATGCCGGCTCGATCCTGATGCGCCTTTCGCGGTTGCCGGACGTCGTGCGCGGCGCGGCGGCCCATTGCGAGCCGTCGGAGATCTCGAACTACCTGCTGGCGCTCGCCCGCGAACTCAACACCTGGTACGCGGACAACCGCGTGCTCGGGGAAGCAGCGCGCACGACGTCCGCGCGCCTGGCACTCATCCGCGCTTCCAAGTCCGCGCTGGGCAATGGGTTAGACCTGCTCGGCATCACGGCATTGGAAGCAATGTAGACAGCGCCCGGCGCGCTGCGTGGGATTCAACTCGGCCCCTTCCAAGAAAGCAGCTACCAGCCTGTGATCGAGAAACTCATCCGCGACGTGCCGGACTTCCCCAAGCCGGGGATCCTGTTCAAGGACATCACGCCCTTGCTGCAGGATCCGCAGGGCCTGGCCGAGACGATCGCACGCCTCGATCGCGCCGTTCCTGCGACGTCTTACGACGTCGTCTGCGGCATCGAATCGCGCGGCTTCATCTTCGGAACGGCGCTCGCGCTGAAGGCCGGCAAGGGCTTCGTGCCGATCCGCAAGCCGGGCAAGCTGCCCTACAAGACTGCCAAGGAGTCGTACGAGCTCGAGTACGGCAAGGACACGATCGAGATCCACATCGATGCGCTGAAGCACGGCAAGCGCGTCCTGATCGTCGATGACCTGCTCGCCACCGGCGGCACGCTGGCGGCCGCAGCCAGCCTGGTCCGGCGCATCGGAGGCCAACCGATCGCTGCAGTCGTCGTGATCGAACTTGCGTTCCTGAAGGGACGCGATCGCCTTGGATCCCTGCCCGTTCATTCCCTGATCCGGTACTAGGCCATGGAACGAATTCGAGCCCGAAGCACCCGGCGGACGATTCTGCGCCACCCCCGCGTTTGCGTCGTCAGGTCTCGCTTCGTGGTGGTCAGAACCGACGTACGTCCATGAGCGTCAAGAAGCAGCCCCAACGCCCCGCGGCGAAGAAGACGGTCGCCAAGCGGATGGCGGAACCGGCCCCGGCGCTGCCCAAACGCGGTGCGAGCGCCCGAGGCGGGGTTTCCGCGAAAGCCGTCGCCGGTTCGAAGAAGTCCAAGACCGTTCTCAAGCACCGACACGCAGCCCCTGCGTCTGTGAAAAATCAATCGCGCGCCTCGGCCGCGGGCAAGTCGAGCACCGTGACAAAAAATTCCAAGCCCAACGCCCTCAAGGCGCCCGCAAAATCTCCGCTCAAAGCCAAGCTGTCGGGCAAGCCCAAGGCACCGGCGGCGGCGCTGCCCGCTGCCAAAGAGCCCGCGAAAAAAGCGCCTGCGGGCAAGTTGCAGAAGCCGACCACGCTCGAAGACCTCAAGGCCATGCAGACCGAGGACGTTTGGGTCCTCTATCGCAAGGCGCGCAAGGCGAACGACGATCCGGTGTGGATGGAACTCCTGCGCAACGCCCTGATGGAACTGCACTACCCCCTGGTGCGGCACATCGCGGAACGGTTGCTGCAGACCCTGCCGAAGTCCATCGAACTCGACGACCTGATCAGCGCCGGAGTGTTCGGATTGATGGACGCGATTCGCGGCTTCGATCCCGACCGCGGCATCAAGTTCAAGACCTACTGCACGACGCGCATCCGCGGCTCGATCCTCGACCAGCTGCGTTCACAGGATTGGGTGCCGCGTCTGGTGCGCCTGAAGGCCGGCCGCATCGACAAGGCCTTCCAGAAACTGCGCGGCGAATACGGCCGCGAGCCGACGCACGCCGAGCTCGCCACGTGCTTGAAGATGAATCACGAGGAGTTGATCACCGAGATCGACGAATCGCGCGCGCGGCAGATGAACTCGATCAACGAGCGTTGGAACGAGCACGACGACGACTCATCGATGGAGAAGATCGACATCGTCGAAGACCGCAGCTCGGTCGATCCGATCAAGGAAATGAACAAGCGCGACATGTTGAAATACATCACGCGCTCGCTGACTCACAAAGAGCAGTTCATCATCGAGCAGTACTATCAAATCGGCCACACGATGCGCGAGATCGGCGAGATGCTCGCGCTGACCGAGAGCCGCGTGTGCCAGATCCACTCGAACGTGATGTCCAGGCTGAAGGCGCTCCTCGGTCCGCAGTCGCCCGGATAGCCCGGTCCCCGGTAATCCGCCGCCGTTTCTTACACGCCGCGAATCGCTAGACTGGCGGGGTGACGATCGATCCGGCGACACGGGCGGCGCATGCAGGTTCGCCGCGCGAGATCGGCGCGCCTAGCGCGACGGCGATCCAACTCGGCTCGTTCAATCTTTCGCAAGGCGATCCGAGCGGCTTGGCCTATGCCTATGGGCGCGGCGGAAATCCGACTTGGGAAGCGCTGGAAGCCGCGCTCGGCGAAATGGAATCCGCGCGCGCGACGAGCTTCGCTTCGGGGCTGGCGGCTTCGTTCGCGCTCTTGATGGCGCTGGCGAAGACGCATCGAAGGTTGGTGCTCGCGAAGGACTGCTACTACGGCACGCGCAAGCAGGCCGAAATGCTCGGCGCGTACGGCATCGAACTCGTCCTGACCGACCACGCGGACTTCGCGGCGGTCGAGCGTGAGCTGGCCCACGGCCCTTCCATCCTGTGGAGCGAATCCCCCACCAATCCGCGCCTCTCCATTCATGACCTGCGCCGCCTCGCTGCCATCGCGAAGCGGCACGCTTCACCGTTCGTGGTCGACAACACCACGGCGACCGCGGCACTGCAGCGGCCGCTGGATCTCGGCGCCGACGCGGTGATCACGTCGCTGACGAAGGCTGCGTCGGGCCATTCTGACGTGTTGCTCGGCAGCGTGACGACGCGCGACGAAGCTCTGCACGCGAGCGTGCGCGACTGGCGCTACAACGCCGGCGCGATTCCAGGTCCCTTCGAAGCCTGGCTCGTGCTGCGCGGCCTGAAGACGCTGCCGCTGCGCATCGAAAGACAATCGAGCAATGCCCAGGCGCTCGCCCTGCTGCTCGCGAAACACCCCAAGGTCGAAGTGGTGCATCACCCCGCGCTCTGCGCGCGCGAACTGGCCGAGAGCCAGATGAACGGCGGCTTCGGGCCGCTGGTCTCCTTCGAAGTGCGCGGAGGAGCCGCCGCCGCCGATCGCGTCGTCGCCGCCGCGCGCCTGATCCGTCCTGGCACCAGTTTCGGCGGCGTCGAATCATCCTGGGAACGCCGCGCGCGCTGGGCCGGCGAAACCGCGCCGCCGGGTCTGATTCGGCTTTCCGCGGGCATCGAAGCCCTGCGCGATCTCGAGGCCGATCTGCGCGCTGCGCTACTAGCGGTGTCAGACACCCAACCAGCCGACCTTTTACCTCCAGAAAACGACTGGACGGAATAGGTCGGCTGGTTGGGTGACTGACACCGTCGTTTCACATGCGGATGTGTTCCGAATGTAAAAGGTCGGCTGGTTGGGTGTCTGACACCGCTACGGTCGCGTGATCGAAACGGTCTGCTTGTAGGTGCCTTCGCGGGTCGAGCGGATGCGCATCGTCCCGCCGTCGCGGCCTTCGCGCTCCGTGTCGGTTTCCTGGCTCAGGCTGCCTTCGACTTCGAAGGCGACCGGGCGCTTGTCGGCGGTCGAGTAGTACAGCTTGCCTTCGAGCTCGACCTTGTAAGTCGTGCCGAACAGAACGGACTCGCGCTCGAGGCCGAGCACCTGACCGCGGCGCGGGGCGCCTTCGGGCCGTTGCATTTCGGGCATGTCACCCTTGGCCTTCAATTCAAGCGTGATCACGCGGCAGGCCACGCCGTCCTTCTCGACCTTCTCGTCGGTCAGGGTCGCCTTGGCTTCCCACTCCGCGATATCGAGCAGGCGACCGTCGCCACCGCCCATGCCGCCGAATCCACCGCGGCCACCGCCGCCACCGCCACCGCGCTGGCCACCGCCCTCACCACCTTCCGTCGGCGCGGGGCGCGGGAAGAGCGCCTTTTCCATGTCGAGCATCAGCGCATGCTTGACGGCGTCCTTGTTCGGCTCCCAGCTCGCGCCGTCGGCCACTTCGCCCTCGGGCAGCAGCGCGTCGAGCGCCAGCTCCATCTGGTGGCCTTCGAGCACCTTGTCGTCCGCGGGCGCCTTGCCGTCACTGACCTTGGCACTCACGTCGCCGTTCTCGCCGCGCTCGAGGGTCAGGGTCACACCGGCGAGCGGCGGTTCGAGATCGCGGGTGGTCTCCTCCTCGCCGCGCGTCGTGGTGCTCGAGCCGTTGAGCGTTTCGAAAACGCGCGTCAGTTTGGTCGGCTTGCCGTCCTTCGCCGCGACGATCTTGTCGACGAACACTGCCTTGCGGGCCTGACTGGAGGCGCCGCCGCCCATCATGCCGCGGCCCTCGACGGGCTCGCCGTCGCGCTCCATGGACATCGCGGTGGTCTTCATCGCGAGCGCGCTCTCGAACTCGACCTTGAAGCCCTGCTCGGCTGCGTAGTTGGTCGTGAACTGGGTACCCACGGCCAGAAGCGTGGCGCAGGTGAGGATGATGGGTTTGAGCATGATGGTTCTTTTGGAGGTGGGACGGACCGGGCTGGACTGCAGGAGCTTAGGCAGGAACACTTGAGCTCGCATGGAGTTCCGAATCTTCGAGCACGGCCTGGTCGATTCGAGCTCGGAACGGGCCTTTGCGGCCCTTTCCGAGGGCTCGGCACGACACGGCGACGTGCACGTCGCCCTCGGACAGACGCTGGGCCGCGGCCGGCGCGGCGCCTCTTGGGTCAGCGAATCCGGCGCCGGCCTGTACGCGAGCGTGGTCCTGCAGCCAACGAGTGCCATCGCGCCGGCGGCACTGACCATGGGGGCCGGCCTGGCCGTGCGCGCGACGTTGCTGGAGCAGGGGCTCGCGCGCGCGCAGCTCAAATGGCCGAACGACCTGCTGGTGGACGGAGCCAAACTCTGCGGAATTCTGGCCGAGACCCGCGGGCTCGACCCGGCGGCCCCAAGCTTCGTGCTGGGCATCGGTGTCAACGTCCAGCAGCGCAGCTTTCCGCCTGAACTGCTGCTCGAACGCGCCGTGACCAGCCTGGCACAGTGCGAAATCCTGGCCACCCCGCGCGAGCTGCTCGCGCGCCTATTGCCACACCTCGCGCGCGAAATGGGCCGCGTCGAGAGCGACCCGGAGGCGATCGCGCGGGACTATTTCGCGGCCACGGGCTTGGCGAATCGGCGCGTGCGAGTCCTGGCCGGCGAGAGCGAGATCGAGGGCGACCTGCGCCAAATCGACCTGGCCCACGGCCTTGGGATCGTGCTCGCGGACGGCAAGCTGCGCCGCGTCCGCCTCGAACACGTGCGCGCGCTGAACGCCATCGCGCACTGAGGCGCGCTCGCTTCGCGCAAGTTCGTCGGCCGAAGAACCACAGCCCAGGGATATACTCTTCGCCCCCAAGTGGG
>JAYUUV010000323.1:0-11890 GCA_043754695.1 Planctomycetota bacterium
CCCCCGCCGCCGTCCCTGCCTGGGTCGAGTTCAGTTGGGCGCAACCATGAGTGCGACCGGATTCGTCGACTCGATCGCGCCGCCTTCCTCCTGATAGAAGGCCTGCAGGTAGATACGCCGACGCGGGTAAAACGTGACATTTCCGCTGCGGGTCAGCGTCGAGCCCGTCGCCAAAAGACTGAATTGCGCCCCGGCGACGGGCATGGCCTCCAGCGACGGTAGCGGCGACAGGCTCGCGTTAGCGGGTGGATCGATCCGGTAGGCATCGGCGAGGGTCACTCCGGGCAGCACGTCGCCGGGCATGACCAGGATCTGCTGACCCGGCCGGAAGAACACGTCGCCGAGGCCGAAGGACTTGGGCGGCGTCATCACCAGATACGGATCGCGGGCGAGCACGAGCGGTGCTCCGCTCGTGTAGGCGAGGCCAGTGGGCGTCCCACTTCCGCCCGTGACCGTCGCCATTCCGATCGAGATGTTGGCGACCATGTCGACGCCCGCGCCGCCGACTCCGAGTGGTCCTGCGTCGCCGCCCGCGATCACCGAATGACCTGAGAGGCGCAGCGTCGGCAGCGCCGCGCCAAAGCCCTTCTCGATCGCATCGGCGGCATTTTGCAAGGCGACCACGCCCGTGTTCGCGCCCGCCCCCCCAAAGACGTGTGTGTTCGAAACGCGCACCGTCGCACCGCCGCCGACGCGCAGTCCCGTGCCCGCCGTGAAACTCTGCGCGGTGGAAGCATCGGCGCCGGCAACCCACGAATCGACGAAGTCCGCGATCCCGCCGCCGAAGTCGAAGGCGGCTCCAAGGAATCCGGTGCCCGGCGCCGGCACGATTCGACTGTCGACCACCATCAGATAGAGTTGTCCTGCGCCGTGCAGATACACACCGCCGCAGGTGACGACACCCTGCAGCACGAGCGTGCCGGCGGCCAGTTCGTTGCCGCCGATCGAAGTCGAGTCCGCGGGATCGGCGCTGCAAATCGTGACGTTGGTCAGTCCGGCGTCGAAGTTGTTCGTCGGAATCGTCGGGTGGAAATCCACTCGCGCGATCACGACATCGCTCGGGTCCGTTCCCAGCCCGACCACTTCGACTCCGCGGCTGAAGTGGAAGGCCGGATAGGTGCCTGGCATCACGAAGATCCGGTCACCCGGCGCGGCGATGACCATCGCCTGAGTGATCGTGGTCAGCGGGCTCGCGACACCGGAGGCATCGACGAGCCGGTCGGTCGCGTGGGCCGCGACCGCGAAGGGGGATGCGATCGCAAGCAGGGCAAACAGAGTCTTCATCGAATGTCTCCGAGTCATGGGGATCAGTAGGAAACGATTTCAGTCGTGGTGATCGAGCCCGCGGGCAGCTGCACGCGAACGTTGACGGCCGGCACGCCGACACCGACCGCCGCGCGGTAATTCGTGCTGGTCTTTTCGACGATGATCTCGCTGTCGATAGCCGCCGACATCGTCAGTCCGTCCGGGCCGAAACCCGGGGCGTAATTGAATGCGGTGCGCCGCGCGCCGAAGTTCAAGGGCACCGGCACCAGGGAACCCGCCGCGTCGAGAAAACTTGGCGGCAGGATCGCGGGGAAATCGGGGATCGCCGTCGATTGCACGAAAGCGACGGCCTCGGTTTGCAGTTGACCGACTTCGCCGAAGCCGATCGCCGCGATCGAAGCCAGGCCATGATGGAAAGCCGTGCCGTAGAACGAGATGCCCGCCAGCGAAACGACCGCTGCGGGAACGCGCGGCAGGAACGTGCCCGGCAGCAGGATCGATTGATTGGGGAAGGGCAGATTCTGGACCACCGTGTGCGGACTCGTGAATTCGTCGACCAGCACATCAGCTGGAACGTTCAGCACTTCCAGACCGGGCACGCTCGGATTCGGCGCGCCGGGGAAGTGACTTGTCGCCGCCATGACGCGCGTGCCGTCCGCCGTCCAGATCGGACGGTCGAGTCCCTTGCAACTGATGCGGCCGCCCAGCGGCGCGGGCACGCCCACGACTCCGTTCGGACTGCTGGCTCCCAACGGATCGAGCGGCGAATAGAGGATGTTGATGCGCTCGCCACCGCCGGGAGGATTGCCGACAAACGGCGGCCCGAAGCTGCTTTCGAAGGCGACGCGGTTGCCCGACACGGAGGGAACGGAGAAGGGTTCGCCGACTCCGTCCGCCAGTACGATCGTCGAAGTCGCCGGTGCCGCGAATCCGAGGAACTTGACCACACCGAGCGCGGAGGCTTTGACGAAGAAGGTCCCGGGACCGGGTTCGCGCAACAGGAAATAGGTGTAAGCGTCCGTGCCGTTGCTGACCACGGCGAGTTCTTCGGTCCCGACCGCGGGCACCCAGTTCTTGCTGGGGACGGTGGGCACGATGCCGAAGTTGCTGGAGCCGACAGTGCCGTTGGTGTTCCAGGCGAACACGCCCGCGGAACTCGGATTCGCGCCGTTGAAGTTCGCCGTGCCGATGGCCCAGGTTCGCACGCCGCCGCGCATGAAACTGACCGGATTCGTCGTCGCGCTCGCCGGTGCTGTCGCCAAGAACGAGGTGGCGAGCATTTGCAGGCCGATCGGATTGAGTTGGACGATGTGCACACCTTCGGCCGTCGGGACGTGCAGCGTCAGTTCCGTCGAATCCACACCGATGCGCTGCACGTACGCCGAAGGACTGCCAAAGAGCACCAGCGCGGGCGGGTTCAACGGCACCAGCGCACCAGGAGTCTGGTACGAGTAGCCGCGCAACACCGTGGTGCCCGCGCCGCTGTCCTCGGCGGCAAAAACGAACTTGAGCCGCGCCACGGCGCAGACGTCGTAGCCTGCGGGATTCCCTGTATGCACGAGCGCCGTCTGGACGCCGGAGCGCAGATCGACGAGGTGCAACGCTCCGTTGCCAACCGCATCGCCCATCGGCGTGATGAACACGCCGCGATTGGGATTCAAGGTCGCCGTCTCGAGCGCCTGCAGCGTGCGCCGGCGATGCGACCAGCGCGAGGGCACTGCATTCACTGGCGTGCCGAAGACGAATGGCGCCGAGGCGATGTTTGCGTTCGTGGCGTAGAACTGAGATACGCCCGAGGGCGTAGTCGCATAGAAATAGTCGTAGCCGGTGACGCCGGAAATCGGCATTTCCTGGGCTGAAATCTGCGTCGCGGACATCGCGAGCGCTGTCAGAAGGCCGAGGGTGCGCAACGCAAGCAGCGAAAAGAGTTTCATCGAGTTGAAAGTGGCTGGGGGCCTGGACTGCAGTGCACGAGGCACGACGCGACGGGCAAGAATCGTTCCGCAGTCGTTGATGCGCGCACAGCGCAGCTGGTGGCACTTTCTTGTTCGCGTCACGCGCGAACGCGCTACGCGATGGTGACGCGTTGTTCCCGGCCGGACACAACGCTCACGCGCACTACGCTCTGCGTGCGCAGCGCGGCGCGACGTCGCGCGCGGAACGACACTTGCGCGGAACTGCGCATCAACCCAGAAGTTCGTTCGGCACGTCCCACACACTCCATGATCCACACATCGACTGCTTCCGTCAGCTGCGGCTTGCTGCTGATCCTCGCTTGCACCGCTCCTTCGACGACGAGTTCGTTCTCGTCCGCCGATCAGGCGCATCCCGCTTTGAATGCGGCCACGCCAACGCCGGGCGGCGATCCCAAGAAGGAGGAAGTGCAACTTTCCGCGCCCGCCGGCTGGAACGCGACGCTGGTGCTCGACAACGGCGCGACCGGTGTCTGGACCGTGGGTGTGATGAAGGTCTTCCCGTACTACGGTTGCCCCGAGATTGTCGGCATCGACGATCTCGGCCGTTGTCAGGTTTTGTGGTCCTACAGCGGCAAGTGGACACCCGTGACGACACTCGCCGACGGAAAATGGCTCGGTGGATTAGCGCTGGCGGATGTCGACGAGCGCGTGCCAGGCCGCGAGCTCTACACCGGTTCGCAACAGGGCAATCTCTACGAGATCGTCGCCTATCGCAACACGCTGCTCGACAATCGCCTGATCGGCATGATCCCGGGCCGCGAGATTCACACCGTAGTCGCCGCCGACGTCGATAGCAGCCATGCGGGCATGGAAGTGATCGTGTTCACGAGTCCTGGCGGACTCTATGTCGCCAAGCCGCGCAGCGACGGTCTCGACGGCTTCGAAGTGAAGCTGATCGAAGAATTGCCCGGCCGCATCCGCGATGCGCTGGTGCTCTCCGACGGCACGACGTCGCCTGCGGAGATCGTCACGATCGGCCGCCACGGGCGGCTCGAATTGTTGCACTGGCGGGACGGCAAGCCCGCCTGGGAAACGATCTTCGAAGCGCCGATGGGACTTGGCCGCGTGGCGCGAAAACCTGCGCGCGCGGGCGAAGGACTCGTGCTCTATTCGACCAGCGACGACGGCCTGATCCGCCGCCATGCGCGCGCCGCCGAAGGCAGGTGGGATCACGCAGTGATTTACGTCGGTCCGCCAGGGCCGCGCGGCGTCTGCGCGGGTCACTTCGATGCCGACGCCAGTGTCGAGACGATTGCCGTGTTCGGCTACTCGAAGAACGTCGACTTGCTCACGCGCAAGGGCGAGACCTGGTGCGCAAAGAGCATCTTCACCGATCGCGACAAAGGCCACTGGCTCGCCAGCGGCGAAGTCGACGGCCGCAACGGGACCGACGAGATCGTCTGCACGGGATATTCGGGCCGCATTGTCTTGCTGGCGCGCCCGCCCGGCGTTGGATTGCAAGCCGCAGGCGCTGCGTCGCTGCCCGCAACCGTCAAGCCCCGTTGATCTCGACTCGCGCTGCTCAGCTGCGGCCCGCGAGCATGGAGATCAGGTCCACGCGGTACATGTCGTGGTCGAGGATCGGATCGCCGAACTCCTTGCGCACGACCGCGACGCGCTGCGGCACGTAGAGCGGCACCACGACCGCTTCGCGATCGATGCGCTCCTGGATTCGCACGTGCACTTCGCGTCGAGCTCGCGGCGTCGTGCAAGTCTTGACCTCGCGCACCAGCGAGGTCAGCGCCGGATCGCCGAGGATGCGATGGCGCGAATCCGCGAAGGGCCGTGGCTTGGGCGGCAGGAAACGCGTCAGCGAAATGCCTGGGTCGTAGGGTACGCCCAGTGTGCGCACGATCAGCAGATCGAAAGCTGCTTTGGCTAGCCGTACTGAAAACTCCGCGGCCTCGGCTGAAATGAGTTCGACTTCGATGCCTGCGCGCCGCAACTGTTGCGCGATCTGCTGATGCAGACGCATGTCAGGGCCAGCGTCGGGTGCTCTTTCGCTCTGCCGCAGGAAGCGCAGCGGCGGCAGTTTTCCAGTGTGGAGTTTTTCGCCGGGCGTCGGAATGGCCGCGGGCCAGTCGATGATCGTGGGCGGCGCCCAGGTTGCGCAGGGCGCGGCGAATCCCATTTCGACATCGCGCACGAGCGCGGCGCGATCGAGGGCCGCGCGGATGCGCCTGCGCACATCGGCATCCGCCGTCGGGCTTTGACCCTGGCAGAAGCTCAGCACCGTGACGCTGCCTCCCGGCCCGCTGCTCACGCGAAAGCGCGCGTCCTGCCTGGCCGCCAGCACGCGTTCGCGCGGCATGCTCTCCGACCACGCATCGACGACCGCGTCGAGTTCTCCGGCGAAGAGATCGTCGATCGGCCGGCGTGTGTCGTCGGACGTGTAAGTGACGAAATCGACGCGCGTGTCGCCGGGTTTGGGCGCTGCGCCATTCTCGAAGCGCGCGCAGCGCACGACTCGGCCGCCGTCGAGCACTTCGACGAAGCGAAACGGCCCGCAGCCGACCGGCTTGACGAATTCGCCCTTGCGATCGAGCGAAGCCGGCCCCGTGATCGCGCAGGGATTGATCGCGAGCAGGTCGGGCAGAAGGTCGCAGGCCTGATCCAAGCGCACGCGCAGCAACGTCTTCGACGGCGCTTCGATCGCCACGATGTGATCCGAGCTCTCGAGCCAGGCGTGCTCGGGCAGACCGGCCCAGCGGCGCATGTGCAGGCGCAGCGCGTCGGCATCGGCTGGCGAGCCGTCATGGAACTCGGCTCCCGGCCGCAGTTCGAACAGATGCGTACGTCCGCCGTCCTCGACGGACCAGGCGCTCGCGAGTCCCGGCCCCAACCTGCCATCGGCTTCCATGCGAATCAGCGTCTCGTGCATCGCCGTCTTCGCGTCGAAGCCGCCGCCGTAGTAGAGCGGACTGATTTTTCCGCTGACGTCCAGTCGCGCGCGCGCGGGCACGCGCAGTGCAGCGCTCGCGTCGCGTCCGCCGGGCAGCGCGAGAGCCTTGCTGCTCGGCGCTGGAGCCGATGGCGCGGCACCTGAAGCGCGCGTTGCGCACGCCGCCAACGCGCCTGACGCCAGAGCGAGCAGCGCGCGCCGTGAGGGAAGAACTTCGCCGCTACCGTCACTGGCCTGGGACATATGCACCTCGTTCGTTGCGACCGGGTCGTCGAATCGCAATCTTGCTAGCACGCGGCCGCCGCCAGGTATCCAAGGGCCGTAGGGCGGAGGCGGAAGGATTCGAACCCTCGATACCTTTCGGTATGGCGGTTTTCAAAACCGCTGCAATAGGCCACTCTGCCACGCCTCCGTGGAACGGCACGAAGCGCGGAGTCTCACCGATGGCGAGCGCGCTCGCAATTCTCTCTCGCTCATTCCAAGGCGTGACCCAGCGAGAAAATGCCCGAGCCGAACCAGATCAGCCAGCCGGCGCTCCAGCAGGCAAGGCGCAGTCGCTGCCAACCCCGGCCCGCGCCCAGCGGCGCGAATTGCACGAGACAAGCGCCGGCGAGAGCAGCGCCGGCCACGGGCAAAAGGCTCCAGGAGTTCGCGGCGCAGCACGACTGCCAGTCGCGCGCGATTGCGCCGATGAAGGGGCCGCTGAGCGGAGCGACGGCACTCAGCACGATGCGTCCGATCGGGTAGGAAGTCAGCGCGCCCGTGCCATCCGACTCCGCCGATATCACGGCGCCAAAGGTCAGAAACGTGAACAGGAGGGAGAGGCCGAGCAGGATCCCGGCCCGCGGAGTGCGGCGCAGGACCGCTCGCCAGCTCATTCCGGCTGATCCGGTTTCGGCAGCGGGTCGCTGCTCATGTCCGTGCGCACCTGATCGAGCACCGACTCGGCCACGCGGATTGTCGCCTTGGAACGCAGCGCGAGCGCGATCGCGTCGCTGGGCCGCGCATCGACGATCGCGACTTCGTTCGAGCTGCGCCGGCGCAGGACCAGCTGCGCGAAAAACGTGTTCTGGCGCAGATCGACGATGTCGCAGCGCACCAGGTCGGCGTCGAGCGCCTGCAGGATCGAATGCGCGAGCTGGTGGGTCAGCGGGCGCGGCGACTCGACGTTGGTGACGACACGATGAATCTCCGCGGCTTCGGCGGCACCGATCACGATCGGAAATCCGCGCCCGCCTCCGCGCTCGGTCAGGAAGATGAACTGCTGCGCCGAGTCCGCGCGCATCACGATGCGCCCTAGCAGCATCTCGATCATCTTCGACTCAGGTTCGCTGGACATGGCGTCGGAGTCCTTGAACCAGGAGCGTGGGACAATTCGCGCCCCAGCGCAAGAGGGGCGCGTCAGCGCAGCCGGCGGCCGCGGCCCGACGGGCCCTGCGGCGGACGGTCACCAAAGGGAGGATTGCGGGGTTCGCCGCGCAGGCCGCGTCGAGCGGGGCGCATCGCGCGCGGTGCGTGCGGCAAACGCTGCGCGTGCACAGCGGTACGGAAATGCGCTTCCAAAGGAACGAGCACACCCAGGCGCTCCGCATTCAGGTCTTCGTCGCGCCAACCACAGTGCATGCAGCGCGCACCCAGCGATTGCAGCGCATCGATCCGCACCAGAGTCTTGCGCTTGCAGTGCGGGCAAGCGGGCACCGGCGTTTGCGGCGACATGTACAGGCGCGTCGCGACCCAGAAGACACCCAGACCCAAGAGCAGCGCGAAGCTGATCGCGAAGCCGGAGTCCGCGCCGCCCAGTGCCAAGCGCAAACCGGCAGCCAGCGCCAGCAGGAGCATCGGCGCCACCAGCCACTCGCCAAGGATCGGCGGGCCTTGGTCCGCTTCGCTGCGCAGGCTCGCGCGAATCGGTTGCGGTACTCGTTCCTCGCCGCGCGAATTTCGCGCGCCGCCGTCGCCTGCGCGACGCGGATCGCGCGGCGACTGTTCGGGGTGGGGGAACATGCTGGTTCCATGGTAGCAGGCTCACGGGAGCATGCTTGCGCGCCGGAAGCCGGCGCCGTCATTTGCCCGAAAGGTCGAGGCCGGACGGCGGATGACCGCCGCGCTAGAATTCGCCTTGGCGCTCGGTCTCCGCGGGCTCTCCCTTTCCCGATGCTCCAACCCCAACTCCAGGCCGACGCGCCCCAGGCGACCTACCCCGACAACCCCGTCCTGGTTCGGGCCTGGCGCGGTGATTGGATCGAGTCACAGCACCGCGGGGCCTGGGCGCTGGTCGACAGTTCAGGCCGGGTGATCGAGAGCGCAGGGGACGCGCAGGCCAAAGTTTTCGCCCGTAGCTCCGTGAAGTCGCTCCAGGCGTTGCCGTTGATCGAGAGCGGTGCGGCCGATCGCTTCGGGCTCAGCGAGGTCGAAGTCGCACTGGCCCTTTCCTCTCACAGCGGCGAAGACTGCCATACCGTGCCGGTCGCCGGCTTGCTCGCGCGCCTGCGGCTCTCCGCGGATGCACTGCAATGCGGACCGCAGCCGCCCAGCGACCCGCGCGCGCGCGCCGAGCTCGCGCAGCGCGGCGAAAAGCCCACCAGTCTGCACAACAACTGTTCGGGCAAACACGCCGGCTTCCTGTGCCTGGCCTGCCAGCTTGGCGTGGACCCCAAGCGCTATCTCGACCCGGCGGATCAGGTTCAGCGCGCGGTGCGCGCGGCCGTGGAGTCAATGACTGGGGTTCTGCCCGGCGAGCTCACGACGGCGATCGACGGCTGCAGCGCGCCGACCTTTCGCATGCCGCTCGTGCGCCTGGCCACGGCCATCGCGCGTATGGCCAATCCCGAGCGCCTGCCCGCGCAACGCCGCAGCGCCTGCGAGCGCTTGCTCGAGGCGGCGGCGCGCCATCCCGAGCTGATTGCCGGCAATCACAAGCGACTTTGCACCGACCTCGGGCGCGCCACCAAGGGCCGCTTGTTCCCCAAGATCGGTGGCGAAGCGGTCTATGTGGTCGGGATTCGCGGAGCCGATCGCGGCCTCGCGATCAAGATCGACGATGGCGAAACGCGCGGCCTGCATCCGCTGGTGATCGCTTTGTGCGAGCGCTTCGGCTTTCTCGACGGCGAGGAATTGCGGGCGTTGCACGCCTGGCGCGCCGGCGCGCTGCGCAACTGGGCCGGCATCGAAGTCGGGCGGCTCGAGGTCTTGGAATGAGTCCGGCGGCGGCGGATTCAGCTGCGCCGCGAGCGATTCCCGGGCTCGCCCCGGATGCGCACAAGGGCGAAGCCGGCCGCGTCCTGTGCGTGTGCGGCTCGCGACTGATGCCCGGCGCGGCCATGCTCTCGGTGCGCGCGGCGCTGCGCGCGGGAGCTGGATTGGTCAGCCTTGCGGCGCTCGATCTTGAATTGCTGAGTCTGCTGCCTTTGGCCGCGCCTGAGGCGGTGCTGCTCGACTGGAGCTCGAGCGAGCTCGCGCGCTCGCCGCTGTCCGTGCGGCTCGAGCTACGCGAGGACCACGCGCGTTTGATCGGACCCGGGCTGGGTTTTTCCGAGCGCACGCGCGGTGTGCAGGCCGAACTCTGTTCCGACGCATTCCGCGGTCCGCTGCTGCTCGACGCCGACGCGCTGAATGTGCTCGATGGCGAGCCGGAGCGATTGTCGCGCCGCGGCGCTTTCACGGCGCTCACGCCCCATCCCGGCGAAGCGGGCCGGCTGCTAGGCCGCGAAATTCCGCGCGACGAGCCCGGCCGGATCGCGGCGGCGCTCGAACTTTCGGCTCGCAGCGGCGCCGCGGTCGTGCTCAAGGGCCGGCGCAGCGTGATTGCCAGCGGTCCGGTGGCGTTCGTCAACACGAGCGGAAATCCGGGCATGGCAACGGCAGGCTCGGGCGACGTGCTCTCGGGAATTGCCGTGGCTTACCTCGCGGCGAGCGCGGCCGCTGCGCGCGACGACTTCACGCCGCTCGACGCGTTGCGCGCCGCGGTCTACGTGCACGGGCTCGCGGGCGACCTGGCCGCTGAAAAACTCGGGAGCCGCGCCTTGATCGCCTCCGATCTGATCGACTTCCTGCCCGCGGCCCAAATGAAACACGCGGCGAGTGCTGCGGCGCATTCGCGCTGAGCGAAGCCGGCCGCGAAGTCGCTTGGCCATCGCAACCAGCTGCGCGCCAAGGCAAACTAGCAGCCATGGCCGTCACCAAAGTCTCGATGCCCAAGGATGCCGCCCCGACGCTCGACGACGGGATCGGTTTCGTCGCGCTCGTCGATCGCATGCAGCAGGACACGGCGATGAAAGTCGTCAACGCCGCGCGCATCAGCTACGAGAAGCAGAAGAGCGGCTACGACGCGAATGACGCGAAGCTGGCCAGTTTCCTGTGGGCCAACGGGCACACTTCGCCCTATCGCCATTCCTTCTACACGTTCCATTGGAAGGCGCCGTTGTTCGTCTTCCGCCAGGCGTTCAAGTACCAGGTCGGTTCGGGCTGGCGCACGTACGAAGTCGAAGGCGAGACGGTCGACCTCGAGGTCTTCGACATCATGTTCGACACGGACAAGGGCTGTTCGTGGAACGAGATCTCCGGCCGCTACGTGCAGTGGGCCGAGGAGGTCTACGTGCCGACGCGCATGCGCGCCAATCCGCCGCACGGGAACAAACAAGCCTCGATCGAACTAGGCGACGAGTTCGATCATGCGCGCGAGCGCGAGCTGATGCTGCAGGAGTGCGCGCGCGCCTTCGAGTTGTATCGCGAGCGCATCGCGCGCGGCGTGGCCAAGGAGATTGCGCGCATGCTCCTGCCGCAGAACATCTACACGCAGGCCTACTGGACCGTGTCGTTGCAGGGTGTGATGCACTTCCTCGAGCAGCGCCTGAAGCCCGACGCGCAGTACGAGATCCGCCGCTACGCGCAAGCCGTCTACGGCCTCGTGCGCGAAGACCTCGAGCGCGTCGGCATGCATCTTGACGGTGCGCGGTAATCCAGCGGCGTTTATTACTGGGCACCGATCAGGAGCTTCATGCAGAACAGCGAGCCGCCTGATTTCAGGAACTCGCTCGTGTCGAGGCGCTGAACGACGAAGCCTGCGTGCTCCAGCTTTTGCGCGGTCTTTTGCGCACCGGCATCGATGAACACGCTGCGGCCGTCGGCGCAGAACGCGTTGCAGGCGAGCTGCTTGTGCGCTTCGTGTCCGTCGGCTTCGATCGTGCGCGGGAACATGGCGTGCACCAGGTCCTGACTGCGTTTGCTCAACGCGCGCGGCGACCACAGGCAGGTGTTTTCCGACAGCAGCGCCAGCGCCGTATCGAGGTGATAGAAATTCGGATCGACGAGTTCGAGCAGCAAGGTCGGGACTTTGTAGCGCGCCGCGAGTTCCTGCCACGCCGCGCGCGACGAACGCGGGCCGACGCCGGCCCACAACAGGCGCCGTCCGGGATGCCACAGCCCGTCGCCCATGCCTTCGATCGGCGCGTGCGCTGCCGGTGGGTCGACGCGATAGCCCATGCGCGCGAGGGCTGCGACAACGTGCTCGACTTCGCCGCGGCGTTGCGCATGGGCCATGCGCGAAGGCACGACGTGGGCCGCGCCGTCGAGAGCGACGTCGCTCGCGATCGGCAGCGCCTGATTGGCGCAGAACACGAGATCGGGATAGCCGGGCAGCGCTTCGAGCACGTCGACTTCAAGACCGCTCGCGCGCAGTGCGTCGACGAAGGCCTGCCATTGCAGTCGCGCAAGCTTGCGGTCGACGTGATGCAGTTCGCCATGCGCG
>JAYUUV010000324.1:0-13878 GCA_043754695.1 Planctomycetota bacterium
ATCGCTCCGCCGCTGAAAAGCCTGCTCGCTGAAGACGAATTCAGCGCGCGCAATGCGCTCTGGCGCACGCATGCGCTCGAGTTGTCGGAGAGCGCCATTCGCGTCGCGCTCCAGCGCGGGCAGGTCAAAGCCTCGGAAATCGACTGCGTGATCGACGTGTCCTGCACTGGGATCATGATTCCCGCGCTCGACGTCGAACTGATTCCACGACTGTCGCTGCGCAGCGACGTGCGCCGCGTTCCGATCACGGAGGCCGGCTGCGCGGCCGGTGGATTGGCGCTTGGCCTGGCGAATGCGCTGGCGCGCGGCGGAGAACGCGTGCTCGTCGTGGCGGTCGAAATTTGTTCCCTGACACTGCCGCGCGACAAGCGCACGCGCACGGATCTCGTCGCGGCCGCGCTGTTCGCCGATGGCGCCGCTGCTGCCGTCGTGCAACCGCAGGCCGGCACGGCGAGCGCTCCGCGGATCCTCGCCAGTGGTTCGTTCCTGGTGCCCGACACGCTGCACACGATGGGCTTCGATGTCGGCACGCACGGCCTGCGCATCGTGTTGGAACGCGACCTTCCCGATCTACTTGCGATCGCGCTGCCGGAGGCCGTCGATGCGTTCCTCGCGCGCCACGGAAAAACACGCGCGGACATCGGCTTGCACCTCTTGCATCCGGGCGGCAGGCGCGTGCTCGAGGTCTGGGAAGAAGCCTTCGGCCTCGCTGCGGGCGGGCTCACCTATTCGCGCTTGTCGCTGGCCCGCTACGGCAATCTTTCCTCGGCTTCCGTGCTGACGGTGATCGAACTGGCTATCGAAGCGCAGGCACGCGTCAAGCCCGGACAACTTGCGCTGGCCGCGTCCGTCGGCCCCGGGCTCTCGTTGGAGTTCCTGTTGCTCGAGTGGCCGAACGATGGCTGATTTTTCCATGGATCGCGACAAGCTGCTGACCGCGATGATCGCGTTCTTGGTGCTGGAACGCGGCGCCGAACTCCTGCTTTCGCGCCAAAATCTGGCACGTCTGCGCGCGAGTGGAGCGCCGCATGCTGCCTCTTCCAGCGTTGCCGAGTACATCGTCATGGTCGTCGTGCACGTCTTGTTCCTCGTCGCTCCGGCGATCGAAGTGAATCTGCGCGGCATGCGACTTCCCGACTCGGTCGCGCTGGCCGCGAGCTGCGCCATCGTTGTCGCGCAAGTGTTGCGTTGGTGGACGATCCGCACGCTGGGTCCGCGTTGGAACGCGCGCGCAGTGGTCGCGCCGTCGCTGGGCGCCGTGCACGGTGGACCCTACCGATTTCTGCGGCATCCCAATTATCTGGCCGTGAATCTCGAGTTCGCGGCCCTGCCCTTCGTCGGCGGATCGCTGTGGAGCGGAGCGCTGATCTTTGGCGCGAACGCCGTGTTGCTCTGGCGACGTCGGCGCCAGGAAGAAAACCTGCTGGCGCGGATTCCTGGTTGGCGCGAGGGCTTTGCGCGATGAACGCAGAGTTCGACCTGGCTGTGATCGGCGGCGGTCCGGGCGGGAGTGCCTGCGCGCTTGCCGCCGCACAAGCCGGACTGAGCGTGGCGCTGTTCGAGCCCCAGGCGGGACCAATCGACAAACCCTGCGGCGAGGGCTGCCTCGCCAGCGGAGTGCGCGCCCTGGGTGAACTGGGACTCGGCCCTGTGCTCACGCGCGGCCAAGTGCTGCGCGGGATCACTTACTCCATTCCCGGCGGGCCCTCGCTGCGCATCCCCTTTCCGGAAATTGGTTACGCGCTGGAGCGCCATGAACTGGCCGCAGCGCTCGACGCCGCGCTGGCCCGCGACGCCAAGGTGCTGCGCATCCACGAAACTGCGCAAGTCGAAAAATGCACGAACGGATTTCTCGTGCGCGCAGGCCCGTCGCAGTTCGAAGCGCGCACACTCGCCGTAGCCGATGGAACGCGCGGGCGCGGCGCGAACTGGCTGCGCACGGGCCATTGGATCGACGCGGGCCGCTTCGGCCTGCGCGCCCGTTGCGAGGCGCGCGCAGAACTCGACGGCGTGATCATTTTGCTCGGCGACCCGAATGCGCAGATCTATGTGACTCCCTTGCCGAATCGACGACTGAACATCGCGCTTTTGATGGACCGCGCGCCGGTCGAGGGCGGAGCGAAACGCTGGCTCGAATTCGCGCTCGCGCATCCGAGCCTTGCGCCGCTTGCGGGCGCGCTGACGACGGCGCCGGAGGTTCGTTCGCTGGCGCGCAGGAGAGCCTCGTTCGTCGCGAAGGAGGGCGTCTTCCTGGTCGGCGACTCGGCCGGAGGCGTGGATCCGGTGGTGGGCTGCGGCGTTTCAGTCGCTCTTGCCACGGGAGTTGCCGCGGCGCGCGGCGCGCGTGCGCTGATCGATGGCGCGTCAGCGCGCGCTGTCGAACACGAGTACGCACGTGTGGTACGCGAGGAGACGTTTGCACGAACCGCGCTTGCCCGCGCGTTGCTTGCGCTCGCGCGCAGACCGCGTTGTGCCAGGACCGTCATGCGCGTGCTCGCCCGCGCCCCGCGAATCAGTGCCGCAATTGCCAGAGTGGCCGAGGGTTGAGCGGTCTTTCGGCGCGCCGTTCGTGCGCTGGCCGAGGCTTTGTCAGGAAAGCGCCGCGCGGCGGGGAAAATGTGGGGCAATGGCCTCTTTTGCTATCCTCCCAGCCATGCGCCAACTACTCCTTGTCCTGCCGCTCGTGTTCCTTTTTCCAAGTTGCGTCCTCTCACGCCAGACGCAGAACGAACCGTTGCACGCCGATCGCTTCGCCAAGCTGGTCCCGGGTACGACCACGGCCAAGCAGACGGTTGAAATCCTCGGAGCACCGACCGAGGTCGTGCAGCTGGGCAGGCGCACGGCATACCGCTACGACTACACGGTGAAGAAGGATGCCGGGCTGGTCCTTTTCCTGGTCAACTTCTTCAACAGCGACACGCGCGCGGACCGGGCCTGGGTCTTCTTCGACAGTGAAGAACTCCTGACGCACGTCGCCACCAGCCTGCACGGGATCGACGCGAGCTACTCGATGCCCTGGCAAGACGTGCGCGACCGCGACGACGCGCCTCAGGCTCCGCCCGCCCAGGCTAAGCCCCAGGCCGTCAAGCAGTGAGCGAAAGTTTCGCCGTGAATTCGCCGCTTCGACACTTCACGAGCGCAGTCGGCGCGCTCCTGCTCGCAGCGCTGTGTGCAAGTTGCCTGCAACTGCGCTTCGAGCGCGACACGCGGCTTGAACCGGTGCCGCAGTCTGGCTTGACGGCGCTCACGCCGGGCACGACGAATCTCGAGGACGTATTCAAGCAACTCGGCCCGCCGCTGTATGCCTGGGAACTTCCCAACCAGGGTTTCGCCTTGGCCTGGGGCTGGTACAGCTCGGGCCATTGGCAGTTCAAGATCAGTGTGCCGACGCCGCAGCGCGCCGCCTCGCCTTATCTCGACTACGCGAACGACAACGATCAGACGCGCGGAGCGGTGCTCTTCTTCGACGCCGAAGGAAAACTCAGCAGCGTGCGCGAAGGCTTGATCCGCGACTTGCGCGAACAGACGCGCGTGCGGCCCGAAGACACCGAGGCCGAGGGCTAGCGAAGCATGCACGAAGAAACACACGCAGCGGACGGTCCGGACGAGCTTGTGGATGCGGAGCTCGATCGCGCCTGGGATGCGCTCGAGGCGGGCGACGCGGAAGCGGCATTGACGATCGCCGGCGCGCTGCCCGATGAAAACGAAGCACGCTGGGTGCTCGAGGCTTCAGCGCGGCTCGAACTCGACGATCTGCGCGGCGCGCGCGCTGCGTTGACGCGCGCCAGCCGCGATCGCTCGCCCGAGGAAGATGCGGATCTGTGCTGGACCGCCGCGGAAATCGCCCTGCGCGAGTGGAACATCGAAGAGGCCAGGCGCCTTTTCGCGCGCACGGCGGAACTGGATCTGACGGCGCCGGCCCTCGGCCGCCTGGCGCTGTGCGAGGACGCCCTGGGCAACTTCGCCGAGGCGGACAAGTGCTTGCGCAAGGCCGAGCGTCTCGATCCCGAGGGCTGGGTCTTTCCCTGGCGTCTCAGCGAAGACGAGATGACCGAAGTGCTCGACGAAGCGATCGGAAAACTGGACGAGGATTTCCAGGAAGCGCTCGAGGACACGCCGATCCTGATCGAGCCGATGCCCTCACCCGATTTGATCGACAAGAACGATACCGCGCAGACTCCGCCCGACATGCTCGGCCTGTTCGTCGGTGCCTCGCAACTGGAGCGCAGCGAATCGAGCAGCGATCTACCGTCGTCGATTCACCTCTTTCAGCGCAACCTCGAGCGCGCCTGCGCCGATCGCGACGATCTCGTGCATGAACTGCGTGTCACCCTCTATCACGAGATCGGGCACATGCTCGGCTTCGACGAAGAAGGTGTCGATCGCATGGGGCTTGGCTGACGCACGGCAAGAGCGTCACGCAAGGGTCATCTGGACCGCTCGCTACGAACACTTGCGGGGTTGAAACGAATTGTCGATTGCGGCACATACTCTCTGCTTGCCGTCAAATCCCACGATTCTGGCCGTCCGCGACGAGCGAGCGAAATTGTCGTGGGTTCGCCGCCTTGTCCTGGCGCTGGCGATCTTCGCGCTCGCCCTGGCGATTGCGCTGCCCGGCAACGGCGTGCGGCGACCGCTCGATGCGCACGAGTCCTTCGTGGCGCGCACGGCCGTGGAGATGGAGCGGCGCGGCGATTTCATCGTGCCCTACTTCGATGAACAGCAGCGACTCCAAAAACCGCCGCTCTCCTATTGGTTCGCCATCTTCTCCGGACACCTCTGCGGCAACGACGCCTCGACCCCGCAGACCGAATTCAGCGCGCGCCTGCCCTCGATCGTGCTCGGCGCATCGACGGCGGTCCTGGTCTTCGCCCTGGGCTGGATCGCCTTCGACTCGCTGCTGATCGCACTGCTCGCCGCGATCCTGTTCGCGACGAACATGGCTTATGTCATCTGGTCGCGCTCGGCGCAGCCCGAAATGGCCTACACGTGCTGTTGCACACTGTTCCTGCTCGCGGCGGCCTGGGCACGGCGCGAAGCACTCGCCGGTCGCGGCAGCTGGCGTGCAGCGCTGTGTGCCTGGGCCGCCGTGGCGCTCGCGATCCTGGCCAAGGGACCGATCCTTCCGGTGTTGCTGCTGGTCGCAGTCGCCATCGCGCTGCGCAAGCGCGCGGGCGGGCCGGGATTCCTGCGCACGTTGCACGTTCCGAGCGGACTGCTGCTGCTGCTGGCACTGGTCCTGCCCTACTTCGCGCTCGTCGTGCAGCGTGTGCCGGGCGCGCTCGAGTTTTGGCGCGCGCAGATGTTCGACCGCACGGGCGGCCTGGGAACGGCGTGGTGGAAGCCGCTCGAACTCTATTACGCTGGCCAGGTGATCGGGCTGTGGATGCCCTGGTCGCTGCTCATGCTCCTGTTGCCCATCTGGTTTTGGCGCACGCGGCGCGCCGGGCAACGGCTCGAGCTCGATGCGATGTCGATCGAACGCTTCGCCGGCGCGCGGTTCCTGGGCTGGTGCGCGCTCGTACCGTGCGTCGCACTCTCGTTCTCGGCCGGCCGCAAGGGTTACTACCTCCTGCCGACGTTCCCGATCTGGAGCCTGCTCTTGGCCTGGGCCGGGATGAGCGCATTCCAGCGCGCCGCGGAACACGCGTCGGCCGCGCGCAGAATGGCGCGCGGGCTGCAAGCACACGCAGCCCTGTTCACGGCACTCGCCCTGGCGTTGATCGTGCTCGTGATGTTGAGGCACCACTGGATCGGCGTCGAAGGCGCGCTGCTGGTCGGGGTGACCAGCCTGCTCGGGATCGCGCTTGTGCTTGCGGCTCTGGGTTTTTGGACCGCCTCGCGCAAACCCGCGCTCAGTGCTTTGCTGCTGCTCGCCTGCGCGGCGCTGACTACGCTCGCGGCCGGGGCGTCCGGCATCCAATCGCGCATCCGTCTGTACACGACCGGCGTGTTCGCGCGAGAGGTGGCCAAGATCACGGACACGACGCGCCCTCTGCTCGTGATCGGCGGCGACAGCCAGGTCCTGCTCTTCTACACCGACCAGCCGGTGCTGCCCATGGAACCCGGAAAGTTGAAGACCAAGCTCGCCGCCATCGCTGTGACGCCGTGGATCGTGCAGAACGAATCGCAACTGCGCGCCGAGGGCGTCGTCGGTCGAGTGCTCCTGCGCGAGAAGCGTTTCGAGGGCATGGATCCGATGCTGCTGGTCGATCCGACGCTCGCGGCGCAGCCCGAGGCTCACATCGAGCGTCCGCACGACTCGCGCTGAGTGCCGCTCAGCGGCTGATCTGCATGCCCTCGGGGAACGAAAGCTTGACCTGCCAGGTGATCTGCGACTCGGCGCCGCGCGCGACCTTGACCGCCCAGGTGATAAAGCCCTGCTCGTCGCGGTCCTTTTTCCAGCGCGCATCGGTCGACGGTTCCGGCTTGGGATCGGCAAGTTCGACCTTGATGCGATCGTCGGTGGCGCGCGGCAGCGCTTCGCGCACGAAGAGCGTCGCGCTGCCGTCGGCGGCGGCGATCAGCGCGCCGTTGTTCTTGATCTTCAGCCGCCAGCCGTCGACCTGCGTGGTGCGCGAGCCGAAGACTCCAGGCTGCTTGGCGAGGTTTTCGGTCTGCACGCGCTCGAGCGTGAAGCCCGGATCGCGGCCGAGGTGCAGCGTGAATTCTTCACCGGGTTGGACTGCGGCGAGATCGGCGTGCCCCAGGAAATCGGCGCCGAAGTAGACCGCCGCGCGGCCGGGCAGGATCGTCCAGGCCGTCGTGTTCTTCGCTTTCCCGCGCAACCAGACACTGTTGTCGAGCGCAGGCGTGCAGAAGTACTCGGGCGTGACCTTGAGTTGCTCCTCGGCGACGAGCACGCGGGTCGGCTCCGGGCGCGAGGGCAGCGTTTCCCGGCGCGGCAAGTGGAAGCGCACGGAGAGTCCTTGGCTCTCGACGCTGGCGAAGGGGCGCGGGGCCGGCGCTTCGGCGGGAGCGGCGTTCGCGGCACCCGAGTAGCCAAGCGCCTTCAGTTCCTTGCGGCCGGTGCTTGCGTCCCTGTCGTAATTGACGGCTTCTGACTCCATCCGCACCACGCCCCCGGACAGGCGCGGCTCGAAAATGCTCACCCACGCCGGCTGCGGCTCGGGCCCCTGCGCGCCGACTTGCGGTTGCGCGGTCGAGAGCGACACATCGGCGTCGTTCCAATCCTCGCCGCTCTGCTGGTAGACGTCAGCGCGATAGACGAGTTGAACAGCCTTCGCATCGGCCGCGGTGCGCAGGTCATAGGTCGGATGCCAGCCGGCGTTCGAGACGACGTACTCGATCTCGATCGCACTCGTGCCCTGCCCGATGACTTCGAAGGTCACCTGACGCGAGAGCGCGCCGCCGGCGACATCGGCTGCGCCAAGCGCGACCTGCAATTCCTGTTTCCTGCGGCCGACCTCTTCGCGCTTTTCCTGCAGTTCGCGCAAGGCTTTCCGTTGCTGGCGCAGGCGCGTGAGCAGCGCGTCCTGATCGCTCGACCAGGCCGCGACATCGAGCTTGCCGCTGATCACTTCCGGCTTCACCGAATTAGAACCGAGCGTCATCATCTCGCTGACCGCGGCGATACTGCTCTCGAGGATGCGCCGTTCGTCCTCCATCGAGAATTCGTCGCGACCGAGTTCGACGAGTTGCCTGCGCAGCTCTTCGCGCCGCGCGTCCGCCATTGCCGGCGCGCGCACCTCGGTGACATCGACGTTGGTCACGTCGCCGCCCGTGCAGCGCACGCGGATCTGCTCGGGATCGGCATTGAGCGGCAGGCCGGGGACCACGAATTTGCCCCCACCGGCCGCCACTTCGACGCTGCGGTGCACGAGCGCGCGGTCGGCGAAGACCGTGACGTCGCGGATCGTCGTGGTCAGCGGGCGCGCCGCGGGGCCGGATTGCAGGACGAAGAGGGCCAGGGCGAGTGTGTGCATGGCTGGTGCGAGGGTTGGCAGGACGATGGTCGAGCGCACAACGCCGCCGGGGCGGACTTTGCTGGCGGCATCGGGCCGAAGAGTACGAACTCGCGCGGCTCAGCGTAACCTCAAGGGTTCCATGGCCCTCACGCCGCTCCCGATCGACGCCAGGCTCGATGCCATCGCCGAGGCTCTGGCGCGCCACGGATCCCTGGTCCTGGTGGCTGAACCCGGCGCCGGCAAGACCACGCGCGTGCCGCCGGCGCTAGTGGCCCGCGGACTGGCCGGAGCGCGCGGACAGGTGGTCGTGCTGCAGCCGCGGCGCATCGCGGCGCGCACGGCGGCCATGCGCATCGCGGAAGAACACGGCGACGAGGTCGGCGGCTTCGCGGGATATCAAGTGCGCTTCGATTCAAGAGTCAGCGCGCGCACGCGCGTGCGCGTGATCACCGAGGGCATCCTGACGCGCGAGTTGCAAGAGGACCCTTCGCTGCCCGGCGTGTCGGTGGTCGTGCTCGACGAATTTCACGAGCGCAGCTTGCACGCGGACTTGGCGCTGGCGTTGTGCGCACAGGTGCAGCGCACGCTGCGGCCCGATCTCAAGATCGTGGTCATGTCGGCGACGCTCGAAGCCGAGCCGGTGCGCGCGTTCCTCGGCAATGCGCCGCTGATCGAAGTCGAAGGCCGCGTTTTCCCGCTGGTCATCGAGCGCTGCGAAGTCGAAGAAAATCGGCCGCTGCCCGTGCGTGCCGCAGCAGCGGTGCGGCGCGCGTTGGCCGAGGGCGAGGGCGACGTGTTGGTGTTCTTGCCCGGAGTCGGTGAGATCCTGCGCACGCAGACGGAACTCGCCGGCTTGGCCCGCGCGCAGGATTGGCTCTTGCTGCCACTGTTCGGCGAGCAGAGCGCCGACGAACAGGATCGCGCGCTCGCGCCCGCGACTCGGCGCAAGGTGATCCTCTCGACCAATGTGGCCGAGACTTCGTTGACCGTGCCCGGTGTGCGCGCGGTCGTCGACTGCGGGCTTGCGCGCAGCGCTTCGCACGATCCCGGCCGCGGCATCGATCGCCTGGAATTGGTCCCGATCAGCCGCGCCTCGGCCACACAGCGCGCGGGTCGCGCCGGTCGGCTCGGGCCGGGCCGTGTCTATCGCATGTGGAGCGCCGCGAGCGAGACGCGCCGGCGCGAGCACGAAATTCCAGAGATTCGGCGCGTGGATCTATGTGCGGCCGCGTTGGAGTTGCACGTCTGGGGCGAGCGCGACCTGAAGCAGTTCGCCTGGTTCGAAGCGCCCGAGCCGGGAGCCTTGGCGCGCGCGGAGCAGTTGTTGATTCGGCTAGGCGCACTCGACCCGACGACGCTCGCGGCGACAGCGCTCGGCGCCGAACTGGCGCGCGTTCCCGCGCATCCACGATTGGCGCGCATGCTGCACTCGGGCGCGCAGTGCGGGCACTTGCGCGAGGCCGCGCTGTTCGCGGCGCTGCTCGGCGAGCGCGACATCGTGCGCCGTTCGCGCGAGCACACGACGCGGCTTTCGAGCGGTCCGAGCGATCTGCTGGCACGCGCCGACCTCGTGCTGGGCCGCGATCACGGCGCGGGCATCGAACTCGATCGCAATGTGGTGCGCAATGTCGAACGCGTGCAGGCCCAGCTCGAACGCTCCGCGCAGCGTGCCTTCGCGCGCATCGCGAACGCCGAAGCGGCCGACGAAGAAACTCTTCTGTGGATCATTTTCACGGCTTTCCCCGACCGCGTGGCCTGTCTCAACGCCGCCGGTGCGCGCGACGGCCGTTTGCTCGGCGGCACAGGAATCGCCCTGGGCGACGAGAGCGTGCTGCACGACGAGCCGTTGTTCGTCGTGCTCGAAGCCGACCTCGGCGAACGCGGCGAATTTTTGCGCGCGCGCGTGCGCCAGGCCAGTGCGATCCGTCGCGAGTGGCTCGCCGAAGTTGCCGGCGCTGCGTTTCACGTCGAGAACTCGCTCGAGTGGAACACGGAGCGCGAACGCGTGATCGCCACGCGCAAGACGATGTACGAAGACCTCGTCCTCGATCAGGTCGAAACTTCAGACGTCGATCCGCGCGAAGCACTGCGCGTGGTGCTTGAAGTCGCCGCGCGCGATCCGCAGCGTGCGCTCGACTGGAGCGAAGGCGTGCAACGCCTGTGCGCGCGCATCGGCTCGCTGGCGCAATGGATGCCGGAGCTTGGTCTGCCGTCGATCGACGCGGCGAGTCTGGTGAAAGCGATCGAGCCCTGGTGCGAAGGCGTGATCTCGCTCGCGAAATTGCGCGCTCTACCCTTGGCCGAGGTCGTGCTCGCGCAACTCGACTCACGCCAACGCGCGGCCCTGGACAAACACGCGCCCGACGCGCTGACCACACCCGCGGGTTCGTCACGCCGACTGGAGTACGCGCCAGGAAAGCCGCCGGTGCTGGCCGTGCGCCTGCAGGAATTGTTCGGCCTCGCAGCCACGCCGACCGTCGCCGCCGGCCGCGTTGCGGTCTTGCTGCACCTGCTCTCCCCCAACCATCAAGTCGTGCAAGTCACCAGCGACCTCTCGAGTTTTTGGAACACGACCTACCAACAGGTGCGCAAGGACCTGCGCGCGCGCTACCCCAAACACTCCTGGCCCGAAGACCCCTGGACCGCCCAACCCACCGCCCGCGCCAAACGCCGTCCCCGGTAATCCAGCGCCGTTGATTACCCGCCCGATGCCCGCCTAATACTCGACCCGCTCCCAGTCGCTTGCGAACGAGCGCTCGTGCTTCGACGCAGCGAACGCGTCAAGCGCCGGCAATAGACGCCGGAGGATTACCGGGCACCCTATTGCGCTCCCAAAGCACGAGGGCCGCTGCGGCGATGAGCGCGACAGCGGCTGCGATCGACAGGGCGCTGCGTGCACTCCAGGCTTCCCAGATCCAACCCATCCACAGGCCGGCGGGAATCGCGCAGGCGCCGACGACGCCGTGGAAGAGGCCGAAGGCTCGACCGCGCGCGGACTCCGGAGCGAGGTCGCGAATCAGCGCGCGCTCGGCGGGCTCGCACAGACCGTTGTGCAGGCCATAAATGGCGAACAGCGGCCAGACCATCCAGACATCGTTGGCGAAACCCAGGCTCACGTAGCAGAGTGCGAAGATGAACCAGCCCGCCGCGATCAAGCGAACGCGAGAAAAGCGATCAGCCAACCGTCCGCCGACGACGGTGCACCCCACTCGCGAGAAATTCAGCACGGCCCACAGCAGAGGCAAGGTCGCGGTAGGCACGCCGATCTCGTTCGCGCGCAAGAGCAAGAATGCATCGGACGAATTCGCCAGCGCGAACAGCGCGATGATCGCCAGATAACTCGGGAATGAACCCGGCAATTTTGCGCGCGCGGGAGCAGACTCGCCGGCGATCGTGCTGCGCTTTGCGCGCGGCACCTCGCGCACCCAGGCCACGGCGACAAGCGCCAGCACGCTGGGCACGATCGCGACCAAAAACACCTGTCGTATCGTGAAGCCAAGCAGCAGCAGCAACGTCGCGAGCAGCGGCCCGAGCGCCGCGCCCGCGTGGTCCATGGCGCGGTGAAAGCCAAACGCGCGGCCCGCCTCTTCGTTGCTGACCGCAGATGCGATCAGCGAATCGCGCGGCGCCGTGCGCAGCCCCTTGCCGATGCGATCGGTGACCCGAATTGCGAGCACGTGCAATGGGCCGGTCGCCAGCGACAAGAGCGGTCGCACGCTGCAAGGCAAAGCGTAGCCGAAGACAACCAAGGGCTTCGAGCGCGGCAGCCGATCTGCGAGATACCCGGCGACGTACTTGAAGACGCTCGCTGTCGCGTCGGCGACGCCTTCCACGATGCCCAAGTACGTCGGACCCGCTCCCAGCGAGACCAGGAACACGGGAAGCAGCGGAAAAACCATCTCCGAACCGATGTCGTTGAAGAAACTCGCAAACCCCAGCGCGATCACCGCGGCCGGCAGCTTCGACTTCGCACGGATCGACGGAGCAGACGTCTGGTTCACTTGGCCGCGGCGTCGCGAAGCAGCTTGTCGACCGTGCCCTGAGCGATCGGGTGGTAACCCGACCGCGCCTTGGCGTAAATGGCCTGCGCGCGCGCAAGTCCTTCGGGCGTCGTGGCCAGCGCCGCGTACAAGGGCTTCAGGAACTTGCGCCGGCCGATGGCAACGAGGAAACGTTCGAGCCGATCGTAGGCCGGCTCGTACTTCGCGCGAATGGCGATTTCGAACCACTGTGCCGCGACCTCCGCGTTCTTGCTTTCTGTCAGCTTGTACGTCGCGTCCAGCGCCGCCAGATCCTGGCTCGGAATCGTCGCCGGCAACCGTTGCAGGAAGTGCAGCCATTCCGCGGTATTCCAGCGATTTGCGCCCTCGGGCAGCTTGCGCGCCTTGCCCGCTGCGAAAGACTGCGCAGCTGCCGTCGGCTCGGCGAAAACACTCGCGTCGAAATCCGGCGCGTCGGCGCGCAGTCCTGCGCCGTTGATCCACTCATCGATATGGAGACGTTTCGCCTTGGCCGCGTCGCCGCCGCACAGACGCGCGACGATGAAACGTGAAAACTGCGCGGTCGTCACCGGTTGGAACGCATGCTCGTCGAACCAGGCGCGCAGGAACGGATCAAATTTCTCGCGGCCGACCGCGCGCTCGATTTCGGTCAGGAAGAGGCAGCCCTTTTCATAGGCGACGTCGGTCAGTCCGTCGTCGGGATCGCGGCCGGCGAGGTCGAGGAAGAGCCGCGTATCCGCGGCCGGAAGGTCGGCCATGGTCTGCGCCAGATCCGCGCGCCCGAGCAAGGAATCTTGCGTCGCAACGCGCTTTCCATAGATGCGCTCCACGACGCGCCGTTCCAGGTAGACCGTGAAACCCTCGTTGAGCCAAAAGTCGCGCCAAGTCGCGTTGGTGACCAAATTTCCCGACCAGGAGTGCGCGAGTTCGTGGGCGATCACGTTGACCAGCGACTTGTCGCCCGCGAGCAAGGTCGGCGTCGCGAAAGTCATGCACGGATTCTCCATGCCGCCGAAGGGGAAGCTCGGCGGCAGCACGAGCACGTCGTAGCGGCCCCAGCGATACGGACCGAACATGCTTTCGACCGCGTCGATCATGCTCTCCATGTCTTCGAACTCCTTCGCCGCGTCGCCGACGACCGAGGGTTCTGACCAGATGCCGGTGCGCGGACCGAGGGCGCGGAACTCGAGCTCCCCCACCGCGATCGCCATCAGGTACACGGGGATCGCGCGCGATTGCTCGAAGCGGAAAACACCTCGTTCGCCGGCGCGCGAACGATTCTCCGCGGACATGACCGGCACAAGACCGTCCTTCACGCGCACGACGGCGTTGTAAGTGATGCGAACGCCCGGCGAATCCTGACAGGGCAGAATCGTGCGCGCGTGAATCGCTTGCGCCTGACTAAAAAGATAAGGCGCGCGCTTGCCGGCAGTCTGCGCGGGCGAGAGCCACTGAAGTCCGGAGCCCTGTTCCGTGGTGTGGTAGCGCACGACGATCTTGTCGACTCCGCGCGGCAGCTCGACTGTCAGCGGCGAGCCGAAGATGGTGTCGCGCGCGCCGAGCGTGTACTGCAGCGCTTTGCCTGCGCTGTCGCTGATCGATTCGATCGCGAGGTCGCGCGTGTCGAGCACGCAATTCGTCGCCCCCGGCGCCAGAGCAAGCGTCAACGTCGCGCTGCCGCGGATCTCGCGCCGCTCGAAATCGACGTCCCAGTCCAGATCGATGTGCGTCGTGCGCGCCTCGAGCGGCCTCGCGTAGGAGTGGACATCGAGCCGCTCGGAGGCCGGAGCGGAATCGGCGACGGAACCGGTGGTTGAGTTCATCGAATCGGGCGTGCTCGTGCAGGCAGCAAGGGTGAGTGTCAGGGCAATCGCGACAAAGCGCATGCCGACCAAGTTACGCGCCACCACGCCGATACGGTACCAGGTTCGACTTCGGCGGCCCCGCTG
>JAYUUV010000325.1:0-8054 GCA_043754695.1 Planctomycetota bacterium
GCAAGACTCGAGGAGCGGCTCCAGGCCCTTCGATCGACGCTCGATAGCGCCCACAAGCGCGGCTTGGCCGGCGACGATTGGGAGTCCCTGCGCATCGAATTCGAAGCTGAACTCGAGCTTGCATGGAATGACTCTCGCGCCCTGACCGACCTAGGAGCGCGCGGCAAGGCTTCCTCGCTGCGCGCAGAGTATGCGATTGCGCGGCTCGAGGGAGTGCGCGGCTCTGGCATGACCTCTGAGATCCGTGAACAGCTGGCGAGTGCAATCGAGAGCGATGCGCAAGATGCTCTCGACGACTTTGCGGCGTTCGATTTCGTGCGACCGATGCTGGTTCCGCGATCCTCACTCGCCCGAATCGAGTATTTCCTTGGCCACCTAAGCGCAGCGCGGGAAGCGTACGCAGCATTGGCTGGGCACGCGAAGGAGATCGGGAGCATTGAGGATGAGGTCGAAGCGCATCAAGGCATGTTGTAGATCGCTCAGGATCGCGGGGACAAAGTCGAAAGCGACCGATGTCTTGAAGCACTCGCCGGTCTGCGCAAGGTGGACGAAGACTGGCCGTTCGCACGCGCCTGGGCGATGCGCCTGATTCACGATGATCGCGCCGATGAGGCAATCGACTTCTTGGATCGATTCCAATTGCCAACGGTCAATGTCGATTCTCCTGGGGCCGTTCAAACACGAAGGGATCTAGCGTACATGCGGGCGGAAGCGCATCTGCGTGCCGGCGATCTCGATGGCGCGCGGAGCGAAGCCAAAAATGCCTCACTGGAGAGTGGCGCAGGAGTTGCCAACCCGAGACTCGTCGCGCGTGATCAGCGCTTCCTTGAAGCACGCATCGAATTGGCTGCAGGACACGCGCAGATCGCAATTGACACGCTGATCGGGAGCGACCAGATGAAAGGCCTCTCCTCACGCGAGGAAGGCGCCGCTCGCACGCTTCTCGGCGAAGCGCGGCTGGCCATGGGAGATGCTCGCGGCGCGAAATCGGAACTGCAGCGCGCACTCGAGCTCGCCGAGCAGGAACGGCAACGTGGCCTCGTCGAACCGCTGGTGTCCACGGAAGAAGTGCGCGAGTTCAATTTCATCGGAGAGTGGGAAGGCGCGGGGCTGGAGTCAGTCGCGCTCCTGACGCGAGCCCACCTGGCTCTCGGCGATGCACTTTCGGCTGCGCTGACCAGCGAAGACTGGCAGTCCCGTTCGCTGCGCGGCGACGACGACGAACTCGCCGTACTGCGAGCGCGCAGCGGATCGCCGCGGCAGCGCGAATCGCTGACGGGCGACGAGCTGCGAGCCTGGGCGGGGACCACGGAACTGGGTCTGATCACGTGGATTTTCGGCGCGGACTCTGGCGCCGTCGTGCACGTGAAACTCGGCGCCGACGGCAAACTCGACTGCGTTGGCGAGAAGATCGACCTGGGTCGCGAGGATCTGCGCGACGGCGTGCGCCGACTGCGCGAGCGAGCGATCGCCGGATCGAATGCAGGCGACTTGGTCAAGGACATCCAACAGGCGCTGCTTCCGCAGTCCATCCTCGCCCACATCGGCCGGCCGCGCTCGGATCGCGATCGCCTGCTCGTGCTGCTGCACGGTCCGCTCGAAAGCCTGCCGATCGAAATGCTCGGTCTCGGGGAAAGAAAGTTCGATGACGAGCTTTGCCTGCTCGCCTTGCCTGGTCTGCCTGCTGGGCAGCCGGGCGAGCGTCTGAAGCCGCAGGGCTTCGAGCGCTGGCGGCTGCTCGGTTCGCCGGTCGACGGTGCGGAGAGCGACGCTCGGCCTAGTGTGTTGCTGCCGGGCGCTGCGGCGGAATTGGCAGAGCTGGCGAAGCTCCATCCAAACGCGACGCTCGTCGAAGGCCCGAATTTCCGACGTCCGGCAGTCGAACTCGCTCTGCTCTCGCAGGACTGCGTGCACATCGCCACGCACCTTGAGATCAAGCCGAAGGAATTGCGCTCGCGGTTCCCCGCGGCCGGCTTGCGCCTCGACGACGGCGACGTGATCTCGGCGCGCGAGATCGGGCTTTTGACTCCGCACCTGCCGCTGGTGCTACTCTCGGCCTGCGAGTCCGGCGGCGGCCGCTATGCGGACGGCGAGGGCCTCTTCGGCGTGGCTCGCGCCTTCCTCGAAGGCGGCACACGCAACCTCGTGGTGACGCTGTGGCCGGTGGAGGACCAGGCCGCGAAGGAGTTCGCGCTCGCCTTCCACCGCGCGCTGGGCCAGGGGATGGCGCCGTCGCAGGCCACGCGCATGGCGCGCGCACATCTGATGTCGCTGGGGCGCAAGCCCGCCGATTGGGCGGCATTCCGCTTCCTCGGTCGCGATTGAGTCGGCCGTAGGGCCGGCAAGGGCCAAAAGCCGGACTGCCCCTGGCCAGGTAGGGGCAGGAGGCGGCTCAAGTGTTTCAGGACTGTAGGCCGATAGGGAGCGTCCCGAGGGAGATCCACCCGCCCTCGGAGAGGAAAAAAACTCCATGGCCCTGGCACGCTTGACCACCCTTCTGTGCGCCGTCGCATTCATCGCCGCCGCACCCGTCACGGAGACGCAGTTCGTCGCCTCCGCCACACCGACTCACTTCGCGGCGTCGAACCCCAACGACTACGCGGTACTGATGATCCTGGGCGACGTCGCCCACGGCGCGCGCGCGCAGATGCTCGTCGCGCCCCACGCGGATTTCGCGACCAGCTTCCCCTCGGGAACACTCACGGACCTGTACATCGAGGTCGTGTTCTTCGCCCCGACCGGCTGGCGATCCAGCGGTTCGGTGAGCTTCGACGCGATGCTGATCGCACAGTCCGAGTTGCTCGAAGTCGAAGACAACGGCGATGAATTGCAGCCCTGGATCTACACCAGCAGCGGCAGATTGCCTGCGGACTCTGGTCTGCACCTCGCCCCGTCCAGCCTGTTCGGGAGCAGCGGCTCGTCGAACCAGACGATCATGATGGACCCGGCGCACGTGCCGGTGATCACACCTCAGGACATCATCGACAACACGGTCGCGCCGAAGATCCGCCCGACGGATCCGAGTTTCTAAGGCGGCGCACGCAACCCGAAGTAGCAAGAGAGAGAGAGGCGACCGGCGGCGATCCCTTGAAAGGGTCGTCGCCGGTTGCGCTTTTTTTCGGACGGAGCTCGGCGCTATGGCCGCGAAGGACCGGGCGCGCCGTACACATCCTGACGCAAATCGCGTCGCACCGGCACGCTTCGTTGCCACTCGCGCGCCAGTTCGGGATCGATGTCCGCAACGACCAATCCACTTTCGCCACGACCCTCGGCCAGCGTCTTGCCCGTAGGATCGACGATCAGCGAATTGCCCGGGAATTCCAGCTCCAATTTGCGGCGCGCGACCGTCTCGCGACCGACACGATTGCAGGCCAGGACGAAACACTGCCCGCTGGCAGCAAGTCCATGAACGAGCGCGCGCCACTGACCCGCACGCTCCGTCGGCCACTGCGCTGGCACGAGCAACAGTTCCGCGGCAGCATAGAACGGCGCCCGCGTCAGCTCGGGAAAACGAAGGTCGTAGCAGATCACTCCGCTGACGCGCGTCCCCCGCCAGACCAGCGTGGCCGGCAGCTTGGCCCCCGCGCTGAAGACGCTGTCCTCCGCGGTCGGACCGAAGAGATGCAACTTGTCGTAGGCGAACTGCAACCCGCCACCCGCGAACAGCTCCAGTCGGTTCGTCGGGAGCGCCGACTGGCCTGAGCGCTCGCACGGCGCGAAACCGGATCCGGCCCAGTCGACTCCAAGTCGCGCACCATCCTCCGCAAGTTCTTGGGCCGCGGCCCGCGCCGCACGGACCATGGCGGCAACATCGTCGCCCGCGTCGGGGAAGGAGCTGGCCCACATCTCCGGCAACAGGACCAGTTCGACACCGGCCTCGCGCGCGCGCTCGAGCCCGGCTCGCGCCGCGGCAAGATTTCCGGCGACGTCCGCGCGGCGCACGTCCCATTGGAGAGCTGCGATCCTCACAGCGCGAGCCTACCAGGAGCGCCCATCCCGATCGCGCGGTCGAGACCGGACGCTCCGGACCGTAAGGTAGGCGCGTGGTCCTCACAGAGCTCTCCTCGGCCGCACTGGGCATCGCGGCGATCTCGTTGATCGGCCGCGCACTGCTGAGCTGGCTCCCGCCCGGAGAATTGGGCTCCCATAGGACGGTCCAACTGCCGCTGACCTGGGCGACGAGTTACTTGCTCGGCTGCGTCGCGATCGCCGCAGCCACGGCTGCATGCGCACTGGCACGGCTGCCGTTCTCCTGCGCCGGAATCGCCGGCGCGGGCGCGCTGCTCGCGTTGGCACGGATTGTCACACTGCCTGCGGCGCTCGTCCCGCGTCACGAAGTGTTGAGCGAGCGACCGCGAAACTTGTCGCGCGCTCTGTTCGCCATCGCTTTGGGCATCGTGGCCTGGGCCGCATGGCGTATGCCGGTCGCCACCGATACGGGGCATTGGGCGACGCGCGCCCAGGCGCTCCTGTCGCGAGGAACGATCGCGGGCATCGATGATCCGGCGAATGGAGCCTTGGCCGCCGCGCCTTTCGAGAGCGCGAGTCTGGCCTTCATCGCTTGGCCGAACGGCGCAGTCAGTTCGAACGCAGCCCGCCTGCAGTGGCTGGCCTGCGCGATCGCCGTGCTGCTGCTGGCGGAACGGGCCATGGCGACGGCGCGCCGTGCTCCGCTCGGACGGCGGATGTTACTCGTGCCGCTGGCGCTCGCGCTCGCGGTCGCGGCGACTGCCGAGGACGGCAATCTCGGATCGGCGGCGTTGGTCGCCTTGCTCGTCTGCGGATTGATCTCCTGGACCCGTCGCGCCGATGCCCGCGGACTCGCGCTGACTTGTCTTTCGAGCTGCGCGCTGCCGCTGACGCGCCCCGACGGTTGGGTGCTCGGTCTCGCGGGAGGGTTCGCAGTGCTCATGTCCAGCGCGCGGCCTTCCACACGCCGCGCGTTGATCTGGACGCTGGGATGCGCTTTGCCCCTGATGCTCGTCTGGCCCCTTGCCGCTTGGACGCGCGGGATTCCTTGGTTCGACGGAGAACCACTCGCCCCGCTGGCGTCGAGCTGGGCCCTGGGCGGAAATCCTTGGCTGGGAGCCTGGATCGCTCCGGTCTGGATCGCATTCGGCGCGGCCGTCGGGCCGATCCTCCAGCGCCTGCTGCACCCGCCGCACGCCGGTGTCGACGCGAGCGATGCGGACCGGCCGCGCCGTGATCTGGCTGCGTTGTGCCTGCTTGCAGCGGCCGTGGCCGTCGGAGCGCTGCTCTTGATCGTGCTCTGCGGCCAACCACTCTCGTTGGTGGCGAGAACGTGGGCGCCCGGGCTGCTGGTGCAAACCGCGCCGCTGGCCGCAGTGTTCGCTGCGCGCGGACTCGTACGCGCGGAGCGGGTCCTTTGAGCGCGGGCATCACGCCGGCCTGTCCGATTTGCGACCGTGAACTTGTACAGGCCGCGGACGCGTGGAACTGCGCCCGCTGCGCGCGAGCGTGGCCGATCGAGCAGGGCGTGCTCGACTTGCGCGAACACGGACTTGCGACGATCGAAGATCCATGGCCCTGGACACGCGAAGTTGGCGAGCATGCGCTGTCAGCGCTGCGCGCCGGCGCGGCTTGGAAGAGCGTCTTCGAAAGCGCGCTGCTCTCACTCGACGACGAACGCGCGGATCACCTGATGCTCTTGACACGCGAGGCGCGCGCGGCCTGGCTCGTGTTCCTGCAGGGCGAACCGGGACAGGCGCTGTGCATCGGCAATGCTTCTTCCGGCGCAGCCATCGCCCTGGCGCGCGCCGGACATCGCGTCGTGCTCATGGATCGCTCGCCCGCGCGTCTAGAACTCGGCCTGGCCCAAGCGCGTGGTATGGCGGGTATCGACGCGTTCGCGGTCTGCGTCGGCGCACGGACGCGCCTGCCGTTTGGCGACGGCGCCTTCGATCTCGTACTGCAGGAGCAAGGTCTGCCGCAGGCGCGCACGCCGTGGAAGTACTCGCTGAACGAACTTGCCCGCGTCAGCCGCGCCGAACTCGTGCTGAGCGCCAACAATCGTCTGGGCTACAAACGCTCCAGAGGCCGGCGCGGCGATTTCGCCATCCCTTCGCCAATCGCCTATGTCAGCGGTGCGCTCTTTCCGGCCCACGGCGAGCGTTCGCTGCGCGGTTATCGCGCAGCGCTGTGGAATGCGAACTTGGACCACGTGCGCGCGTTCGCGCTGTATCCGCACTTGAGCGACTTCACGCACCTCGTGAACCTGGACCGCGGCGGACCGACACTGATGCTCGGTCCCAAGGAGCGCCTCAATCGACCGAAAATCCTGGCGACGAAGCTGGGGCTGTTTCCCTGGCTGACGCCGTCGTTCGCATTCCTGGCGCGAAAAAAAAAGCTCGCGGCTCGATCGCAGACGCGGCTCGATCGCGTGCTCGACGATCTGGCGGCTCGCATTGGCGAGTCGCGGCCCGATGCGGAGTTCGTGCACGCCACACGCGGCAACACGACACTGATTTTCACGCGGCTGGTCGGCCGCGGCGAAGACGAGCCGCGCGGACGCTGGGTCGTGCACGTGCCGTTGTCGGAGCAGCAGCGTGTGCAACTGATCCAACACCACGCGCGGCTGGCGCTGGTGCGCGAGAAATTCAGCGCCGTCGCCGTGCCCGAGCCGCTGTGGATCGGAGAGTCGCAGGGCTTGACGATTGCCTGCGAACGCCGCCTGCCGGGGATCAGCGCGCCGCAATTCACCGGCGATCACACGGTCGCCAAGCGCATGTTCGCTGACGTCGCGCGCGATTTTTCGACGCTGACGATGCGCCCCGCCCAGGTCTTCGATGCGGCGGACTTCGAGCGCCTGATCGCGCCGCGATTCGCGCTGGTCGCGCGTTTCGCCGCCGTGCCGGCGACCGTCGAACGCCTGGGCGAGCTGTGCGAAAGCGTGCGCGGTCAACTCGTCGGCGCCCGCCTGCCGCTCGTGCTGCATCACTCCGACCTACGCTCCAAGCACATCCAGATCCGCCCGGATGGATCCGTGATCGGCTACATGGACTGGGGTTCCTGCGAAATCGACGATCTGCCCTACTTCGACCTGCTGCACATGATCGTGCACGAGCGCAAGCACGAAGCCGGGCTGACTGCGGCGCAGGCGTGGCGGATCGTGCGCGAGCGCGGCGAATTGCGCGACTACGAGCAACGCGCGCTCGACGACTACTCGGAGCGCATCGACATCGACGAGCGCGCGCGGCGCGCCATCGAAGCGATCTACCCCGTGATCGTCGCCGGAATGGCCGAGCGCAACTGGGACTACAGCCGGCCGCGCTGGCTCGCGCGCCAGTTCGGCCTCTAGCCGTTCACTTGCGCGCCTGAACCTTGTCGAAGGCCTCCAGCCAGCCTTTCGCGCGCTCCAGACCCGGCACGTCGATCTGCTTGACGTACTTGTCGAGTTCGCGTGCGTACTTGGAACCTGCTGCATCCTTCTCCGCGGGGATCGTCGCCGGTCGCGCGGCCAGGAGCGCGTACCAGGCGCCCCACTTCTTGCAGTTGGGTCCCTGATCGCTCTGGGTCGTCACGGACATCTCGAGCGAAGCCGCGCGATCGGCCTCGGGGCCCTTGGCAAAGACCCGGCGCACGTTGTTCAAGGCGCGCTGGAAGTGTTCGGCGTCTTTCGCGCCAGCCGCGCGCTCCAACTCCTCCATCAGTTTCTTGCGCGTGCCGTCGACGAGCGCGAGCAACGCTTCGCCATCCGCGCGCGACTTGTCCGCCTCGGCTTTGGTCTTGCCGCCCAGCTTCTTGAGCAAGGCCTGCGCGTCGCTCTCGGCCTTGACGAATTCGCCGCACACGTAATCGCGCAGCGCCGGCGCGATCTCCGTTCCGAAAGAACCCGCCGGCGGCAGCGGCTCGCAGGGCACGGCGCTCAAGGCGCTCGACACGGCCGCGACGTATTCGTCGTGCTTGCGGCTGGGATCGCCCCTCCAGACGATGCCTCCGTGCCGGCCGATGACGAAGGCGTAAGTCAGATTGCCATTGACCCCCATGTTCAAATACGGACTGCCTTCGCCGTCGACGTCGGTGAGGCCGATCGG
>JAYUUV010000326.1:0-5367 GCA_043754695.1 Planctomycetota bacterium
AAGAATTCGAAGCGCACCAGCGCGAGCTGGCGACGCGCACCCGGAAACTCGGCTTGGATTGCGTGAACCTGTCGACGGCCCAGGACCTCGGCGCCGCGCTGTCCACTTACCTCGCGCGCCGCCGGGCGCGCAGCCGCGGCGGAAGGCGCTAGCCCCAAAGCGTGTTCGACGGATTCGTACATCCTGGTCTGGTGATCGGCGCGGCCCTTGCGGCCGTGCCGCTGCTCATTCACCTGCTCAATCGTCAGCGCTTCAAACCGCTCTCGTGGGCGGCGATGCGCTTTGTCGAAGCTGCCTGGCGCAAGACGCGCCGCCGCGCGCGGCTCGAGAACTTGCTGCTGCTCCTGCTGCGCATGGCGGCCATCGCGCTCTTGGCGCTGGCCATCTCGCGGCCCTTCGTCGGCGCGCGTTCGGCGCTTTCGGGCATGACCGAAAGCCGGCGCGACCTGGCCCTGATCCTGGACGCTTCCTATTCGACCGGCTGGCGCGACGGAGTGCGCAGTGTGTTCGAGCGCGAGATCGAGCGCGCCCGCGGACTCCTGTCCGCGCTCGACGCCAAGCGCGGCGATCGCGCGCGCCTGGTGCTCGCCTCGCGCACGCCGCGACTGTTGTCCTGGCGCACGCCCGACGATGCTCTCGATCTGCTCGACTTGTTGAGCGCGCCCAGCGACGAGCCGCTCGACCTCGCCGGCGCGCTGGCCGAAGTGCGCGCGCACGCTGAAGAACTTTCGCGCGGCGAGGGCGTGGGCAGCCTGGAAATCCACCTGCTGACGGACATGCAGCGCTCGACGTTCGCGGCGGAACTCGCTGCCGCGGAGCAACCTGACGCCGGCAAGACCGCCGGCGATTCCAAGCCGCGACTGTTCGAGGAACTCGAGCGCCTGAAGGCCCTCGGCCTGCGCCTGTGGGTCGACGACCTGGGCCCCGCCGATGCGTTCCCGTCGAACCTCGCGATCACGGAGCTGGCGCCCCAGACACGCGTGCTCGGCCCCGATCAACCCGTCGACATCGCCGTGCGCGTCGACAACTTCGGCGCGAACACGAAGAGCGCCGTCCACGTGGTGCTCGAAGTCGACGGCGAACGCAGGCCGCAGCGCTCGCTCGAGGTTCCCGGCCGCGGTTTCGCGCGCTTCGTGGCCAGCGAGACCTTCCGCGAACGGGGGCCGCACCGCGTGCGCGCGCTGCTCGAATCGGATGGACTGGGCGTCGACGACACGCGTGCGGCGATCGTGGTCGTGCCGCCGGCGGTGCGTGTGCTGCTGGTCGATGGCGCGCCGTCGCTGGACATTGCGCGCGACGAGGTCGGGTTCCTGGCCGCGGTACTCGAGCCTACGCGCGGAGACGATTCGCTCGGACCCCAGGCCGCGCCCTTCGAAGTGCGCACGGTCGATCCGGCGCGCCTGGCGGAGACGGACCTCGATCTTGGAGTGAGCGATGTGATCTGGCTGGCCAACGTCGAGAATCTCTTGCCCAAGGCAGTCGAACGGCTGGAAGCGCGCGTCGCCGCCGGTGGCGCGCTGATCGTCTCGCTCGGCGATCGCGCCGATCCGCTGGCCTACTCCGCGCGCCTGTTCCAGGCCGACGGCACGGGCCTCTTGCCTGCGGAACTCGTCTCGCGCTCGCTCGTGGCGCGCGACGAACGCTATTGGCGCATCCAGGACTTCGAAGCCACGCACCCGGCGCTTTCCTTCTTCGCCGACGAGCGTTGGAAGCCTTTGTTCACCGAAGTGCCCTTCTACGGTTTCTTCGAGACCCGTCCGCTCGCCGACGCGCGCGTATTGGCGCGCTTCGACGACAGCGCGAAGAGCCCGGCGCTGATCGAACGCGCTTTCGATCGTGGCCGTGTGTTCCTGTGGACTTCGACGATCGACGCCGATTGGACGCGCATGCCGGAGTCGCCGCGCACGCTGGTGCCTTTCGTGCACGAATTGGTGCGCTATGCGGGCGCGACGGCGGATACCGACCCCAATCTCGCCGTCGCCAGTCCCTACAGCGCGCGCGTGGACACGTTCCCGCGCAAGCTCGCGCTGCTTTCGCCGGACGGCACGCGCCGGCCGATCCCCGGCGACGCGCAACCAATCGGCCCGGGCGTCTGGCTGCTGCCCACGCTGAGCGCGACCGAGCGCGCTGGTCTTTACGAGATCGAAGTCGAAGGCCGCGCGAACCTGCCTTTTGCCGTGGCGCTCGACACGCGTGAAAGTGATCTGGCGCGTATGTCCGCCGCGGAACTCGCGGCGTTGCATCCCGCGCTGCAACCCGCAGGTGCCGTCGAAAAGGGCGCGCGCGACGACGACAGCGCTCGCGAACAGAAGGGCGAACTGTGGCGAACGATCGCCTGGATCGCGCTGGCCTGCATCGTCCTGGAAACACTGTGGGCCGCGTGGATCGGCCGGACGCGGAGCGTGCGCGCATGAGCATTCAAGCGTGGCTCCCGCTTGCCCTGCAGGGCGGGGCGGAACAGGGCGGCCTGCAAGGCATCGGCACGCGCGCCAGCCTGCGACTGATCGATTTGCCGCCGGCCTGGGTGCTGGTGCTGGTCGTGGTTCCGCTGGTTTTCGCGGTCTGCTACGCGGGTTATCGCGGCGAACGCCTTTCGCTTCGAGCGCGACTGCTGCTCGCCTCGCTGCGCATGGCCGCGATCGTCGCACTCTTGATCGTCCTTTTCCGCCCGGTGCTGGTCGAGCGGCGCGAGGACGTTCAGCAACCCGAGGTGCTGATTCTGCTCGACGATTCGGCCAGCATGCGGCGCAAGGACGCCTACTCCGGCGACGAGGCGGGGCGCAAAGCCGCCGAGAACCTGGCGGGCAAGCCGGCCGCGGAAACGATGCGCTTGGAACTCGAGGAAGCCGTGCTGCACAAAGTCCTGCTGCCGCACCTCGCGGCGGAGGGTTATCTCGCGCGCAGCTTCCGTTTTGCCGACGGACTGCTGCCCTTCGCGGGCGCGCAGAATCCGGCGACGCCCGAGCTCCCGGCGGAACATCTGGAGGGTCACGGCGCCAGCACGCGCCTGGGCGACGCTGTCAACGGCGTACTGGCCGCACACCGCGGCCGGCACGTGACCGACTTGGTGGTGATCAGCGACGGACGCTCGAACGCCGGTCTTTCGCCGCTCGACGCGGCGCGCGTCGCCGCCGCCGCGGGCGTACCGCTGCACACCGTGCTGCTCGGGGATGCACGCCGCGAGAAGAACGCGCTGATCGAGATCGTCGAAGCTCCGACCACGGCGCTCGAGGGCGACGAAATCGCAGCGATCGTGCGCGTGGTCGGCCGCGGTGTCGATGCGGGTCAGCGCACGAACGTGCAGCTCGAGGAATTGCACTCGGGGATCGCGACCGTCGCCGCCGAGGAAGAACTGGCGCTGACGGAGACCGGCGAACGCGCGACGCTGTTGGCCCGCGCCGGACCGGCCGATCCGCGCACAGGCGAGCGCCGTTTCCGCGTCAGCGTGCCGCCGATCGAGGGCGAGACCCTGCTCGACGACAACTCGCTCGAATTCTCGGTGCATGTGACGCCCGCCAAGGTGCGCGTCTTGTACGTCGACGGCTACCCGCGCTGGGAGTACCGCTTCCTGAAGGAGCTGCTCAAGCGCTCGGACGAAAAGCTCGAAGTCAGCTGCATGCTGATGTCGGCGGCGCCTGATTTTCCGCAGGAAACCTCGCGCGGGCTGACGCCGCTGACCAGTGTGCCCACCGAGCGCAAGGAACTGCTTTCGAATTACGACGTCGTGATCCTGGGCGACGTGAATCCGTACACGATTTCAGCCGATCCCGCGCGCGCCGACGAGTTCATGAAGAGCCTGCGCGAATTCGTCGAGCGCGGCGGCGGCCTGTTGTTCCTCGCCGGCGAACACGACAACCCGCGCGCTTTCCTGCGCACGCCGCTCGAGGAATTGTTGCCCGTCGCCGTCGATGCCTCCGATGAAAACGCGCTGTCGATGGCGCGCACGCCCTGGCAACCGCGCCTGGAGGATCCACTCTTGCCGCACGAAGTCGTGCGCCTTTTGCCCGACGCGGCGTTGAACCGCAAATTGTGGGAGGACCCCTCGGGTTTGTCGGGCATGTACTGGTTCGCGCCGATCTCGCGCGCGAAACCCGGCACGCAGGTCTTGCTGCGCCACCCGACGCTCGAGAATTCTTCGGGCCGTTATCCGCTGCTCGTCGCCGGCTACTTCCCCTCGGGGCGCACGTTGTTCGTCGGCTTCGACGAATCGTGGCGCTGGCGCTTCCACTACGGCGACACCTACCACGAGCGTTTTTGGCGCAACGCGATCCGCTGGCTCGCGCTCGGCCGGCTCAAGAGCGGCGATCGACGCTACCGCATCGAGGTCGCGCGCACGAGTTACACGCTCGGCGAACGCGCGGCGGTCGAAGCACGCGTGCTCGACGAGGATTTCCGTCCCGCGAGCGCGCCGCTGCAGGAAGTCGCCTGGAGCGATCCCGAGGGCCGCGAAACTCGCCTGGAATTGCCGATGGTGCCGGGCCGGCCCGGCATCTATCGCTCGACGCTCGATGCCGAGCGCCTGGGCTCCTATCGCGTGTGGATCGAGGGCGGCGGCACGCGCGTCGCTTCGGCGGACTTCGAAGTCGCCCTGCCGAGCCTGGAGAACCAGGATCCCTCGCCGGATCCGGGCCTGTTGCGCGAACTGGCCGCATTGACCGGCGGCAAGGCGGTCGAACTTTCCACGTTGGACGAACTGCTGGCGCAATTCCCCGGCGGCGAAGAGCGGCGTGAACCGATCTCGTCGCGTCTCGACGACGTCTGGGACCGCTGGGCGACGCTGTGGATCGTGCTGGGACTGCTGGCCGCCGAATGGGTGCTGCGCAAGCGCTGGGAGCTGGTCTAGGAGGGCCCACGATGCGCGGCGCGAAATTCCCGACGGTACGAACGGCACGCTGCCCCGCTGCAGCAGAGCGCCCGCGCGAATCGAACGCGACTCGGTTCGCCGCGGCGCTCTTGATCCTTTCCTGCAGCGGATCAGGCCTGCTCGCCCAGGAGCAGCAAAGTCCCGGGGATTTCATCGAGTCGCGCCCGTTTTCGATCCACGACAGGCAAAGCGCGCGCGCGCTCTACGACCAGGCACTGGCCCACGTGAATGCCGGCCGCTTCACGGAAGCTGTCACGAGCATCGACCAGTTGATCGACGAACACTCCGATTCGGTGATCGCGCTGCCGCTCGGTGCTGAACCTCCGCTGCGATCGAATCAGCAGGTCTACCGCGGAGCCGCCGACGCGGCGCGCGAGTTGCTCGCCAGACTGCCGCCCGCCGCACAGGCCGCCTGCGCGGATCGCTACGAGGCCAAGGCCAAGGCGTTGCTCGTGCGTGCGATCGCGTCTCACAACACCACGGCCCTCGCCGATGTCGCGCGG
>JAYUUV010000327.1:0-8459 GCA_043754695.1 Planctomycetota bacterium
CGGGCGCGTCTCGTCGGCGAAGACGTGCACGCTCTTGCCCTGATCCTTGGCGACGTAGATCGGCGCGAGCGCCGTGCCGTAGTCCGCGGTGGCCAGTCCGCCGGCGTTGCAGTGCGTCAGCACCGTCTGGCCATGACCGATCAGCGTAGCGCCGACTTCGCCGATGCGCCGGCAGATCGCGCGGTCCTCCTCGACGATGGCGTGGGCTTCTTCGAACAGGCCGGCGATGATCGAGTCGGCCGAGGCGCGCAACGTGTGCTCGCGTTTGGCGCGCGCGACCATGCGCTCGAGCGACCAGAAAAGATTGACGGCCGTCGGTCGCGAGCGCGCGAGGATCGCCGCGGTTTCCTCGGTCAGCGTCACCAGCGCCTGGGCGCTGGAGGCGCTCGCGCCCTGCACGCCGAGCAGAATCCCGTAAGCCGCAGCGACTCCGATGGCCGGCGCGCCGCGCACGGCGAGGCGGCGAATCGCATCGAACATGTCGGACACGCTCGAAAGTTCGACGTAGCGCGTCTCGAGCGGCAAAAGCGTCTGCTCGAGGATGCGCGCGCGCCCGGGCCGGCCGCCTTCCCAGCGAATCGTTTCGACGGCCATGCGGATTACGACAGTTTCGCCTGCAGTGCGCGGTCCTTGGCGAGCACTTTTTCTGCTTGCGCCGCGCGGAAGCGCAGCAATTTCGTCGCCAGCGCCTTGTCGCCGAGCGCCAGGATGCGCGCCGCGAGGATCGCCGCGTTGACCGGACCGCCGACGCCGACACCCAGCGTGCCCACAGGTACGCCGCCGGGCATCTGCACCGTCGCGAGCAACGCATCGAGTCCGCCCAGCGGCGGATTGTCGATCGGGATGCCGAGCACCGGAAGATCGGTGTGCGCCGAGACGACTCCTGCGAGGTGCGCCGCGCCGCCGGCCGCGCAAAGAAACACGCCGATGCCGCGGCCGGGTGCTTCTTCGACGAAGCGGATCACCGCGGCCGGCGTGCGGTGGGCGGAGAGCACGCGCACTTCGCACTCGATGCCGAACTCCTTGAGTTGCGCGACGCACGGCTCCAAGCGCGGAAAATCGGAGTCCGAGCCCATCAACAGCGCGACTTTCATGCTCAGATTCCCTCGGGGTTTCGGCCGGTGATCTTCTTGCAGATTTCCAGGTAGCGATCCGAAGTCCGCTCCAGGATCTCCGGCGCGATTTTCGGCGGCGGGGGTTCCTTGTTCCAGGGCTGCTTCTCGAGCCAGTCGCGCAGGATCTGCTTGTCGTAACTGGGCGGATTCTGTCCGGCCTTCCAATGATCGGCCGGCCAGAAGCGCGAGCTGTCCGGCGTCAGCGCCTCGTCGATCAGAATCACTTTGCCGTCGAGCAGGCCGAATTCGAACTTCGTGTCGGCCAGCAGGATGCCGTGTCTGGCGAGGATCTGCGACGCGCGCTCGAACAGTGCCATCGAAGCCGAGTGGGCCGCGTCGAAGACTGTCGCGCCGACGCGTTCGCGCGCTTCCGCCGGCGAAAGCGGCAGATCGTGGTGCTCCTCCTTGGTGGTCGGCGTCAGGATCGGTTGCGGCAGCCGCGACGAAAGTTCCAAGCCCGCGGGCAAGGGGATCGAGCACACGCTGCCGCGCGCTTTGTACTCCTTGTAACCGGAGCCGGCGAGGTAACCGCGCACGACCCATTCGACCGTGGTCGGCACGGCCTTGCGCACGACCATGATCCGGCCGCGCAGCTCATCCTTGAGTTTTGCGTCGAGGCCGGGCACGTCTTCGACGGAAGTCGAGACGAGGTGGTTGGCGATCAAGTCGCGCGTGTGCTCGAACCACCAAGCCGAGATCGCGGTCAAGACGCGACCCTTGTTGGCGATGCCTTCGGACATGACCACGTCGAAGGCGCTGACGCGATCGCTGGTCACGAACAGCAGATGGCGCGCGTCGATCTCGTAGATGTCGCGGACCTTTCCGCTGGCGACGGCGCGCAGGTGGGAGAGGGTCTTGTTTCGGCCCAGGTAGACGGCGGTGGTGCTCATGGGGACTGCGGCGATTGGGTTCCAGATGGCGCGTTGCCGGCGGCGGACGAGCGCGCGATCCTCGGACGGTGTGGGGCGGCGAGTATGACCCAGCGGGCGGGCGGCTACAATCGCCGGCGTGAGCCTGAAACGCTGCGGCCTGCGGCCGGGAAATCCCCTTTTCGGTGTGCAGCGCGCGCCAGCCTCGAAGTCGCTTGCCCAACGCACGCTCGTGGTCGCTGCGCTGTGCGGCGAACCGACGATTGTCGGCGGGCTTGCGACGGAAAAAACGACCGGCGACGACGTGAAACGCGCTCGCGACTTGATCCACGAGCTCGGGGCGGAGCTCCTTCCTCACGCGGACGGAACTCTCGGCGTCCGCGGCCTGGCCCCAGGTCCCTCACGGGGTTGGCGCAGCAGCGCGAAGCTGCAGTTGGGCGAGTCGGGAACGCTGGCGCGCCTCGCCACCGCCGCGGCCGGACTGTGCGGCCGTCCCGGCGAGACCTTGCACTTCGAAGCGAGCGGTTCGCTGCTCGCGCGTGCGAGCCCGGCGTTGTTCAAGACGCTCGAAAATGCAGGCGTGCGCTTTCGATTCAAGGGTCGCGCCCACGGCTGGCCCGTTGTCGTGTTGCCCATCGGACCACCGTCGTTGCTTGAACTCGTCTCGCCATCATCGAGCCAAGAAGTCAGTGCACTGCTCGTCGCCGCCTCGGCCTGGCCCGATCCGATCGAGATCGTCGTGCGCGGGGAAATCCCAAGCCGCCCCTATGTCGAGATGACGATGGCGACGCTGTCACTCTTCGGCGTGCGGATCGAAGGAACGATCGCCGGCGAGGGCGAGAGTTTTCTCGTGCGCGGTCCGCTGCGCGCGCCGGCATTGCCCGTGCTCGTCGAGCCTGACGCCAGCGCCGCCGCGGTGCTGCTCGCCGCGGCTTGCATCAGCGGAGGAAGAATTTCGATCTCAGGGCTCAATGCGGATTCGCTTCAGGGAGACCGACGCATCGTCGAGCACCTACGCGCTTTTGGTTGCGACGCCGGCTTCGACAGCGGCGGCATTTTTGCCGGAAGCAAGATCACGCGCGGCGCGCGCCTCGATTTGAGCAACGAACCCGATCTTGCGCCGGTGCTCGCCGCGGTTGCGGCCACGGCCGCATTGCGTCTGGGCCAACGCTCGCTGCTCAGCGGACTTGGCACGCTGCAGGGCAAGGAATCCGCGCGCATCAGCGTGCTCGCGCAAGCGCTTTCGGCCCTGGGCCTCTCCGTGATCGCGACCGACACGACGCTCGACGTTTTTCCGGGGCATGCGACGCAGGGAAGGCTCGAACTCGATTCGCGCGGCGATCATCGCATGGCCTTTGCCTTTGCCTTGCTGGGCCTTGCTCGCGACCAAGTCGACGTGCTCGATCCCGATAGCGTCACAAAATCCTGGCCGAGTTTTTGGAACGACATGGCCGCCGCCGGCGCCAGTGTTGTCACGACAGCGTGATCCAAGGATGGCGCGAGCCGCCAACGCGGCGCTAGGCTCTGGATATGAGCGCAGCGCATCCGTCCTCAGCGAAGATCCAGGGCCCCGTCTTGATCGCCGGCGGCGCCGGATACATCGGCAGCCACACGACGCGCCTCTTTCGGCAGCTCGGCATCCCGACTGTGGTGCTCGACAATCTCTCGACCGGCCATAGCCGTTTCGTGCAGGGCCCGTTCGAGAACGTCGACCTCGGCGATCGCGCCGCTCTCGATCGCGTCTTCGCGACGCACAAGCCCGTCGCCGTGGTGCACTTCGCGGCCAAGACCTACGTCGGCGAGTCGGTCACCGAACCGTCCAAGTACTACCTCGAGAACGTGCACTACACCTGGAACTTGCTCGAGGCGATGCGCGCCGGCGGTTGTCGCGACATCGTGTTCAGTTCGAGCTGCGCGACCTACGGCAATCCGGTGCGCATGCCGATCGACGAGAGTCATCCGCAGCAGCCGATCTCGCCCTACGGCAGGACCAAGCTGCACATGGAACATATGATGGAGGACTTTTCGCGTGCCTACGGACTGCGCTTCGCGGCGCTGCGCTACTTCAACGCGGCCGGCGCGTCGCAGTCGGGCGAACTGGGCGAGATCCACGTCCCCGAGACGCACTTGATTCCCTTGGTCCTTTTCACGGCGCTCGGCCTGCGCGAGAAAATCAGCATCTTCGGCGACGACTACGACACGCCCGACGGCACCTGCATCCGCGATTACATCCATGTCGAGGATCTGGCGCGCGCGCATTTGATGGCGCTCGGCAAATTGCAGTCGGGTGCCGAGCGGCTCGCCTGCAACCTCGGCACAGGCACGGGTTTTTCGGTGCTCGAGGTCATCGATACCTGCCGCAAGGTCAGCGGGCGCAAGATCGCCACGGCCGTGGTCGCGCGCCGCGAGGGCGATCCGCCGCGACTGATCAGCGGCGGCAATGCGGCCTTCGAGCGGCTGGGCTGGAAGCCGGAGCGCGCGGCGATCGAGGACATTGTCACGGACGCCTGGCGCTTTCACCTCGCGGAAGCGAACGCGGGGCGCGGAACTCGCTAGCTCCAGAGCGCTCCGGCGGGTTAGCTTTCACAGCGCAGCATGTTTTTCCGAGCGCACCACTTCGTCTGGATCGTCCTGCTCGCCGGGCTGGCTGCGGCTCAGGACCGCGCGGCGGGGGAGAAGACGATCACGGCGAGCGACCTGGGCAGGCATTTGCGCCATTTCGCATCGCCTGAACTCGAAGGCCGCGACACGCCCTCGGTCGGATTGACTCGGGCCCAGGACTACGTAGCGGAGGCCTGGTTCGAAGCCGGTGTCGCCCTTCCGCCCGATCTTCCGGTTCTGGCCGCGGAATTGCCCCCTGACCAGCGACGCGCACAGACCCTGGTCGCCTACCGCCGCAACTATTCGATATCGCTTCCCGAACCCGATCCGGAGGGCTGCGGTCTGACACTCGAGGTCCCGCCGCTGGAGTCCAAGCCGTTCGTGTTGCTCAAGGACTTCGTTCCGCTGTCGCACACCGATGGCGAGGCGCGCGGCGAAATCGAGTTCGTCGGCTACGGCATCGACTCGGAAACCGAGAAGTTCGACGAGATCCCGGCCAAGGGTCTCAAGGGCAAGATCGCGATGATCCTCGAGGGCGAACCGCGAACTCCGAAGCGTTTCGAAGGGCCCGAAATCTCCGTCGATGCGAATCTGTGGTTCAAGTTGGTGAACCTTCGCAAAGCGGGTGCCGAAGGAGCCGTCGTGGTACGTCGGCCGCCTGCTCCGCCGGCCAAGAGTTCGCCTGGTCTTGGCGAGAAGAAACCCGAGATCCTGCCGCCCGCCGCGCTCGGCTTCCGCTACACCTTCGCGACCTGGAACGACGCCAAAGCCAACCGCGAAGGCAAGGATCCGCAGCGCTTGGTGATGCTGCCGACGCTCGAGATTTCGATGGCCACGGCGAATGAGCTTCTCGGCGAGGACGTCGAGGCGCTCGCGGCCAAGATCGATTCGACCGTGCGGCCGCTGCGGCGCGAGAAGAAGGGCCGCGAGGTGGCCCTGCGCTCGAAGACGCGCCGCAAGGACGTCGACGCTGCCAACCTTGTCGGTTGGATTCCTGGCAGCGATCCCAAACTGGCCGCCGAAATCGTGATCGCCGGCGCGCACCTCGATCACATCGGCGTCGACGAGCGCGGCCGCATCGGCACCGGCGCGGACGACAACGCTTCAGGATCGTCGGCGCTGCTCGAACTGGCCCAGGCCTTCTGCGTGGCGAAACCCAGGCGCTCGCTCCTGTTGTGTTCGTTTTCAGGCGAGGAGGACGGCCTGCTCGGCTCGAAAGCGATCGCCGCGAAGCTGCCGGTCGATGCGAAGTCGGTGGTTGCCATGGTCAACATGGACATGCTCGGCTTCGGCGACAAGGACAATTGCGCCGTGCTCGGTCTGGTGCAGAATCCGACGCTCGAAAAGATCATCAACCGCGGACTGAAACTCTCGCGCACGGGCATCAAGGATGTGACCATGCGCCAGGGCGAGGAGTTGTGGCAACGCTCCGACCACTATTCTTTCCACCAACTTGGCATTCCGACTCTGTTCTTCTTCGAGGGGCTGCCCATCGACAAGAACCTCGACTACCACACGTGGCGCGACACGTTGGACAAGCTCGATCAGGAAAAAATCCTGAACATCGCGCACCTTGCTTACAACTGCACATGGCTGTTCACCGACGACGACGCACGTCCGCCTCCGCCCTCCGAGTCGCACTGATCCTTGGCGCCAACGTCGTTGGAGCCTGGTTCCTCTGGGGGCTGATCCATCCGACGGCCAAGGCGGCGCGTCCTGATTCGGCGCCGGCGGCGTCGGCTCTGTCGCCCGCGTCCGCCGCGAAACTCGCACGTCCAGGCGTTGCCGACACCGCCCGGGGGCCTGCCAAGATCCCCACTGGTGCTTCGCAGGCGCGACTCGATCAACTGGGCGCGCGCATCCGTCCGATCGTCGAGCGCTACAAGCGCAAGGCCGAGACCTTGAGCAAAGGCCACGTCGACGCTGGATCGACCCGAGTTGCCGTGCATGTGCGTGATCCAGCCAGCGGAGCGGAATTCGGCATCGAAGCGTCGCGCATGCTGCGTCCGGCTTCGAACATGAAGCTCGTGACCACGGTCACGGCGCTGACCTTGCTCGGCTCCGATTGGGCGTTCGTCACGCCGATCGAAGCGCGCGGCACGCTGCAGGCAGGCCGGCTCGAAGGCGACCTCGTACTGCGCGCTTGTGGCGATCCGCTGTTCGACATGGACGGCGGCGGCAGCGTGCGCGCACTCTTGGCGCCCGCCCTCGACGAACTCGCGCGCAGCGGACTCTCCAGCGTCAGCGGCAACCTCGTGCTCGACGAAGGCAGTTTCGACAAGCCCGCGCCTCCGCCGGGCTGGCCTGGCCCCGAGCAGCGCAGCAGCGAGTATTGCTCGCTGTCCGGAGGGTTCAGCGCCAATCGCGGTTGCCTGACCGTCCGGGTCACGCCGACGTCCACGGGTTCCGCCGCCGAGATCGACGTCGAGCCAGCGGGTTACGGATTGGAGCGGCACTTCAACTCGATGACGGTCGTGTCTGGGCAGACCAAATTGGGCATCGACGCGCGCCCGACTGGACTGATCGTGCGCGGCACGATTCCGAAGTCCTCGCGGCCCTTTGTCGATTCGTGTCCGGTGCCTGATCCCGTGAACCTGTTCGGCGAGGTGCTGCTCCACGAACTCGCTGCGCGCAAGATCCACATCGAAGGCCAGCTCGTGCGCGAGCGCCGCAGCGCCGCGGGCCGCGTGCTCGCGCGCATCCGCACGCCGCTGGTTCATTATCTGGCGCCGATCCATCAGGAATCGAACAACGCGGTCGCGGACCAGGTCTACCTGGGGACGGCCAACGCATTCCTCGGCAGCGCGAAACGCGAAGGAGCCCAGGCTGCTGCGCTCGCGGCCATGGAGCGCTTGCACGTCACCGAGGCGGGCTTCCGTCAAGTCGATGGTTCCGGTCTCTCGGACTTGAATCGCGTCAGCGCGCGCCAGCTCACCGCGATGTTGCAGGCCGTGACGCAGGGCGACGCGCTCACCGCGCAGCTCTTCCGCGCTTCGCTCGCGGTCGCAGGTGTTTCGGGCACGCTGGACGATCGCATGCGCCATTCTTCCGCCAAGGGCCGCGTGTTCGCCAAGACCGGTTTCATCGGCGGCACGAGCGCGCTGTCGGGCATCGCCCTGTGCAAGGGCGACGGCGAGTTGATCTTCTCGATCGTCGTCAACTACGAGGAATTCGGCGGGCTCAACACCACGGTGTGGAAACCGATGGAAGACGAGATCTGCGAACTCCTGGTCGGAGTCGATCCTTGAGTCCCTCACCAGCGCTCGATCGCGAGCGCGTGCTGGCGGCGGCACTCGAGATCGCGCGCGGAGCCGGCGCGATCCTGATGGAGCACTACGGCCGCCTGCGCCCTGAGCAGGTCACTTCCAAGGACGTCGAACGCGACCTGGTCACTGCCGCGGATCTCGCCAGTGAGCGCTGGATCGTCGCGCGCCTGCGCGCGGAGTTTCCCGAGCACGCCATCGAGGCCGAGGAGGAGACGCGCGACGCGCGTGGCGGCGACGATGAGCTGCGCTGGTTCCTCGATCCACTCGACGGCACGGTCAACTTCGTCCACCAGCTGCCAGCGTTTTGTGTCTCCATGGGCCTCTACCGCGGCACGACGCCCGAACTTGCTGTGGTGCACGCGCCGAAACTCGGGGAAACGTTTTGGGCCATTCGTGATGGTGGCGCGTTCCTGGACGGCCGGCGCCTGCGGGTCTCGGCCACCCGGGAACTGAAGGATGCGATCCTGGCCACGGGTTTTCCCTACAAACGCAGCGGCGTGCCGCACAACAACCTCGCCAACTTCGGCCGTTTCTTCTACGACATCCGCGGCGAGCGGCGTTTCGGCTCGGCGGCGCTCGACCTGTGTTACGTCGCGGCCGGCTGGTAC
>JAYUUV010000328.1:0-17718 GCA_043754695.1 Planctomycetota bacterium
TCCTGCACTTGCTGCACGATGCCGAGTGCGAGCGCTTCGTCGTAGTCCATCATCCGGCCGCTGGCCATCAGTTCGATCGCGCGCGCGCGACCGACGCAGCGCGCCAAGCGCTGGGTCCCGCCGGTTCCCGGAAGCACACCCAGGTTGATTTCAGGCAGGCCGCACTTGCCGCTGCCGCGTCGCGCGATGCGCAGGTCGCAGGCCAGGGCGATCTCGAGTCCGCCGCCGACGCAGTGCCCGCCGAGCGCGGCGATGGCGAGCTTCGGCGTCTCCTCCAACCTGCGCAGCGTCTCGTTGGCGTGCAGGCAGAAGGCGTACTTGAACTCAGGCGTGACGGCGCCGAGCATCGAAATGTCCGCGCCGGCGCAAAAGAATTTCTCGCCCGCTCCGGCGATGACTATGACTTCGACCTCGGTATCGAAACGAGCGCGCAAAATCGCCTCGTCGAGGTCGCGCATCATTTCATAGGAATAGCCGTTGGCGGGCGGGTTGGTCAGCGTCAGCCAGGCGACCTTCGCGACGCGCTTCCAGCTGAGCTTGCCGTTGGGCAACAGCTCGGGGCTCTTCGAATCGGCGCTCGACGGCTCGTGCGTGGTCATGAAACTTCGGAATCGGAGGAGGAGTCTGGCGGGCGAGGGGGGAGGATTCTAGACACAAGCGAGCCTGGGCGTACGATGCTTCGAGCGCGAGTCCCCGCGATCCATGGCCCAGCTGATGTTCAAGAAAGGTCTGCTCCTTTCGTTGCTCAGCTCTCTTGGGGCGATCGCCGGGTTGGCCCTGCTCGAAGTCGGCCTGCGCGCGTTCGATTTCGACTATCCGCCGGGCGACGATCCGATCGCGATCTGGAACAAGCTCGAGGATCGCGACCTGCGGTTGGGCAAGGGCTTGCACCGCGTCGCCGCCCGGCAACTGTGGGAGCCGCGGCCCGGCGCGCCGATCCCCAGCGCCTGGAGTCCCGCGGGCGAGAGCGTGAACGCCGCGGGCTATCGCGGGCCCGAGCGCGCCCGGGAAAAATCGGCCGGCGTGCTGCGGATCGCGACGCTTGGGGATTCTTCGACCTTCGGTTACGGCGTTCCCTACGAGCAGACTTATTCGGCGCAGCTCGAAGCGCGCCTGAGCGCGGCGGGTGTGCGTGCGCAAGTGCTCGACTTCGGCGTGGTCGGATTTTCCTTGTTGCAGGGCATCGAGCGCTACCGCGCGCGCGTGCGCGACTACCATCCCGATCTCGTGATCGCGGCCTTTGGCGCGATCAACGATCATTTCATGGCCCAGGGACTGAACGACGTGCAGAAGATCGCACAGGCGGGGGCCGGCGAGTCGGCGCTCGGTGTCTTCGCGCAGCGCGCGCGAGCAAAGCTGCGCGTGCTGCAACTGATCGCCCGCGCTCTCGATGCGCTGCATTCCGAGGATGCTGCCGCGCGCGAGGCCATCGAGCGCCGCGAAGTCGAGTTCGAAGAGAACCGTCCGCACGTCGGCGAGCTGGACTTCGAGACGCAGTACCACGGCGTGCGCCGCGTCTCGCCCCTCGAATTCGAAGCGGGCCTGGCCGAGCTTCGGCGGCTGGTCGATGCCGATGGCGCCACGCTCGTGCTGCTCTCGATGCCGCGCCGCCGCGGGGTCGACATGAGCCTTGCGATCCTGCGCAAGTACAGCCAGACGATTCTTGATTTCGCCAAGGCGAGTACCACGCTGTGCGTCGACGGACGCGGCGATTTCCGCAACTACTTCGAGCTCGAGCACGGCGACCCGCACCTTTTTTTCCTGCCCAACGACGACGTCCATCCCTCCAAACGCGGACACGCTCGCCTGGCCGAACGGCTGTGTGAGATCATCGTTCAGTGGAAGGCAGCGCACTGAAATCCATGGCATCCGCGACCGCGAACGATCCTGGACGGCGCACGCGCTGGCGTTTTGCCTTCGCAGTGATCGTGCTCGCGTTTTTGCTCGCGTGTTTTTTCTCGACGCCGCTCTCGAAGTACGGCACGCACAGCTACTCCGCCGCGGATCTGAGCCAGGATTATTCGCTGACGCAGGTCGAGCGCGGCCACGTGCCCGGCAATCGCCTGCTCTCGGATCCGGTGACCGAGATGGTGCCTTGGCTCTTGTTCAACCGCGACGAGTTGCGCGCGGGGCGCGTGCCGCTGTGGGACGACCGAAATGCCGCGGGACAGCCGCACCTCGCCAACTATCAGTCCGCGGTCTTTTCGCCGTTCAGCGTTCCGTTCTACCTGCTCGACTTGAAGCCCGCGTTGCTTGTCAGTGCGTTCCTCAAGCTTGGAGCGCTCGGACTTTTCACCTTTCTGTTCCTCGATCTACTGGGTCTGGGCAGCCTGGCCTGTCTGATCGGCGCGGCGGCGTTTACGTTCAGCGGCCACAACGTTTTGCTGCTGGCTTATCCGCACGCGGCGGCGGTCAGCGCGCTGCCCGCGGGCCTGTACTTCGCCGAGCTCGCGTTGCGGCGCGGAGAAAACGGCCGCGGAGTGCTCGGCGCGTGTCTTGGATTGGCGTTGACGCTGACCGTCGGCGTGCTGTGCGGCCAACCGGAGCCGTTCTATTTCAGCGTGTTGCTCGTGGCGTTGTGGATCGCGACGCGACTTGTGGGCATCGCCTGGCGTGAATGGCTCGACTGTGGATCGGCGCGCGGAGCGCTGTGGCTTGCCGCGCGCTTGTTGGGTTCTGCTTTGATCGGCGTGGCCATGGGCGCACCGCAAATCCTGCCGTTTCTCGAGTACTTGAAGAACTCGACGGTGCTCGTGCTGCGCTCGTTTGATCAGACGCCGCTCGATCCGATCACCTGGACGCTTTACGCCTTTCCAGATCTCTTTGGCAACCCGTCGCGGCTCTATCACCTCAACTACGCGCTGCCGCCGCCCAACTACGAGTCCGCGAACACCTGTTATATCGGCGCCAGTGCGATGCTCGTCGCCGCGAGTGCGATCTTTTTCGTGAGGCGACTGCGTGTGGCGCGCTTCTTCGTGTGCGTGGCGATCCTGTGGTTCTTCTACGCATACGACATCTTCGGCGTAGGCCGATTCCTCGGCGGATTACCGACGCTCGATCTGGCGCCGCTGAATCGCAGTCAGCCGATCGGCCTGTTCGCCATGAGCGCCTGCGCCGCGATCGCCGTGCATGCGATCGCGACCTCGAACGCGCGCGCACGCTGGCGGGCTGCGCTCGGGACCTTCTTGTGCGGCGGTTTTGCCCTGTGGTTCACGATCGTGTTCGACAGCAGGCGCCTGAGCGGGGCCTGGCCCCTGTTCAACAAGCTGCGACACAGCGGTTACGCCAAGGGCATGCCGCCGGGCTCCGATGCATACATTCCCGAGCACATGAAGTTCATCGTGCTGAGCTTCGCCGCCGGACTTGTCGCGCTCGTATTGCTGTGGGTAGTTCGGTCGAAGTGGATGCAACCAATCCTGCAGCTCGTGATCCTCGCCGCCGTTTTCCTGCAGTCCGGTTGGCCCATGCGCGACTACAACCCGACGGCCGAGGACAAATTCGTTTATCCAGAAACCGCATCGATCCAGGAACTGAAGCGCATCGCCAAGGCCGAACCTGTCGTGATCTTGGGCTCCGACACGCTGCCGCCGCACACGAATTCGATCTACGGAATCAATTCCTTGTCGAGTTACGACGCGATGTGGATTCGCAAGTACGATGAGCTGTACCGCGAGTCCTTTGGTTTGGGCGGCGGCAACTGGCGTCTGGTGCTGCAGACGAAGTCGAAGTGGATCCGCCAGTTCGGCGCGCGTTTCGTCGCTTCGCCGGGCAATTGGGTGCGCGTCGATTCGCTGTGCGACAACGTGCTGATTTCAGGCGACGATCTCTACACGACCTCCGAAATTCTGCCCGGCGGCGACGTCGTGCAGACGATTTTGGGCCAGCGCGAACGTTTGCAGGGCATCGCTTTCCAATTCGCGATTCCCAAGCAGGCCGTTCACTGCACGCTGGTGATGAAGCTCGAGGACATGATCACGGGCAGCGTGGTGGCCACGAAGTCGGTCAAGACCGACGGCTGGGTCAATGACCGTTTTGGTCGCCACGAAGAGTTGTTCGATTTCGAGCCCTTGCCCGACGCGCGCTATCGTCCGCTGCGCGTCACGATCAGCTCGCCCGATGCGTCACCGGGCAACGCGGTCGCGATGTTCGGTCGCGAGGATTATTGGTATTGGAACGAGTTCGTGATGCTCGAGCAGCCGATTCACGAGGTCGTCTGGAACCTCGAGCCATCCCCGCGGCGGCCGGGGCATCGGCCCCACGGCAAGTTGACGGTGGCCGGCAAGGCGCTGCAGGGCGGGCTGTTGATGGACCAGACCTACGAGTTGGAGCATTGGCAAACGCTCGCGCAAATTCCCGGCTTCACGATCGCGGCGCTCGAAAATCCCGTGGCGCGTTATTCGACGGTCAGCCGCGGTATCGCGACACGCAGGATCGAGGACGATTTCAAGTTGGTGCACGAGGGCAATCTCGATCCGCACCACGTCGTCGTGCTTTCGCTGCCCGGCAAGAGCGCGATCGACAGCTCGCGTGGACGCGCCGAAATCGAAGAACCCGCTGTCGAGGTGTTGCGCGACGAGCCCGATCACGCGCTGCTGCAAGTCACGCGCGAGTCGCCGGGCTACATGGTGCTGCGGCGCGCGCTCTATCCGGGTTGGGAAGCGCGCGTCAACGGAAAGCGCGTGCCCCTTTTCCGTGCCGACTACGCATTCTGCGCCGTCGAACTCGAGGCCGGCACGAGCAAGGTCGACTTCGTCTATCGTCCCGCGTCGTTCCGCCTTGGACTGTGGATCGCCGCCCTGGCTCCGTTGCTAGGTGGCCTGCTCTTGTTCGCGACCCGCAAGTTCGGCCGCATCGTCAGCCACGCCAACTGAATCGGACAGTACGGTCCGATTCAGAATGCGGAGTCGAGGACTTCGGCGATGTGCATCACTTTCGCCTTGCTTTCGGTTCGCGCGAGGCCCATTTGCCACTGCAGATGGCAGCCGGGATTGGCTGTGATCAGGATTTCGGCCTTTGTCGCCGCGAATTCGGCGAGCTTCGGCGCGAGCACCGCTGCGGAATCCGCCGGACGCAGCATCGAGTAGATCCCGGCCGAGCCACAGCACGACTCGCTGCCTGGCATCTCGACGCGCCGCAGGCCTTCCATGCGATCGAGGATCTCGCGCGGCTCGTGGCGGATCTGCTGGCCGTGACAGAGGTGGCAAGGATCGTCATAGGCCACACGGTAGGGCGCATCGGCGCGAGCGAAGCGCAAGTTCACTCCAGCGTCGATGCGCGGCGCTACGAACTCCGAGAAGTCGACGACGCGCTTTGCAAAGCGCGCAGCGCGTTCGCTCCACTGCGGATCACCAAAGAGCAGCCGGCCGACTTCCTTCATGTGCGCGCCGCAACCCGCGGAGTTGACGACGATGGGGGAGTCCTGCGCCGCCGAGCCGAGCTTTTCGAAGGCGTCGATCATCGTCCGCGCCAGCGCGCGCGCTTCGTCGAGTTCGCCGTTGTGGGCGTGCAGCGCACCGCAACAGACCATGCCGCGCGTCGTGCGCACGTCGAAGCCGAGCTTCGATAGCACGCTGGCCGTCGCGCGGTTCACGCGACCGTACATCTCGGGCATTACGCAGCCTTCGAGCATCGCGACTTCGCCCTGACGCGCGGTCTTCGCAGCCGTGAATTCGGGCAGCAATTTGCGCTCGGCAGCCGGCGGAGTTTGTGGCAAAGCGACCAAGCCCGCGCCACGGTCGCCAAGGGCGTCGCCCAAGAGCTTCAACACGCCATTGCGCTGCACGACGCGCAGCAACGAATGCGCGCGAGCCAGCAAGAAGCGCGATTTCAGACCGTGCTGGAAGCCCGCCCAGCGTACGAAGCGCACGTGCAGCGGACGCGCGACGACTTTCGCCAGCGAAGAACGCGCGTGCTCCATCATCTCGCCGAAGCGCACGCCGGCGGGACAGACGCTCTCGCAATGGCGACAAACCAGGCAAAAGTCGAGCTCTTCGCCATACTCGGGCGTGCGCGGATCGAGGCGCTCTTCAGCCACCGCGCGCATCAGCGCGATGCGGCCACGCGGACTCGAGGACTCGTTGCCAGTCAATTGATAGGTCGGGCAAGTCCGCAGGCACAGACCGCAATGGATGCAGTCCAGAGTGTGCGCGTAGTCGACGAGTTCCTTGTCGTTCATCGCGTTTTAGAGGAAGCGGCCGGAGCCGAAGACGCGGGCGGGGTCGAGACGTTCGCGGATCGAGTGCATCAAGTCCAATCCGACCGTCGGCGCGCCGAAGGGATCGACGGAGACATCGCTCGCGGCGTGGAACAGACGCACGCGACCGCCGAGCGCCGCCAGCGCGGCGCGCAGCGTCGTGACGCAGCGCTCGAGCAGCCGTGGATCGTGCGCAAGCGGACGCAGCGCAATATCGATGCGCGCGACTCCCGGCTCGCAGCGCCACTGCGGCCGAAACGAGGCCGCCGCGTCGGGTGTTCGCAGCAGCTCTTCGAGCAATTCGCAGGCGATTGCAAACGCCGCCGGGCGCACTTCAACGCACAACAGCGGACCATCGATTTCGCCAAAGCCCCTGTCGCGCAGGTCTTGCGCTTCGTTGCGTGCTGCGCCGCCGTCCAGGAAGGCGCAGGCCGGCAGCTTCTGTGCAAGGATCGCGCGTTCGGCCGCGACAACTTCGCGCCGACCACCGAGACGCAGATAAAGCCGCCATTCGTCGGCCGCCGAAGTCGAAGTGTCGCGCAGCGCCGTGAATGAAATCGGCCGCGCGTCGGCTTCGAGCACGGCTCGCGAAAGTTGCAACATCTGCGCGCGGCTCACGGCGCCGACAGTGAGCAGGCAATCTTCCTCGGGCAGTGGAAAAAGGCGCAGCGTCGCTTCGAGGATCAAACACAGCGTCCCGTGCGAACCGGCGAACAGTCGATGCAAGTCATAACCCGTGACATTCTTCACCAGCCGGCCGCCACTCTTCGCGAACGTTCCATCGCCGAGCAGCACTTCGAGGCCGAGCACGTGCTCGCGCACGGATCCATAGCGCAGACGATCGGAGCCGCACTGCGCCGCGGCGATGACTCCGCCGAGCGTCGCTTGACGCGGCCGTTGCACGTCGGGCGTCAACGTGTGACCTCCGCCCGCGACGCGTGTCGCGAGTTCGGCCATGGTCGAGCCCGCGCGCGCGGTCAGCGTTCCATCGCCGGGTTCGTAGGCGATCACGCCGGCAAAAGCCCAGGTCGAGAGCAGAAAGTCCGCGCGTTTGGGCGCGCGCGTCCAGGAGAGTTTGGAACCAAGACCCGTGGGCACGATCGTCCAGCCCTCGCGCCGCGCGAGCAACAGCGCTTCGCGAAAACCTTCGCGCGAGCGCGGCGCGAGCGTGGGGATGTCCGCAGCGTCGAAGCGCGCGCGCGACAGCGTGACGTTCTCGCGGCCGAAGCTGCGCTCGAGTTCGCGGGCGACCTGTTCGTTCATCGCTCGGCGTGCCTGTGTGGAGCCAGGGCCGCGCGCGCTTCGCGGCAGGCGTGAATCGGCAGCAATTTGCCTGGATTCAGGCGCCGCGTCGGATCCCAGGCCTCGCGCACGTTCTTCATCGCAGCCAGATCGTCGTCGTCGAAGACCAGGCACATCTCTGCGCGCTTCTCGAGGCCCACGCCGTGTTCGCCGGTCAGCGATCCGCCCGCTGCGACGCACAGCGTCATGATCTCGCGACCGGCGGCCAGCACGCGTTCGACTTCGTCTGGATTGCGCCGGTCGTAGGAAATGTTCGGATGCAGATTGCCGTCGCCGGCGTGGAAAACATTGGAGAGCTTGAGGCCCTTTTCGTGCGCGATGCGCGTCGTCTGCGCCACGAGCTCCTTCAACTTCGTGCGCGGCACGCACACGTCGGCGACGTAGAGATCGGGAGCGATGCGGCCCATGGCGCCGAAGGCTCCTTTGCGGCCGGCCCACAATTTCTTGCGTTCGCTCTCGCTGCGCGCACTGCGCACTTCGATCGCGCCGCGCGCGCGCGCGATGCGCGTGACGTCGCGCACGGTCGTGCTGACCTCGGTCTCGCTGCCTTCGGCTTCGACGAGCAGCACGGCTTCGGCATGCTTGGGATAACCGGCGCGGAACACGCTGGCTTCGACGGCTTCGATAGTCAGCTTGTCGAGGATCTCGATCGCCGAAGGCTCGATGCGCGCGGCGATCAGATCGGAGGTCGCGTCGCAGGCTCCGTCGAGCGACGGAAAAACCGCGAGCAACGTTTCAATGGCCGCCGGTTTCTTCATCAATCGCACCGTGACTTCAGTCGCGATCCCGAACGTGCCCTCGCTGCCGACGAACAAGCCGACCAGGTCGAAGCCGTCAGGCTCCAGGCGCGGCATGGACAGGTCGAGGATCTCGCCGTCCGCGCGCACGATCACCAGCCCGAGCACATGACGGGTCGTCGCGCCGTACTTGAAGCAGTGCGGACCGCCCGAATTTTCCGCGACGTTGCCGCCGATCGTGCAGGCCTGCTGGCTCGAAGGATCGGGCGCGTAGAAAAGGCCGTGTTTCGCGCACATCGCCGTCAAGTCGACATTGACCACGCCGGCTTGCACGCGCGCGTAGCGATTCTCGACGTTGAGTTCGAGCACGTCGCGCATGCGCGCCATGCCGACGATTGCGCCGCCCGCGACCGGCGTCGCTCCGCCGGAGAGGCCGGTGCCCGCGCCGCGGCCGACGACCGGAACGTTTTCCTGCGCGAGCACGCGCATGGCGCGCGCACATTCGTCGGTGTTGCGCGGCAGCAGCACGAGTTCCGGCGTCTCGTGTATCAGCGCAAGTCCGTCGGACTCGTAGGCCAAGCGTCCAACGGGCGTATCGACCACACCGCGCGTCCCCAGGATCTTCGAGAGTTCCCTGCGTGCCGCGCTCGACAGTGCCATCGCGGCATTCTAGCGAGCCGGCACTCGATCAGAAGTCGATGCGCGACAACTTCCAGGTCGAAAGTCCGAGCAGCAGGGCGATGAACGCCAGTGTCGAGCCGACCGAGAACCACAGGTTGTATTTGAGTTCGCCCGACCACGCGGCGCGCTGCTCGAAGAACATCCCCGAACTCCTGGATCCGAGTCCGCCCTGCTCGAAGCTGTACTGAAAGGCCTGGATCTTCGAGTGGAGTTCCGAATCCTCGCTCGAGCCCTCAGGCAACTCGTATTCGAGGGAGAACAAGAACTTCTCGCCATTGAAAAAGAGCGTGCTGCGTTCCACGCGCAAATCGCCGCGCGGTTCCATCCAGGAGCGCACCTCCGCGCGCATGTCGAGGATGCGGTCGCGGTCGGTCTTGACGTCGCGGATGCCCATCTCGGAGAGCTTGGCGTCCAGATCCTTGAAGGCCTGCCGCCGGCCGTTCCTGCTGGAAGCCCAGCGCTTCAGCGTGATGCGCCCAATGCCGTCCTGCTGCGTCCACAGTGCGATCGTGGGCAAGTCGGACGCGTTCACTTCCTGCTTGGAGAATCCTTCGGGGGCAACATTGATTTTCAGGCCGCTGGTTTCGTCTTTGAGCGCGAGGCCGCGCTCCGCGAGCGTAGTGCGCAGCTTCTTGGCGATCACCGCCGCGTCTGAAGTCTTCGGAAGTGTGTAGTGCAGCACGTCGAGCACGACGACTAGGCCGCGCAGGAACGAGCCGGGATCGTCGCCTTCGTTTGTCTCTCCGGCGGCAAAGTCGATCTTGTGTTGCGTGCTCCCGTATTCCTTGACTTCCCAGCCCTGGTGCACGCAGCCGTTGAAGGCGAAGAACATCAGCGTGGTCAAGATCGCGGCGACGGAGCTGCGGGTCCAGACCGCGATCAGCAAAGAAAACGCGTGCAGGATCGCGTACTTGTAGACCATCACCGGAATCGACCAGAGAAAGCCTGCGTCGCTGTAACCGGAATTGAGCAGCAGGCCGATGTGCATTCCGACCACGAGCACCGCCGTGAGAATCGCCACGAAGAGCAGGCCGGCGACGTAGCGCGACAGGAGCAGTGCCGAGCGCGACACGGGCTTGGAGAAAACGGTGTCCGCTGCGCCCTTCTCGACCATGCGAGGAACGAAGAAGGCCGTGGCGGCGATGGCGAAGATCAAACCGAAAATGCCGGCGATCTGATCGACCAGCAGTCCCTGCACCAGCTGGATCACCCTCGCGTTCGCGTCCTCGGCGCCGGTGTAGGGGATGGGGAGATAGCGGAAAACGTCCTCGTAGGAATATTCGTACAAGCCAAAGAGCAGCGACAATTTCTCGGGCTTGGCCGCGATCAAGAACGTCGGCAGGACCATGACCAGGATCAGGATCGCCAGCAGCCTGAAGACCTTGTTGTCGAGGACCTGATACAGCGCGTCCTTGAACAGGGCTTTGGTGGTTTCGCTCACTTCCAGCCCTCCTTCTTGACCAGGCCGATGAAGGCTTGCTCCAGGTTCAAGCGTCGCGACAAGATCCCGCGCACGGAAATGCCCGCCGCGCGCAGCCGATCGACACACTGATCGAGTTCGGGCTCGGTTACTGCGATGTCGAAGCCGCGCTCGGTGAAGGCGAAGTCGCGTCCGATGCCCGCGAGCAGTGCCGCGACACTTTCATTCGGCATCGGAATCGTGAACTCGGCCACGCCGGTGCGCGGCGTCAGTTCTTCGATCGAGCCCGCGCGCAGGATTTTTCCGTGGTCCATGATCACGACGCGATCGCACATCAGTTCGACTTCCATCAACAGGTGCGAGTTGATGAAGATCGTGACTCCGCGCGACTTGAGGTCCATGACCACTTCGCGGATCGCGGCGCGGCCGATCGGATCGACGCCGTCGGTCGGTTCGTCGAGGAAAATCAGTTCGGGCTCGTGGATCAGCGCCTGGGCCAGGCCGATGCGCTGCATCATGCCCTTGGAGTATTCGCGCATCTTGCGATCGGCGTCCTTGGCCATGCCGACCTTTTCGAGCAGCGTGGGGATGCGCGCGCGCAGGAAGGGAATGTCGCGGCCGCACATCTGGCCGAACAGCTCCATCACTTGACGCCCGGTCAAGTACGTGGGCAAGCGGTGAGCTTCGGGCAGATACCCGACACGCCTGCGCGAGGCGACGCTGCCCGCGGGCTCGCCGAACAACGAGGCCTTGCCTTCGAAGCCGCGCACGAGGCCGAGCAGGATCTTGATCAGCGTGGTCTTGCCCGCGCCGTTGGGGCCGAGCAGGCCGAAGACGCTGCCGCGGCCGACTTCGATGCTGACGTCGTCGAGCGCCCGAAATCCCTTCTTGAACAGTCGCTTCGAATAGGTCTTCGAGAGACCCTCGACGAGGATGGAAGTTTCGCTCGGGCTCATGTGGGACGGAGAACTGGGGGGGGCGTGGTTGCGAGCTTACCTGCAGCCCGGGACTGGGCGGCAGTTACTGAGCTGGACGCCCGGTATTCCGCGACGCGCAGCTCAAGTGCGCTGCCCCGGCACGGTCGGTCGGGCAGCTCCGATCCAGCCCGCGGAAGGACCGAGCTTGGCCTGCAGCAGGCGCAGTTTCGGACCGCGTCCGCCGTAGCTGCGCTCGTCCGCGCCGACGCGAATGCCTGCGTCGAGCGTATCGAGCGCCGCCGAAAATCCGCCGCCGAACAGGAAGGACTGGAGATCGAGCATGCAGATCACCGGCCCGAGTCCACGCCCGAGGTCGCGGCCGATCTCGAACAGCAGCTGCTTTTCGGGCGCGTGGCCCTCGCGCGCGCGCGCCGCGAGCAGTTTCAGGTCGCCGGGCGCGCTCACGGGCAGACCCGCCGCGATCGCGCGACGTTTGGCCGCCGTTGCTGAGGAGAATTGTTCGACGCAACCGCGGGCACCACAGCCGCAGTTCGGCCCATTAGGGTCGACGACCACGTGTCCGACCTCACCCGCCATGCCCATGCCGGCGTAGAGTTTGCCGTGCAGGATCAGCCCGCCGCCGATCCCGGTGCCGAGCGTCACCATCAACACATCTTGGCTGCCGCGCGCGCCGCCGAGCCACTGCTCGCCTAGGGCCGCGGCATTGGCGTCGTTTTCGACGATCACATGTTCCAGGGAAAGGCCCATGCGCTGCGCAAGTTCAGCGCGCAAGCGAAGACCCTTGAAACTCGGGATGTTCGGGCTGTCGAGGACGACCCCGTCAGCGCGATTCAATTGACCCGGCACGCCGACACCGAGCGCACGCGTCGCGCCGAGTCGCTTCGCCGTGCTCGCGATCACGTCCAGAGCGTGCGCCGCGCCCTTCGCATAGCCGGGATCGAAGCTGACTTCCTCGATCACCGTTCCGTCGGCCAACATGGCGCCGGCTTTCACCGCTGTGCCGCCAATGTCGATTCCGACCCAGCGCTCTTGCGTCGAGACTTGCAAACGATGACTCCGTCGGACCCTAAACTCTGGAAACCTACGCGCTCTTCTCGCGCGGACGCGTGCGGCGCGTCACCCGACGGTACGCCTTGACGTACTCGCCTGCGGTCGCCTGCCAGGAGAAGTCCTGCTGCAGGCAACGCCGGACCAGGGTATTCCAGGCGGCCTGATCCTTATAGAGCTTGCGCGCCTCGTCGATGCCGGCCAGCAGGCCATCGCCGGTGTAGCTCTTGAAGTGGAAGCCCGTTCCCGTGCGCGGATTGGCGCCGAGATCTTGGACGTAGTCTTCGAGTCCGCTGCCCCCATAAACGATCGGCACCACGCCGTAGCGCATCGCGATCGCGCACAGGGCGCTGCCCGCGGCATAGTGCGAAGGGAAGAGCAGCAGGTCCGCCGCGCCAAGGATGGCGTGGGCCGAGTTTGCGTAGTAACCCTCGATCAGGCGGCAGCGGCCGGCGAAGGAAGTCTCCATCGTCTTCAGCCGCTCGTGCATATCCGGACGGCCGGCGCCCATTAGCACGACCTCGAAACCGTGCTCGAGGATCGAGGTCAGTTGCTCGGCGACCAGGTCGAAACCGTTGTCCGTGTCGAAGCGGCCGAGCAGCGCGATCAGCGGCGAGCGCGGCGCCTTCTCCAGCGACAACTGCTGCTGCAGCGCGGTCTTGCAGCGTTTCTTGCCGTTGAGGTTCTTGTCCTCGGCGCCGTAGGTTTGGGCGAGCAGCGTGTCTGTCTGCGGGTTCCAGGCCTGGTAGTCGACGCCGGTCGGGATCCCGATCAGCTCCTTCGAACGCCGGCGAAACGTTTCCTCGAGGCCGTAGCCACGGTCCTGCTCCTGGATGCGGCGCGCGTGACCGATCGAATTCGTGCCCAGGATCGTCGCGAACTCGCAGCCGGCCTTCAGGAAGTTGACCTTGCCGCCAAGTTCGATGCCGTCGACGCGCTGGAACAGGCTGAGCGGTACACCGATCTGAGCCAGCAGGTCGCGCTCGAAGCTGCCCTGCATCGCCAGGTTCGTAATGTGGAAGTAGACGCCCGCGCGCGAGGCGGGATGGTCCGGTTGGCTCTCGGCGTACTCGAGTTCGCGCAGCACCGGGATCAGGCCCGTAGTCCAATCGACGCAGTGCAGGATGTCGGGGGCGAAGTCGACGATCGGCAGGCTCGCCAGGACGGCGCGCGAGAAGGCCGCATAGCGCCGGCCGTTGTCCCGATAGGGCCCCTCGTCGTTGCCGTACGGCTGCCGTTCCCTGAACAGAGTCGGATGACCGAAAAGGTAGACGAGCATGCCGTCCAGCGTGGTGCGGTGGATCGAGAAGGTCGCCGGCTCACCGCTGGTGACTGAGACCACGCCGATCGGTTCAAGGGCGGGGACCGAGCTCAAGTCGATCGCCTGCGAGTAGGGCAGGAAGATCCGGACGTCGTTCCCGGTCTGTTGCAGTGCCCGCGGCAGGACGCGCGACAGTTCCGCCAGCGGCGTCTTGCGCACCAACGGATCGAGTTCGGGCGTGACGAAGGCGATCTTCACGACCGGCGGCTCCATTGCGGCCACGTCTCGTGCAAAAATCCATTGCACGGCTCCATGCGCAGCGCAAGTGCTCCCTCTGTCGCGCGTTTGGACGCGGCAAGGGAACACATGGAATCGAGCGTTGGCCGTGTGCCGATGGTGGTCAGCTCGCGTCTCCGGGCAAGGGTGGCGCCAAGGCAAGGCGCGCGGCGCCCGCAAGGCATGACCCAAAAGTAGTCAAGACCCGTGCCCAGCCCAAGACCTTCCTGGTCAGACACCGTAACTAATTGGAAAAACTAGGCTTAGGGACGACGGAAGATCGGCCGAAGCTCCGATTGGCGGCCGGACTTGCCCCTGACCCTTCGGGCAGGTCGGGATCCAAGGGAGCCCGGCCCGCGCCTCGACGTCGAGCGTGGGCGAATTCGATCCCCAACTGACCCGCATCGTTGTGCCGGCGAGCACACCGTAGAATCCCGCGCCACCAGGACCCGGACTCGCCGCATGACTTCGACTTCAGCGCTGACCGATCGTTCGCTCAAGGAATTCACGGACGCATTGGCAGCGCGGACGGCGACACCCGGTGGCGGGAGTGTGGCCGCCTACCTGGCGGCGAGCGGAGCGGCGTTGGTCGGGATGGCCTGTCGCTTCACGGCGGGGGAGAAGTTTGCCGCCGTCGAGGCTTCGGCGGCTCGCGCTGCGGCAAGTTTGGACGAGCTGCGGCCAAAGGCCCTGGCGCTGGTCGATCGCGACGCGGCCTCCTATGACGCCGTGACCGCCGCCTTCGGCTTGCCGAAGTCGAGCGACATGGAGAAGGCCGCGCGCGGCGCCGCGATCCAGGCCGCGATGAAGGGCGCGCTCGAGGTGCCCTTCGAGACGATGCAACTTGCGCTGGCCGGTCTCGAGATCGCGGCGCCGCTGGCCTCGAAGCTCAATCCGAATCTTGCCAGCGACTGCGGCGTGGGCGCGCGCTGCTTCCAGACCGCCCTCGAGGGTGCCTTCCTGAACGTGCGCATCAATGCGCGTTCGATCAAGGACACCGAGTTCGCCGCCGCGCGAATGCAGAGCAGCGAGACAATGCGCGCGCGCGCGAAGTTGCTCGCCGACTCGATCAGCGCCGCGCTCGAGGCCCAGCTGTAGACTGCTGCCCGCGCGAAAGTCGCGCATCCTGGAAGAACCGCATGCGAACTCTGATCCTGTTGCGCCACGGCGAAAGTACCTGGAACAAGGAAAACCGTTTCACGGGCTGGGTCGATGTGCCGCTCTCGACGCGCGGTCAGGCCGAGGCCATTTCCGCCGGCGAGCGCCTCCGCCAGGCCGGCATCGAGATCGACGAGGCGCACACTTCGCTGCTCAAGCGCGCGATCAAGACCTGCTGGCTGGCGCTGGAGGAACTCGATCGCATGTGGATTCCGCAGTTGCGCAGTTGGCGGCTCAACGAGCGGCACTACGGCGCGCTCACGGGCCTCAACAAGGCCGAGATCGCCGCGCGCCACGGCGAGGCGCAGGTCCTGATCTGGCGGCGCAGCTACGACATTCCGCCGCCGCCATTTGGCGCGGACGACGGCGCGAATCCGGCGCGCGACAAGCGCTATGCGGACCTGAGCGCGGCCGAGCGGCCGCTGGCCGAGTCGTTGAAGGACACAGTCGCACGATTTTTGCCCTACTGGCAAGGCTCGATCGCGCCGTCGTTGCGCGCGAACAAGACGGTGCTCGTCGCGGCCCACGGCAATTCGATTCGCGCGCTGGTCAAGCACCTTGACGCGATGAGCGAGGAGGCGATCGTGGCGCTCAACATTCCGACGGGCATGCCGTTGGTGTACGAGTTGAACGACGACTTGACGCCGCGCAGTCACCGCTACCTCGCGAGCGAAGCGGAACTCGCCTCCGCGCAGGCTGCGGTCGCGGCGCAGGGCAAGGCGAAGTAACGCGGTCGAGCGCTAGTTACGGCGCGATCAACGCGCGCCCTTGGCTTTCGCCGCCTCCGCGTCGCGCTTCGCCTCGGCGACGAGCGCGGGGATGATCTTGTCGAGGTCGCCGCGGTCCGCGTTGCGGATCACACCCTTGTGGTCGATCACGTAGACCGTCGGCCAGCCGCGCACGCCCCAGCGCGTGGCGATCGGGCCGCTCGTGCCCCCGCCATCGAAAAACGACGGCCAAGTCAGCGATTCCTTCTTGTTTTCCGCGCGCAGAATTTCCAGCGACTTGTCGCTGTTCACGCCGACGATCGCGAACACACTCGGATCATTGTCTTTCACGAGCGACCGCTCGTGCGGGTACATGGCCCGGCAAGGGCCTCACCAACTGCCCCAGAAATCGAGCACGACTACCTTGCCACGGAAGTCGGAGAGCTTCATCGGCTTTCCGTCCTGGTCGATGCCGGTGATTTCCGGCGCCGCGACGCCCTCAGCGAGTTGCGCCTCCGTCAGCGGGTTCAGCATCGAATCCGCGATCGCGCCGTAAGTGGTGAACAAGTACGGTTCGCTCGCGAACTTCCCTTGCAGCGCGTACAGATGCGGGTGTTCCTTTTGCGGATCGTGTTCGCCATTCTCGCGCCAACCCGGCTTCGGTGGCGCGAGCTTGGCGAGTCCAAGATGAGCAGCGGCCTGAACGGACGCATGCGGCGAGGCGAGCAGCGCTTCGAAAAGCGCCGGTTTCTTCTTCTTGTCGAACACGTAGCCGAACTCCGGGATCTTCGCGAGTTGCACGGACTTCGGAAAGCGCGCCAGCAAATCGTCGACCAGCGGCCCCGACGTTTTCTCCATGTCGCCCTTCTGCTTGAGCCACCAGGTCTGCTGCAGCAGCCACAGTTGCGCGGTCAGCTCCGCCTCGCTGCCGCGATGGGCGGCGGCGAAGGCGTCGAAGCGCGGTTTCCACTGCTCGTACTTCTCGACGTAGCCGAGCGTGCTCGCTTCATGTTCGTGCACGAGCGCCGCGATTTCGCTGTCCGCATCTGGGGGTGCACTCACGGCAGGCTTCTGGGCGAAGCCGATGCCGGTGCACAGCGCGGTCACGAGGAACACACGAGCAAGCCAAGTCTGCATGGCAATCCTCCGAGCGAGAGTGGGGGGGCTGAGTGCGCTGCAGTCTAGCAGGCTGTGGAAATAGCCGTCAGGTGCGAACGGTCACTCTCAGGAAGGTTGCGGAGATCGAAGTGCCGCCGCCCTTCTTCGTGTTCTGAGCTTCCGCGAGCTCCAGCAATTGGGCGTGCAGCTTGTCCGCCGCCCCGGTTTTTTCGGCGGCATCGAAGGCGTTCATCGTCGGACCGTAGAAACGCCGGAAGGAATCGATGACTTGCGCGGGGCTCTTTTCTGGCGACACGAAGGAGAAGGTGTCCTTGACCATGGCGATGTTCGCCTTGGGAATCCCTGCCTGTCCGAAGCGCTCCATGACATGCGTGTCCACACCCCAGGTCATCGGACTGACGAACCCTTCCGGCGGCGGCGGCATGAACGACGAGCTGATTTTCAACAGTTGCGAGACGAACGAAGTCGGATCGTTCGGAATCCAGTTGCCCATCACGATGCGACCACCGGGTTTCGTGACGCGCACCATCTCGCGAGCGACATCGAAGGGCTTGGGCGCAAACATGGCGCCAAAGATGGACATGGTCAGGTCGAACGAATGATTGTCGACGCCTTGAAGATCGCAGGCATCGCCTTCGCGAAAGCTCAGGTGCTTCAGACCCGCCTCGGCCGCGCGCCTGTTGCCGGCTTCGACGAGATTCCTCGCGATGTCGATGCCCATGACTTCCGCTCCGAGGCGCGCGAGAGGAAGCGCCGTCGTTCCGTCGCCGCAGCCGAGGTCCAAGGCGCGCAGCGGCGGCGTGATCGCAAGCGATTTGACCAGCGCCTCTCCGGATGGACGCATGATCGCGGCAATTTGCGTGAAGTCGCCCTTTTCCC
>JAYUUV010000329.1:0-5943 GCA_043754695.1 Planctomycetota bacterium
CGAGCATGCCGTGGTCGAACAACTCTTCGCCGTGGTCCGAGGTGAAAGCGATCACAGTCTTCCCGTCGAGGCCGAGACGTTCGAGCGCGTCGAGCACGATGCCGCAGTAGTGATCTGTGGTCCCGACGCAGGCGTCATAAGAATCCGTGATCCAGGCCGCATGCGCCGCGGGAACGATTTGCTCGGGATGCGCGCGGCCGTCGGCATCGACGGTCTCGCCCTGGATCAGCCGGCCTGCATAGACATCCATGCCGTCGCCCTTCTCGCCGTTGCGCTCCAGCTTGGGAAAATCGGCGGGCAGCGTGCCGCCCAGGCGCGCAAGCTCCGCGGGCAGCGGCTCGTGGGGCGTGTGCGGATCGACGATGTGCAGGAAAAGAAAGAAGCGGCTGTCGGCAAGGCGTTCGAGTGTAGCTACCACGTTGTCGATCACCGCGGACGTCGGTCGCAAGTTAGGCGCGCTGTCGAAACTCTCGAATCCTTGGTCGAAATATCGTTCGGGCGCAATCAGCGGATTGCACGAAAACGCCGCGGTGGTGAAGCCGCGCTGTTGCAGCGCTTCGGCCACTGTCTCGATCGAAAGATCCAGCGTGCACGATTCCTTCGAAGTCGCCCCGTGTTCGTCCGCGAGCAATCCGGTCAAGATCGAAGCGGTCGAAGGCAGCGTCCAACTGGCCGTGGCGAACGCGTTTTCGAACAAAAGCCCTCGCGCCGCGAGGCGATCGACGTGCGGCGTGGTCGGCTTCTTGTAGCCGTAGCTCGACATGCGATCGGCGCGCAGCGTATCGATGACGATCAACACCACGTTGGGCCGCTCGGGAGCCGCGCGTGTGCGCGCTCGGCGCGGCTCGCGTTCGATCGTGGCGCCACCGAAGCCGGCGCTCAGGCCGCGCGCGACCTCTGGGATTTCGCCGGCTTCAAAGTCGGGCAAACTGGTGCGCAAGCTGAGCTTCTGGCCGGCGCGCAATGCAATACCTGCTTTGCCGCCGACATGTTGCCAGGCGTTTTCGCGTTGGAGGCCCGTGTCGCGCAACTCCAGCATGCTGCGCACCACGATGATTTCGTCGTACACGCGCGCGCCGTCGAGCGCGACTTCGAAACGCAGGCGCAAACGGCCGTCGAAGTTCTTGAGCAGCGCGCGAATCGAGCGGTCGAAGCCCGCCGCGACGTGCAGGCTCGCGCCATCTTCCTCGGGGTCAATCAAAAGCGATACCTCGCACGTCGGTGGCATGAGGATCGAAGGCTTGTCGCTGCCGTCCTGGCTCAGGTCGACCGTCGGACTCATGACGCCATATGTGAAAGGATGCTGCGCGTCTTGCTTCACGACGTTCCAGCGGCTCTGCGCCTGCACGAGGTCGGTGACGATCTCGCGCACCGGCATCGTCGGCGGACGCGACGCGTTGTGCGCGACCCAAGCCACGGGCACGCCTAGTCCGAGGAGCAGCGCCAGCGCGAGCACGCTCATCGAACCCGCGGCCGGTCCGAAGCGGGTCTTGCGCGCGAACCAGGCGGCCAATCCCAGCAGCGCGCTCGCCGCAAGGGCCAGCTCAGCGAGCGACTGTCTGGATGCTATCCCCAGAGCGTGATCACCACCGGCGACATCGATCGCCGCGGCGAGCGGCCAACCGATCAGCACCGAAAAGCACAGCAGCGCGGCGAACGCGAGGGCCAGCACGATCGCCAGTGGCTTGCGTGCGGCGAATACGAAGTACGCCGCGCCAAGCGAGAGCGCGATGGCATGCAACGCCGTCAGGGAAAGGCGTGACGCCGCAGCCCACTGCAGTGCATCGCCGGCCACGTCGCGTTCACTTTGCGCGAGCACCGCCAGCACTTCCGTTCGCGCCAGGACCAGCGCTCCAGCGAGCACGAGCGCGGCGCTGATCCAGACCCGCGCGGCGCGGGAACGGTCCAATTCTCCCGGGAGGTTCTGCTCGAGATTCTGGGCCATCGTCGAATCATAAGGATGAAACCGTCTCCAGGCTCGCGGATCATCGAGAAGCGAGCTGTTCCGAGCCTGTAGCCGCTCGGGCAAGAGCGGACGATTCAATTGCGGTCTCGTCATACGCGCCGCAGCTGATGCCACACGACCGGCAAGCGCACTTTGTAGCACTCTCCGACAGTCTGCGAGCGCAGACCGAGTGCGCCTCGAGCCGCAGGAACCCACGGCGCCGACCGACTTACTCGCAGCCTCTGACCACTTCCGCAGTGTTACCCTGAGTACATGATCCGGCGCTCAGAGGTCGCCGCCGACAAGGGCTCTCGTATCGTCAACGTCCACAGCGCGCTCCCACGCACAGGCTGCGGCAACTTCAAGCACCGCGCGCTGCGCGAGCGCGCACAGTGAAGCCGCAGATGAAGCTGCGCTGGCCTCAGACTGTCGGGGGCCGGTGCCTCGCGGTCTGCTCGTCGATCGTCGCTTTTTTTCTTGCTGGCGCCCTGCTTTCGCGCGCCCTGAGTTCGCTCGGACTCGTGAACGACCTGCTGGGTGTCTGCTTTGTCCTGTTCCTGCTTTTCGTACTCGCCTTGCCCTTTGCCGGACTCGTCGCGCTGGTGATGAAGCGCACGCGGAAGTGGATCTTGATTTTCGCTCCATCGCTCGCGGTCGCGCTCGCGCTTTCTACGATCGCACTCAGATGGCTGGGATGTCCTCAGGAGCGCGCGCTGGAATTGCTGATCGAGCGCTTCGATCCGATCGTCGGCGCGATCGATTACTACAAGCGCGATCACGGCCGGCCCCCTGCGAAACTGGACGACCTAGTGCCGGATTACCTTGGCGCGATACCCAAGGGTGAGTTGCTCGGCGATGAACTCGAGCCTCGCTACGACATCGACATCATCGATAGTTGGTCGATCGACGCGGGCGGTTACGTGTGGAAGATCTTCGATGGTCCGGTCGGGGAGGTCGAGTACCGCTCGGACCAGGTCTATGAGGAGCTTTCACCCAAGGAAGCGGTGCGCAGGAGCGCCCGCTGGGGACTCTACCGCGGCTGGCACTGGCTGATCTGGGAGTAGTCGCAGTGAAGTGCTCGCGCAGGCTTGCCGCCATCCACGTTCACCACTGCGGGCAGCCCACTTCAATCGCAGGTCGGGAATCCGCCCCCACGAAGCCGGCGTCGTTCCGCGCGGGACTGAATGCGGCTACCATCGGCGCCCCATGGCCAAGAAGAATTCCAAAGCGGCGGCTCGCCCTGAGCGAGTCGATTCCTTCGACAAGAAAGCTGTCGTCGCGGTGCTCAACCGCATCCTCGAGATGGAGCTCGCCGGTGTGGTGCGCTACACGCACTACTCGCTGATGGTCTTCGGCTACAACCGCATTCCGATCGTGTCGTGGCTGCGCACGCAGGGCAGCGAGGCGATCGCTCACGCACAGCAAGCGGGCGAGTTGATTACGCACCTGGGCGAGCATCCCTCGCTCTCGATCGGGCCGCTGCTCGAAACCCACAACCACGACATTGGCGCGATCCTGCGCGAGTCGCTGGAACACGAGCAGGTCACTCTGGAGCTGTACAAGGAACTACTTGCGTTGGTCGCCGATCGTTCGGTGATGCTCGACGAATACGCGCGCGGCATGATCCTGGCCGAGGAAATGCACTGCGGCGAAGTCGACAAGATGCTGCGCCATCCCGGCGAGACCGGGTCGGTGGCGCGCTAGCAGGCGAGCACTTTTCTGTACCGATACGTTAGACCAGCCGGTCGAGATTTCGCTCGGGCTTCGCGCTCGCTATCGTGTCCCCCGCCGCTTTGGAAGCACGACCCGGCGAGCGGCGCATCCACGTAGGGTCGAGAGATTCGAATATGTCGCGTTGCTCTCGCTCGAGACTCTGTGATCGGTCCATCCCGGCGGCATTCGCGCTCGCGTTCTTCGCGACGAGCGCAGTCGCCCAAGATGCGAAACCCAGCGTCCCCATTTTCACGGATGGCCAAGCCCAAATCGTCGAAGGCTTCAAGGATCCCAAGCAATGGATCCAGCACGACCTGTGGGTCGAAGCCGACTTCGACTCCGACGGCGACGGCCAGCCTGATCGCTTGCACGTCGACGTCACACGGCAGGCGCAGACCGACAGCGAAGGCCTGAAGGTTGCCGTCGTCTACGAGTCGAGCCCGTACTTCTCCGGAACAGGCACGACGGACAGTCAGTACTTCTGGGATCCGAAGCAAGAGCTCGGCGACAAACCGCCCAAGCGCACGCCGATGCCCGCGATTCCCGTGATGTCGAAGCGGCCGCTGATGTCGAACGACTTGATCAACACCTGGGTCCCGCGCGGTTTCGCGGTCGTGCACTCAGCTTCGCCGGGCACCGGCCTGTCGGAGGGCTGCCCCACGGTCGGCGGCAAGAACGAATCGCAGGCGCCCAAGGCCGTGATCGATTGGCTGAACGGCCGCGCGAAGGGCTACACACTTCCCGACGGCGGCGAGGAAGTGAAAGCGACATGGTGCACCGGCAAGGTGGCGATGACGGGCACGTCGTACAACGGCACGCTTTCGCTCGCGGCGGCGACCACAGGAGTCGAGGGGCTCATGGTCGTTCTGCCCGACGCGCCGAACACTTCGTACTACCACTATTACCGCTCGAACGGCCTGGTCCGTCATCCTGGCGGCTACATGGGCGAGGACGTCGACGTGCTTTACGATTTCATCGACAGTGGGCCGATGGAGCGTCGCGATTGGTGCGACAAGAACGTGCGCGACAAGCAGCTCGTCGCCGGCGCCGATCGCGCGAGCGGCGACTACAGCGATTTTTGGGCGAGCCGCGACTACTTCAATGCGCTCGCCGGCGTGAAGTGCGCGGTGCTGCTCTCGCACGGGCTCAGCGACTGGAACGTGATGCCCGAGCACAGCATTCGCATTTTCGAGGGGCTCAAGGCCCACGGCGCGACGCCGTCCTTGTACCTGCACCGCAGCGGGCATGGCGGCCCCCCGCCGTTCGCGACCATGAATCGCTGGTTCTCGCACTATTTGTACGGCGTCGACAACGGCGTCGAGAAGGATCCTCGCGTGTGGATCGTGCGCGAGGGCGCCAAACGCGACGAGCCGACTGCGTATGCCGACTATCCCAATCCCGACGCAGCGATGGTTGCGCTGCAGCTCGAGAAGGGTGGCGAAAAGATCGGCAAGCTGACTACGGCGGCCCGCGCTGGTCAGGGCAAGGAGGATCTCGTCGACGACGTTGCGATCGATGGAACGACGCTCGCGCAGGCGGCGGATTCCGAGCATCGCTTGCTGTACGCGACCGAGGTGCTCAGCGCGCCGCTGCACATTTCTGGCGCGCCGCGCATCTCGATCAAGCTCGCCTGCGATCACCCGGCGGCGAATCTCTCGGTGTGGCTCGTGACCTTGCCGTGGAGCGAAGAAAAACGCACCGAAGCCAACATCGTCACGCGCGGCTGGGCCGATCCGCAGAATCATGCCTCGCTCACCAAGGGCGAGCCGCTGGCCAAGGGCAAGTTTTACGAGCTGCAGTTCGAGCTGCAGCCCGACGACCAGATCATCCCGGCTGGAAAGCGTCTCGCGTTGATGATCTTTTCCAGCGATCGCGACTTCACTCTGTGGCCGCCGAAGGGCACCAAGCTGTCGGTCGATCTGGGCGCGACCACACTTGAACTCCCGATCGTGGGTGGCACAGCTGCGTTCGAGCACGCGTTGGCGGCGGTGAAGTGACGGAGAAGAAACGGTAACAGTCTCGACTTCCACACGTGGCCACAACGGCCGGTTGAGTTGCAGAGGTCGAAGTCGAGCCTGGTATCGCGTCCGTGAGCACCCGCACGACGAAACAGCCTCCGGCGTCGAGATTCATCTTCCTCTCAGACTCCGACGATCAGTGAGCGTTCGACCAGCTCTTCGTGCGCAGCACGCCATCGCCCTGGCCGAAATAGACATTGCTGAACGGCTTGCCGGACTTTACGTCGTAGAGCGTGACGTGCAGATATCCGGCGGCCGGGATGCGCT
>JAYUUV010000330.1:0-31382 GCA_043754695.1 Planctomycetota bacterium
CCAGAGTTGAGCGCCGCAACTGTGGACGAAATCACCTGACTCCGTACACGATGACGAGGCCGCGATCTTCCATTTGCTGCTGACGTTCGCCGTTTCCGATCCGATCGTCTACACGATTCGCGCGCCGGCGCCCGAGACGCATCTGGCCGAGGTCGAAGCGCGCATCCCGAGCGCGGGTCGCGCCTCGCTCGAGCTGATGCTGCCCGTCTGGTCGCCCGGCTACCACGCGCTCGGCGACTACGCGCGTCATGTCAAGGTACTTTCCGCGCACACGCCCGCGGGCGCGGCGCTCGCCGTTTTGCATCCGCAACCGAACCATTGGACTGTCGCGTCGGCACGCTTGCGGAGCACCTTTCTGGACTCTCTGGCAACATCCGCTCGCTGCAGACCACGCCCGGCCGACTCGTGCAGGCGCTGGCCGAGGCCTCGCTCACGGCGGGCACAAGTTCGAGCTCGGGCCTCGGCGGCGATCCGGCGAAGACGATCAGCTACTACGAGAAGGGCCCTATCGTCGGCTTCCTGCTCGACGCGCGCATCCGGCGCTTGTCGCAGGAACGCAGGAGCCTTGACGACGTGATGCGATTGGCGTACTCGCGCTACAGCGGCGCGCACGGCTTCACGCCGGAACAGTTCGTGGCCACGGCCTCCGAGATCGCGGGCGCGGACCTCGCGGGCTTTTTTTCACAAGTTGCTCGAGACCACCGATGAGCTCGATTACACCGAAGCGCTCGAGTGGTTTGGTCTGCACTTTCTGGAGCCGGGCTCGCAGGATCCGCAGCGCGCTTGGAATCTCGAGCGACTCCTCGATGCGAATGCGGCTCAGCAGCGCCACCCCGCTCAGCTCGTCGCGCCAAGCCGCTGACGCACTGCATTCATCGATCGCTTCGTCCAAGTGAAGGTGAGGCGCGGGATCCGTGAGTCCGCGCGACAGCCCGACGGCGTCCTTCCGCGGAGCGGGGGCGAGGCAGGATCGTGGACTAAGTCACCCGGCTCGCTACCCTCGCGCGCATGGAAACCCAACAAGGTGGCGATCAATCCGCGGCATTGCACGGCGTCCAAACCGCTCTGCGCGAAGTTCAAGCGCAGTGTCGCCGACTGCGAATTCTTGCGATCAGCTCGACGATCGGTCTGATCGCGCTAGCGGGCGCCATGCTTGCGCTGCAGTTGCAAGCTCGGACGCTGGTGCGCACGCGCGGCATCGTGATCGAGGACGAGGCGGGCCGCGACCGGCTGCTGATCGGCTACCCGATTCCGCCATCGCGTGGGCGCGTGCGCACCGATCTCGCGCGCGTCGAGAGCACGTGGGCGCCACGCCTGGGCGGCGCGAAATTCATGGAGGCCTATCGCAGCTACGACAATAGCGCGAGCGGACTCGTGTTCCTCAACGAGCAGGGCTTCGACAAGCTCGTGCTCGGCGAGAAGATGCCCGACCCAAACACCGGCGTGCGCCTGGTCGATTCCGCGGGCTTCAGCTTCAACGATGACGAAGGCTTCGAATGCGGCGGCCTGGGCGTGTCGAAGACCCCCGAGGGCAAGACTCGCGTCGTGATGGGCATGGATGATCCGAAAGTCGGCGAAGCGCTGCACCTTTTCGTGATGGAGGATGGCAGCAAGGGCCTGCGCATCGCTTCCGAGGACGGTCTCTTGCTGCTAGGTCGCGCGGTCGCGGGCAACGAGATCTTCCAGAACGCCGAGCCCTTCCTCGGCATGCTGGTCAAGGACGCGCAAGGCAAGCTGCTGCTGGAGCAGAACGCTCTGAAGAAGTGATGCCCGACGCGCCGCCCTGAGACGTACGGAGTCAGGCTCCACTCCGAACTATTTCACGACGTACGGAGTCAGGCTCCGCTCCGAACTATTCTCTCCGTGGTGCGGTGGAAATAGTTCGGAGTAGAGCCTGACTCCGTACGTTTGCCGCGCGGGTCCAGGGCCGGCGCCGCGCCTGCCCAGGCACCATATTGGAATCCGGTCGCTGACCGTGGGCTTGTTCAGTGTGCGCACTCGAGTCGCTGAATGGTGGCTGCCACGCGTCGCCTCGGCGCCCGATCCGGTCGGAGTGTGGACAAACTCACCTGAGTCAATGCTGGACACTCGATTTCAATTTCACATCGATGCTGCAAATGTGAGCAACCAGCCAAGTGTACGGAGTCAGGCTCCACTCCGAACTATTTTCGTCAGTCCGGCAGTGCAGTCGCACGGCGTCGCGGACTCAGGTGAACTCGTCCGAAGTCCGCCCGTGCGGAGGCTGAATCGCGGGCTGACCGGATACGTGCCTTGTTGCCGCCCGGTTCGATAGTACTGCGGACGAATTCACCTGACTCCGTATATTGGTCGGTCGATGGCACTTCATGAAATCTTGGCCTTCGAGCGCAGGCTGCTGACCTTTCGGCGCGTCGGCCCGATCGAGGCCGATCGCCGCAGCGCTTTTCTCGCCTTCGGCCTTTTCTGCACCTGGCTCGCCGGCATCGGACGCTATTGGGACAACCCGCGCGCTTCGACGTGGCAAGCCTTGGGCCTGGGTTCGATCGGCTACGTGTTCGTGCTCGCGGCGATCCTATGGATCATCGTGGCGCCGCTGCGGCCGAAGCATTGGAGTTATTGGAATGTCCTGTTGTTCGTGACGCTGACTTCGCCGCTCGCGCTGCTGTATGCGATTCCCGTCGAGCGTTTTCTTTCGCTCGATCTTGCCGCAAGCGTCAATGCCTGGTTCCTCGCCGTGGTCGCAAGCTGGCGACTTGCGTTGCTTTTCGTATTCCTGCATCGAGTCGCGGGCCTGCGCGCGATCGAGGCGATCATCGCGGGCTTGCTTCCCATGACCGCCATCGTGGTCGCGCTCACGGTGCTGAACCTCGAGCATGTGGTCTTCGATCTCATGTCCGGAATCAGCGAGGATGCGCGGAGTCCCAACGACGCAGCGTATGAGATAGTCCTCGGACTCGGATTGACTTCCCTCTACGCGGCGCCCGTTCTGTTTCTCGCTCACTTGACCTGCATTATTCTCCGCCGACGCGCCAATCCGCCCGCATCGTCGCACGTGCGAGACCCTGCGCGCGCGCCTTCAGCCGACTGCGCTCATCGCGCCGATACGGTACCAGGTTCGACTTCGGCATCTCGAACGCACTCTGATCGCTGAGCGCATGTGCCGAAGTCGAACCTGGTACGGTATCCCCGTATCCCCGTGCGCGGACGCGAACGGCAGGGAGCCAAGGTGTGCATCTACGGCTTCAAGACCAGCCGTTCGGAGCTGTCTTCCGGGCCAACGGTGACTGGAGTCGGTTTGCCGAATCGCTCCCAGCTTCCGTCGAGCCCCGGGCTGCGGGTCTCGAGCCAGACGTCGTAGGAGCCTGGACTACTCACGGAGAAGACGTCCCACAGATTGTTGTCGGAATCGAACTGGGTGGAGCTCGTGCGCATGAAGTCGCGCGGATCGGAAGGCAAGGAAACGGCAACACTCCAGAGCAGATCGCGTTGAGCTTCCGTCGCCTGCCATTTCACACCGATGGTCTTGGATTCGTGGATTACGAACTGAACGAATGGATTCGCCGTGTCATGCAAGAACATCGAGTCAATCCCGCTGTTGATACGGCTCACGTCTCCGCTGACAACGGCGTCCGAAACCTCAATCATCACTTCGCCAACCGGCAGGTTCTCGAGGCGGAAACGAGCTCGGCCGATGGCTACGGCCTTCAGCACCTCATTGCCGATTTCGCACCGCGCCCGCACTCGCGTCTCGGTCGGTACAGCCGATCCGTTGGCCATCTTCAACTCGACCTCGACGTTGCGCGGTCGATCGAGCACGACTTCGAGTGTCTGTGTCGGAATTGGATTGAGATAGATCGCCTTCTCCGCAAAACCATCCGCATCGACAATCAACATGCAACGATTCCCATGAAACCACATCACTTCGGCTTCGCCATGGCGCGGCATTTCCATAGAACCGTAACTGGATTCGTTCGGATCGAATGCACGCAGAATCACCTGCTCGACGGGCTTCAAGTCGAGATCGAGCACTCGAACTCGCAGACGATGAAGCAGGCCCGCCAACTGCAGGGGAACGACCCGATGTTCGCCTGCGGAGAGCGGTGCGATATCCACAGCCAATAGCTCTCCACCGTTGCCTTGATTCAACTCGGCGCGAAAAGTCTGGCCAGGTCTCAGCCCCACGAAACGCCAGCGCCAGTCCTTGTTCTCCGCCTCGACGTGGGAAGAGCCGTCCGCATCATTCCCCACGCGACGTAAGGTCGCCGACTTCTCGAACCCCTGCTTGGTTTGCTGCTGGAACAGCGGTCGACTGCCGTGAAGCCTGACGAGCATCCTTCTCGTTTCAAATGCGAATCCCGGCGTCTCGAACTCGAGGACGCAGGCTCGTTCCAGCACGATCAGAAACTCGCCTCGCTCCTCGGGAATCGTCACGTACTCAGACTCGAACCCTTCGGCCTGAACGAACAGCTTTTCGACTGCGACATTTACGCTCTGCGCGACGCGGCCCTCCAGGTCCGTCTTTTCTATATACATTTTGCCCGCCGGCACGGGCTGGACCTTGGCATCCGCGATCGGACGCTGCTCTGAATCGACGACCTGCACGCGCACTTCGCGCAGCGCGCCCAGAGCAAGTTCACCCAGGTCCCAAAGCTTCAACGGGGTTTCTGGCGGCGTCAGCGCGTAGGTTTTCTCGGCATCTCCGATCACGTCGGACAGCACGACCGAGAACGAGCTCATCTTTCCTGGAGCGAAGTGGCTGACGATTCGCCCTTCGTCATCGGCTCGGACATTCCCGACCCAATTGTCTTTTCCGCTGCCTGCGGTTCGCTCGATGATGAACTTCGCCTTCGCATTCGGTGAGGTTTTTCCGTCAGCATCTACGACTCGAAATTGCAGCGACGTTCCGCTGAGCAGCCGCAGCTCAAGGTCGTGGTCCGGAGCTGAGATTCTGGTCCACCTGCGCTCCGAATCACTGCCCGGCTGGTCCAGAAAGTAGGGGCCTTCGAATCGCAGGCGTCCACTGCACTTCGCGGACAATCCATGAAACGCAAACGCGCCGTTCGAATCCGTGGCCGCGTATGAGCGTCGCACCGTTTCGCGCGCGCCTCGCAGACGAGTGATCACTTCTCTTGGAAACGCGCTGAGCGCTTCCAGCTGATCCGCATCTTCGAAGCTGAGCTCGACCGCGCGCTGCGGAATCGCACCGTCGACGAGCACACGGCCGGCAATCAGCTCGCCTTCGACCAGCTTGACAACTCTTCGCCCGATCTCCCGACTGAACTCTCCGCGAATCACGGCCCAACCTGGAGCGAGCAGCGCGAATTCGACTTCACCCTCCGCCGCTTCGAAGCGCGCGACGCCGTTCGCCGCGGTCGGCTCGCTGGCGATGACCTTCGTCTTTCGGAACAACACCACGAGCGCATTCGGGACAGGCGTTTCCGTCGGGTCGGTCACGAGCACTTCGAGCAGATATGTCGCGACCGCGGTTCGCTGAGTCGCATTCGGAGGGTCGGCACTTTGATCGCTGCGTAGGTCCGCGGCGATCTCGTTCGCGTCGGCTATTGCCGCTGGCCTTCGATCCTTCGATCCTACCGTGCTCGTGTCGGCTGCTCCCACGAAAGGATCTCGTTCAACGCGCGAACTGAAGAGGAAGATGGCGACCGCGATCGCAATCGCGCCGAGCGTCACGCAGGCGAGCACGCGTCGATCGATGGGGCGGGCGGTGGTCACGGAGTCAGGTAAATTCGTCCACAGTAAGCCGCGTCGAAGGCCTGAACTCCTGGCACACGCGTGCCTGGTTGACGCCTGGTTCGATCGTACTGCAGAGTACCCGACTCGTCACTCCTACCTCCCAACGCCAGGCAGCCATGCACCCGATCCTCTTTATCCTGTTCACTTCCACAGTCTGGGCGCAGAACCCGCCGCCGGCCGCGCAAGCGGATCATCGCGAGTGCGTCGAGCTCTGGAATGTCGACTTCGGCGGATGGGGGAGCTTCGACATTGCTGGTGACAGCGTCGTTCTGTGCCAGGAGCAAGCCGCCTACCTTTTAGATGCGAACACCGGCGAAGTTCGTTGGGCGCGCGAGGACCTTGTCAAGAACATGCGCTCGCCGACGATCGCGGGCGGTGTCGTCGTCGCGTGTGGCGCAGGCAAGCAGGAAACTCAGTCGACCTTCGGCCTCGATCGAAAGAACGGCGAGACGCGTTGGTCCAACCACTGTTTCGCTCACGAAGGATTCGCGGTCGGCGGCGAGCAGCTCTTCGGCGTCGGCACGACGGAACTCGACAGCGCGGTTTGCGTCATCGCGCTCAAGGCGAGCGACGGAAGCATCGTGTGGAAGCAGCCCCTCGAGGGACTCAACGCAATGTCGGTCGCGCCCGAGATCGGCGCGGACATCGTGGTCTGCAAGGTCGGCGAAGGTCTCGTCGCGATGCGGTTCAGCGATGGCGAGATCGCGTGGCGCCGACCCGCGCAGGACATGACCATGGCGTTCGCCGCGAGTGGCAAACTCGTCGCGGCGCTCGGCTCCGACGGCGAGATCGGCGTGGTGCGCTTCCTCGACGCGACGAACGGTGCGGAGTTGTGGAAGTCGCCGCTGAAAGCGCCCGCGACCGGGCTCACACTGACTGACGAGCGCGCCTACGTCTTCGATTGGAAAGGCAACGTGATTGCGTTCGATCTGGCGACGAAAAAAGAATCATGGCGAGTCAAGCACGGCGGCGGCTACACGAAGGATCCGCTTCTGCTCGGCGACAGCGTCCTGGTTTGGCGGACGAAAGATCGAAGCGCGGAAAAGTCTAGTTACGACTTGCTGGCCCTCGACCGCAACGACGGTAGCTTGCGCGGCTCGGTGCTCGCGCTCACCGAAAACTTGAAGCTCAAGGTCGCCGGCGAACGAGTCTGGTGCTCAGACGGTCGCGAGGGGAAATTTCGCTGTTACGCGCTACAAGCACCGAAGTGAGCGCGCGGTTCGGTGCGAAGTTGAGCACGCGCGCCGTGCTGACGTGCGAATACGGGAATACGGTACCAGGTTCGACTTCGCCAACAGCGACGCGCTCGCGCGCTGCCGGCAAGTAACGAAGTCGAACCTGGTACCGTATCTCCGTTACTGGCAAATCATGAAGTGGAGCCCGTCGCTCAGCGTCGTATTGTTCGGCGCTGCGAAACCGGGATCGCGACCCCACCATTGTGCGTCGACCGTCGTGCCCGGAGTCTGCAGCGCGGCGGCCGGATTGCCACCCAGCGAGCCGATCGCGAACGCATTGAAGTCGATCGAGTACACGCCGCTGCAATCGTCGCCGCTCGGGCTGCCGCCGGAACTCACGCCGGACGTGCGCTTGACCTGGTTTGCGACACACAACGTCCCGCCCTGGAACGGGGTGGTCGCCTGACCGTTGAGGCCGTACAGCAATAGGCCCGCTTTCTGATTGCGCACATTCGCGGCGCGGATCATGAAGCCGACGCCGGCGGTCGCGCTCGACGTGCCACTCGATCCGATCAAAGGCAGGCAACCGAGCGAGTTCAACTTTGCCACGCAGTAGGTCGCTGGAAGGAGCGCGCAAACGCCATCCAGCCGTACGACGGTGTGATTGTCCGCCGCCGCGATTTCCACGACGGAGGAGCCGCTGGGCAACGCCGGTATGTTGCACTGACCGAATTGGTTGCGCCCCCAGGCCACGACCGAGCCATCGCTGCGCCTCGCGACCGTGTGGCTCGTACCCGCCGCGACTTGGATGTAGCTCATGCCGGCCGGCAGTGCAGGTACGTTGCACTGCCCGAAGTCGTTGAGGCCCCAGGCCACGATCGAACCATCACTGCAGAGCCCGACGCTGTGGCCTTGCCCCGCTTCGAGTTCCACATAGACGACGCCGGCGGGGAGCTGCGGCACACTGCACTGACCAAAATTGTGCTGCCCCCAAGCTACGACCGAAGCGTCGCTGCGCTGGGCCAGCGTGTGGCTGCCACCGGCTGCGACTTTGGTGTAGGAAAGCCCGGCGGGAAGCGCGAACACATTGCACTGACCCTTGGCGTTGGACCCCCAGGCCACCAGCATTCCGTCGCTGCGCCTGGCGAGCGAGTGAAACTCACCGGCCGCGATTTCAACGTAGCTCAAGCCCGCGGGCAGCGCGGGCACGTTGCACTGGCCCAAGTTGTTCTTTCCCCAGGCCACGACCGAGCCGTCACTCCGTCGCGCGACACTGTGGTCGCGTCCCCCGGCAAGCTCCACGAAAGTGAGCGTGCCCGGCAGCGCGGGCACCGTGCACTGGCCAAAGTTGTTGCTGCCCCAAGCCACCGCCGATCCGTCGCTGCGGCGCGCGAATGTATGTGTGCCGCCACCCGCGATCTCGAGCAGCGCAAGGCCAGTGGGAAGCGCAGGCACGTTGCGCTGGCCGTTCGGACCATCACCCCACGTGACGACGGTGCCGTCGCTTCGTCGCGCGGCGGCGTGATAGTAATTCGCCGAGACTTCGACGTAACTCAGCCCCAGGGGCAGCGCGGGCACGTTGCACTGTCCGAAGGGGTTGTCTCCCCAGGCTTCGATCCATCCATCGCTGCGTAGCGCGAGACAGTGCTTGGAACCCGCCTCGAGCCGCAGGTAGGAGACGCCGTTGGGCAACATGGGAATATTGCATTGACCCCAGAAGTTGTCTCCCCAGCCGAGAACAGAGCCGTCGCTGCGCTGCGCGAGAGTGTGGAACTGGCCGGCGGCGATCATCGTGTACGTGAGCCCGACAGGGAGCGCCGGCACATTGCACTGGCCGAATTGATTGTTGCCCCACGCAAGGACCGAGCCGTCGTTGAGCCGCGCGACAGAGTGGAATTCGCCGACCGCGACTTCGACACAGCTTGTGCCGCCGGGCAGCGGCGGCACGTTGCATTGGCCAAGGAGGTTGTCGCCGAAAGCCACGATCGAGCCGTCGCTGCGCCGCGCGAGCGAGTGGGCAAAGTGCGCCGCGACCTCGACATAGCTCAGGCCGGCGGGGAGCACGGGCACGTTGCACTGACCCTCGAGGTTGCGACCCCAAGCCAGCAGTGCTCCGTCGCTGCGCCGCGCGACGGAGAATCCTTGCCCCGCCGAGATCTCGTCGTAGCCCAGCCCGACTGGGAGCACGGGAACGTTGCACTGGCCGTAACTGTTGTCGCCCCAAGCCTCGACCGAGGCGTCGCTGCGGCGCGCGATGGTGTGGAAGTCGCCCGCCGAAAGTTCAACGAACGCCTCATTGTTCCAGCGACTGTCGAAAACCTGATTGCCCCAGCCGATGACCCCGGACTGTGCAATGGCAACACCGCCGAGGCTTTGAAGCACAATGCCGAGGGCGGAGATCGAGTGAGCGATCGACTTCATCATAAGTGACTCTATCGTGTACCGAGTCAGGTGAATTCGTCCACAGTACGCCCATCGACGGGCAGAGAATGGACTTCAGGCGCCCCGTCGGCGCCAACTCCCAGGGGACTGTGGACGAACTCACCTGACTCGATCCGTATTTGCACACGCCTTTCATAGCGGGCACTACCGGCCTCGCGTTCCGGCGCGCACAATCGATGCGTCCGCGCTGGAGCCGACTCCGCCGCGGACCTTGCTCGTTCACGAGCTCCCCGTGGCACAGCTCCAAAGCCCGCTCGCTGCTTCATGCGCGTTTCGCGCGCTCACGGCGCTGTCGTTCGCAGCGCTGCTCGCCGACGCAGCGACCGCGCAATCGGCGCAGACCTTGACCGGCTTCCATCGCCTTGCAACCCGCCTTGGGCCGGGAAATTTCCCGACCGGCGCGGGCGTGATCATCGCGCAGGTCGAAGCTCCCGTCGGCAAAGCCTACGCACCCAACACGGGCCTGTCGGAGTTCGTCGGCAAGGCGATCACGCAAAAGAGCGGCGTGCTCTTCACTCAGACCGACCGTCTGCCGCTCGCCGCCAGCGAACACGCGACCCTCGTCGCGCAATATCTCTTTGGCCCGCAACTCGGGATCGCGCCCGGAATCACGGCGATCGATTCCTATGAAGCCAATCATTGGCTCGGCGCGGGATTCTTGGGCGGCAGCGGTTCGACGGCACCGCTTTTGGCGAGCGAGAAGATCATCAACCACAGTTGGATCGGCAACGCAGGTGCGAACAGCAATGCGTTCCTGCGCAAGCTCGACGCGGCCATCGAAGCGCAGGGCCTGATCGTATGCGCCGGCGTCAACAACGGCAGCGGGCCGCTCGATGTCGCGCTGTTCAGTCATGCATTCAATGTGATCGCGGTCGGGCGCAGCGATGGATTGCATCACGCGGGCAACACCGCGCTCAGCGTCGACGGGCCCGATCGCATGAAGCCCGAGATCGTCGCGCCCGCGAATGCCACCAGTCTGGCCACGCCGCTCGTGTCCGGCGCGGCCGCGTTGCTCGTCGAAACCGCGCGCACGAATCCGAGCATCGCGGACAATCCGCACGCCGAGTTGCCGGAAGTGATCAAGGCCGTGCTGCTGGCCGGCGCGGAGCATCGGCCCGGCTGGTCCAACGGAGCGATCCAAAAGGGAGTTCTGCGCGGCGCTACTTCGACGCCACTCGACCCGATCTTCGGCGCCGATCAGGTCGATGTGGACGCGAGTCACTGGATTCTTACGGCCGGCGAGCAGTCCGCGGGGCAGAGCGCGGCGCTCGCGCTCGACAGTCTTCCCGCGGGTTGGTCGGAGATCGACATCGGCTCCGGGCAAAGTCGCTGGCTGCGTTTTCAAATCGAAGCGAACAAGCCGTTCGTCTCGATCGTCGCGGCTTGGAATCGCGATGTGGCCGCGGATTACGCCTCGTGGTCGCTCGCCGATCTCGACCTCGAGCTCTGGACGGTCGACTCGCAGGGCGCGCCGGCCACGTTGCTCGGCACGCCGGCCGGAATGTATTTCGCGGGCGGAAATGTGCTCAGCGACAGCGCCTTCGACAATGTCGAGCACCTTTATGTGACCAATCTCGCGGCCGGCGAATATCTGCTCGAGATGCGCCGCGGCCAGGACGGTCTGCCGAACGCCCATGCGGCGCTGGCTTGGCATTTCGCCTGCTCGGCGCCGGCGGCTTACGGCGTCGGCAAGACGACTTCGCTAGGCAGCTTGCCGAAGTTGCGTTCGAACGGTGTGCCCTCGTTGTTCGGCGCCGACTTCGAATTGACCGTCAGCGGCGCAGTACCGGATCAAATCGGATTCGTGATGGCGAGCAACGCGCGGGCGAGCTTGCCTTTCGGTGGGGGGACGCTGCTCTTGATGCCTCCGCTGCGGCGACTGTCGGCGGTGCAAGTGGATCCGGCGGGCAACGCGAGGATTCCCATCGAGGTGAAACCGTCGATGGTCGGCACGACACTCAACTTCCAATTCTGGTTCCGCGATCCGCAACATGCCGACGGTTCGGGCAGCGGACTGAGCGATGCGCTCGAAGTGCAGTTCTGTCGCTGAGCGGGTTGACGTAAGTTTTTCGCGGAATTCGGGTCGCCTGAGGCTGTTGGTCGAGTCGTAGTGGGTGAGCTGCCGCGAAGTGGGGCAGCAGAGTTCCATCGGCACCAGCGCGAAGGCCCAGCATGCACTACGACTTCAGTCAGGTTCAGGACACACAGTCGTTCATTTCGATTCCCGAAGGCGCGTACGACTGCCGCATCGCGGAGGTGCGCGAAGGACTCGCGCGCGACGGCAGCGTGCGCTGGAGTTTCCGGCTCGAGGTCCTGCGCGGCGAATATGCCGGGCGGACTGCGGGCTGGGACGCACTGACCTGGAGCGAGCGCGGCATCCCGCGCGTCAAGCGCACGCTGGCTGTGCTCGGTCTCGACGTGCGCGGCGAGATCGACATCGAGCCGAATGAATTGATCGGCCTCGGCGCGCGGGTGAGCTTCGAATCCGAGGAGCGCGAGGATACGCTGACCGGCAATCGAATCGCGCGTCTGCGCGTACCCTACGCGGGTTATGCGTCGCTCGAGGACCTCGACTTGTCCGCCCGTGAAAACGGCCGCGGCAATGGCGACGAGCGGCCCGCCGCTGCTTCGAAGAGCGGCGAACGCGACTATGACGATCCGCTGGACGTTGACGGACCCCGTCCCGGGTGACGAAATGGCGCCATGCCCGACCCTGCCGCACGTTTCCCCCAGCCCAGCAACGAATCGATCCAGGATCTGTTGCGCGTAGCCTTCGCTGCGTTGGAACTCGCGCACAGTCCCTACTCGAAGGTTCGGGTGGGGGCCGCGCTGATCAGCACCGATGGCCAGGTCTTCAGCGGCTGCAACATCGAGAACGCGAGTTACGGCCTGACGATCTGCGCGGAGCGCGTCGCCGCGGTCAAGGCGATTTCGTCGGGTGTCACGCGCTTCGAATCGATGGCCATCGCCTCGAATCTCGACGCGCCGATGATGCCCTGCGGCGCCTGTCGCCAATTCCTGAGCGAGTTCGCGCCGAACTTGTTCGTGGTGGTCCAGGGCAAGTCCGGGCCGCGCTTCCAGTCGCGCATGTCCGAGCTGTTGCCGCACGCGTTTGGCCCAAACGACCTGAAGTAACTCCCTTGGTCACCCGCAAAGATGCCGCGAGTCGCGCGGCCGAGTTGAGGCGCGAACTTTTGCGCCATGACCGTCTCTACTACGTCGAGGCCGCGCCGCTGATCACGGATGCGGAGTACGACGCGCTCTTTCACGAGCTCAAGCAGCTTGAAAGCGAGCATCCCGAACTCGTCGTGGCCGACAGTCCGACACAACGTGTCGGAGCACCGCTGCCCGAAGGACAGGGCTTTGCCCAGCTGGCCCACGGCAGTCCAATGCTCTCGATCGACAGCCTTTTCGACGAAGAGGAAGTGCGCGAATTCGTCAAAGGCATCGCACGGTTCCTGAAACTTGGCGACGCGGAGGAACTCGAATGGGTCGTCGAGCCTAAATTCGACGGCGTGTCGGCTTCGCTGCGCTACGAGGACGGCCTGTTCGTGCGCGGACTGACGCGCGGCGACGGAATCGTCGGCGAGGACGTCAGTGCGAACTTGCGCACGATTCGCAATCTGCCGCTGCGCCTAGCCGGAGCAGGAAAGCCGCCGGCCGTGGTCGAAGTTCGCGGCGAAGTGCTGATCGAGCGCGCGGCCTTCGACAAATTCAACCTCACGCGCGAGCGCGAGCAGAAACCGATCCTGGCCAATCCGCGCAACGCGACGGCCGGCGCCATTCGCCGCAACGATCCGGCCGAAGTCGCACGCTATCCGCTCCAATTTCATCCTTGGGCACTCGCTCGGGTCGAAGGCCAGGAGTTCACGACGCACACTCAAGCCGCAGCGGCGCTTTCGAAGTGGGGCTTTGCCGACGCTGGTTTTGCGCAGAAGACGCGCGGCCTCGCCGACGTGCTCGCCTTTCACGCGAAAATGGCGGCCGGGCGCGACAAGTTGCCCTTCGAAGTCGACGGCATCGTCGCCAAACTCGATCGCCTCGACCTGCGCGATCGTTTGGGCGCGACTTCGCGCTCCACACGCTGGCAATTCGCCTACAAGTTTGCCGCGTTGGGCGCGACGAGCCTCTTGCGCGCGATCGAAGTGCAGGTTGGCGCTAACGGCCGCATCACGCCGCGCGCCCACGTCGATCCGGTCGAAATCGGCGGCGTGACCGTGCGCCACACCACGCTGCACAACGCCGATCACGTTGAAAAGCTGGGCCTCGCGATTGGCGCGCTCGTGAATCTGCAGCGCGCCGGCGACGTGATCCCGCAGGTCACAGGCGTCTCGAAGCCGCCGGCTGGAAAGGCTCCCAAGTCCTGGGAGTCCGAGATCCCCGACGAACTTCGCCTCGGCGGCGATGCGAAGGGCGCGATCCGACCCGGCGTCACTTGGCGCTTCGGCGAGGGCTTTCGGATGCCCGACACCTGCCCGGCCTGCGGAACGGAGCTAGTCTCCGAGGGTAAGTACTGGCGCTGCCCCAATCTCTACGTCTGTCGCCCGCAGGTGGTCGGCCGCACCCTGCAACTCGCCGGCCGCGGTGCCTTCGAACTCGACCGGCTTGGCGAAAGGATGGTCGAGCAACTGGTCGAACACGGCCACCTGCGCGGACCGGCCGACCTTTTCCACCTCCAGCGCGAGCCGCTGCTCGAACTCGAACGCTGGGGCGAAAAAACCGTCGCCAACCTCTTCAGTCAAATCGAAGAGCGCCGCCGAATCCCATTCGATCGCTTCCTGGTCGCGCTCTCGATCCCGGAGGTCGGCCCGGCGACCGCAAAGCTGCTGGCCCAGCATTTCGCGACGCTGGAAGTTCTCTCCAACGCCAACCAGGACGAGCTGCAGACGGTCGGCGGCATCGGTCCCGAGATGGCGAGCGCGATTCACGGCTGGTTCCAAGTGCCCCAGAATCTGGCGCTACTTGCTCGGCTCGCAGCCGGCGGCGTTGAAGTCCTCGAAACCCGCGCGGCGAACGCGGGGAGTGGCCCGCTTGCGGGCAAAACACTGGTCTTCACCGGCACGCTGGCCACGATCGGCCGCGCCGAAGCCAAGCGCCTGGCCGAGGGTGCCGGCGCCAAGGTGGGCTCCGCGGTGAGCGCGAAAACGGATTTCCTCGTCGTCGGCGCCGACGCCGGCAGCAAGGCCAAGAAGGCAGCCGAGCTTGGCGTGGTCGTGCTCGACGAAGCCCAGTTCCTGGAGCGCTGCGGCCGCCCGGCGGTGTAGTTTGGAGCGCGGACTCGGGCTACCTTGGTCCTCGCGCACATGTCCACCCAGGATCCCAACCAACCGCAAGATCCCAAGCCGGACGAAACCGGCTTCGCGCTCCCGCCCGGTTTCGAAACGCCGGATACCGCCGACCTCGTGCGCCGCGCGCAGGCCGGCGACGTCGACGCGCTGAATGAACTGTTCACGCGCTACCACAGCCAGATGGTCGAGATCGCGCGCCGGCGCATCGGGCCCAAACTGCGGCGCAAGGAAGATCCCGACGACTTGGCGCAGACGACCTTTCGCGAAGCCACGCGCGACTTCAAGAACTACGAATACCGCGGCGAGGGCTCGCTCGTGCATTGGCTCGTGCACATCCTGCAGAACAAGATCCGCGACAAGGCCGAGTTCTACGCGGCCGGCAAGCGCAACACTTCGCTGGAAACCGCGCTCGACGCGCCGCTCGATCGCCGCAACCCGGATTCGCGCGGTATGGAACCGGAGGCCACCGATCTTTCGGTCACGCGCCAGGTGCAGCGCGAAGAACGCTTCGAAATCTTGCGCAAGGCGCTGGTCGAGCTCTCGCCCGAGTATCGCGAAGCGATCACGCTAGTCTTCTTCCAGGGGCTTTCGTTGCGCGAAGCAGGTCAGCGCATGGGCGGCCGAACCGAAGACGCCCTGCGCATGTTGCTGCGGCGCGCCGAAGCGAAGTTGCGCGAGATCCTGAAGACTCCGCTGGGTAGGGATCCGCTCTAGTCACCCCGACGAGCGGGCAGGCGCCTGGATAGAGACTCGGGTCCAGGGATCGCCGCTACCCTCGGGAGTTTCCTCCCTGAGGATCGCTAGAACCGCGCTGTGAAACTGGCAGCATGCCTGCTCCACGAAAAAACTGCGCACCGGGTTTTTCCGGCGCGCAGTCGAGGGGGCCGATGCTGCTCACCGATCCATGAGCATCACCGAACCGGCGCTAGCAGCCGAACACGCTTCGCCACCGAACGGCCGTTGCCACTGGAATTCAGCGGCAGGGCCTGATTCCGCGCGTTCCTACATTAGATAGGTGGCCCACAGGCCGGTCCCCGTCTTCGCGAACGCCGCCTGCGCCGCCATCCGTGAGCAGCGCGGCACCCTTGCCCGTTCCACGCTCGACGGCTACAGTCTCCGCCCCTTTGGGGCCGCTAACTCAATTGGCAGAGTGCCATGTTCACAGCGTGGAGGTTACTGGTTCGAATCCAGTGCGGCCCACCATCTGAACCCTCTTGTTCGCCGGGACTTGTGTCGTCCGGCGCGGAGGGAGACTTCGCGCGCTTCCGACGCATTGCCAAGTTATTGCCAACTTTGGCGGGACCGAGCGACAGCCTGCTCACGGCGTTGCGCACATCGTCGGCCTGCAGGTGCGTGTAGATCTGCATCAAGACCGACAGCGTCTTGTGCCCGGTGAGATAGGCCGCTTGCTGCAACGGCACACCCGCGCGCGCAAGTCGCGTCGCAAAGGTGTGTCTAAGCGCGTGCACGTTGACCACGTGTCCGTCCCCATCCTTTCGCGGGATCGATGCCAGGACGAGCATCTCGTCGAGCCAGTCGCGGAAGTTGTGCGATTGTCCCCACGGATGTCCCCAGGGACTCTGGAAGACCAGCGCGCTCGACTTCACTCGGCCGTCGCCGGAATTGGGCGCAATGCTTCGCAGCAGCTCCTCCAACTCAGGCCCGATCGGAATCACGCGCTCAGTCCGGTTCTTCGTCGTCGCCGAGCGCAGTCGAATCGACTTCTGAAGCCAGAACACATCCGCCCAGGTCACCGCCGTCAGCTCGCTCCAGCGCGCGCCCGTTTCGAGCAACGCGCGCAAGAGTAGGGGACGCGGCTTCGAGGCGCCGCCGCTTACGTCTTCGGCGACGTGTAGCAAGCGAAGACATTCTTCCTCGCTCAACGCTCGCGGCAATTGCTTGCCCGTCCCGTTCACCGGCAACCGGCGAAGCCGTGCGATCGGGTTGAGCGCTATCCGGCCCTGGCGCACCGCGAAGTTCAAGCAAGCCTGGATCGCGAGCACGTCGTTATTGATCGTTCGAGGTGCCCTCTTCTGTTCGATTCGCCTACGCATGAACAACTGAACGACGGCTGGCGTCACGTCGCGCGTGAGACGCACGGCCATCGTTTTCACGAACAAGGCAAGGCTCTCCCTTCTAGTCCGGTGCGAAGCTTTCGTCGCGCGAAGCTCCACGTCGAGGAGGTATTCGGCTACGAGCTCGACGAAGGCCACATCGAGACCTTGCTCGATCTTCATGCCCGCGAGCTCGAGGTCCCGGTCGCGGACCGCTTTGGTGAGCCGCCGCTCGGCCTCCTGCCTGTTGGGCCCGAAATTCTCGCGATGGCGCCTCCCGGTACCATCGATCCAGTCGGCAACGTAGTTCCTGACTTCCTTGCCGTGGAGCGTCCTCCGGACGACTCGCAGTCGTCCGGCCCCGTAGCTTCCGTTCTGCCTGGTCATCGCAACCCCGGAGCTCGACTGCGGCGCAGTTCCAGCCAGTGTTCGATTTCCTCGGGGCGCCACCGCCTAACCCCGCCAACACGGATGGCCGCCGGGAACCCGCTTTCGCCGCGTTCAAGCCTGCGAACGGTGCGGGTCGAGATGCCCAGCCGGGACGCCAAGTTCTTCTCCGACAGAAGCTCAGTCGGTTGGACTGCCGAGTGGCGGAGGGCCGATGCCGCCTCGACGGCGCGGGCGATCACCGCCTCCATCTCCTTCGCGTGCGCGGTCATGACCTCGTCGATGATGCGACGAAGTCCTTCCAGGTCTACCACCGCGCAAAGACTGGCGGGTTGCGCAACTGGAATCGGCGGAAGGGTCGGGAATGACATGGAACTCAACTGCAACTGGTGGTCTCGCTCACGCTTGCTGACTCATGCCGCCTCCGAGTACGAGTCGCTCTCTCGGGCGAGGTCGATGCGCTGCGCTCAAGGCGGGCCTCGCATTGGAGGATCCGGAACACAGCGTTCACGCTGAGTCGCTGCCCTGGCGGCCGAGCCGCCAGGGAGCAATCTGACATCAGCTTCTACAGGGGTTCTTGGGGACGATCGGCACCCTCACGCAGGAAGTACTGGGTGCTCCGACGTTCCCCTTGCTTTCGAACTTCACCGATCTGCAAGAGTGGCTTCAGCACCTTCTGGAGAGCCGTCGTGGTGGTAAAGAGGCCCGCCGCGATCTCCTCACTGCGGCTACCAGCAGGATGCTCGTCCAGGAAGCGGCGAACCGAATCGACATCGGGCACGGGGGTGCTCTCACCGGTGTGGGAGCCCACATCGAGGATGGCCTTCCCGAGCGAGCTGTTGGGGTCCACAGACAACACACTGAACAGTGCATCGGTGGTCGTCTTCAAGCTCGCGAGCTTGACCGCGTCCCCCGTAGCCACCAGGGCCTTCTGGATGGACTGCAGGGCGTCGATGACAGGATCTGCGAGCGGATCGCTGCGGACCTGCTCGAGCGCAGCGGTCGCCTCCAGCTGTTCGAGATGGCGCTTCGCCTCGCTGATTTGCTCATTGATGGATGTGATCTTCATGCTCTCTCTGTGCTCCAGGTCGTGTGGTTGTCGGTGGATCTGATCCGCCAAAGCGGCGGCATCCGGACCATCGCGCTCGATCCGATGGCGAACGGAGATTCTTTTTTTTCGCTGGTCCAAGCGAGCGTTCATCCTCGACATGGAGCTCTGCGAGCGCGTACGCGCGGATCGACCGCACTCAGCCTGGTCGGAGACCGTTCGCAGTAAGCACCGCTCTACACCCCCTGCTGACGCCGCTCTGGCACCTGGGGGGTCGTATGCATTGACAGGAAGGCACGGAGCCCTCAAGAATCTGGAGATGGACAGCATCCGAGCCCAGCTCACCAAGGCGAAACATGGGGACCCCGAGGCCCAGATGCTTCTCGCCGAAGACGCAAGGGTGGTCATTGCCTCCAAAACGAAGAAGCTGCAGCTAGCCGACCGTGAGGACGTGGAGCAGTCCACTCTTGCAGCAATGCTCACCAAGCTTCCAACGTTTCTCATCGACACGCAGGATGATGCGCACCTCAGCAGAAAGTGGGGTAGATGGGTCGGAGTGATTGCGACCCGAAAGGTCAATACGAAGCTTAGAAAACTCCTCAAGCCCAGAAAACGTGCCAAGCTTGGCGCAGAGCCGAATTCCAAGGAAACGGATTCGAAAGGTGAAGCGAGGAATAGGCCTTCTGAGCGCCAGAAGGTGCGCGAGGCCCAGCTACCTGCTGAGGAGCACTTGCCGAATGGGAAGTCTGGAGTTGGAACGCGTCTTGGCAGGAAGGAACATGCGCTCATGCTCGCTTCGAAGGTGACTGAGCATCTCGAAAAACTTCCTGGGGACCAGAAGCGAGTGTTTGAGCTTCGCGCGGAAGGGCGCAGCTACGAAGACATTCGAGTAGAAATTGGTGCGAAAAGCGTCGCTGCCGTTAAGGCTAGTTCGAGACAAGCTATAGCTGCGCTGAGGCCGGTGATGAAAAAGTGGACTCGCAACGAGTAGTTTGGCTAGCCGCCGCCGAGGCCCATCGATTGGCGGGACACCGTGTAGATCTCGCTTGGTGTCGGCGGAAATTCCCTCGAGAGTTCATGCAGGCGTGGATCGAGATTGAGCACGTGCGGTCTTCCGAAGCTCCAGATGACGAAGTCGAACCGGATTTGTTCGGCGCGCAATTTGAAAACCTAGGTCAACTTGGAGTGGGTGGGATGGGCGAGGTCTTTTTGGCCGAAGTTCTTAGGCCAACTCGCCGCTTGCGGACGGGTCAGCTGGTCGCACTCAAATTCATTCGTGATGACCAAGCCGCCGACCCGAGTATCCTGAAGCGATTCAAGAAGGAAGCTACGGTTGGCATTGGATTAGCACATCCCAATCTAGTGCGTTCCTACGCCTTGGCGAGACTCCGTGTTGGAGGCCGCAACCGGCAAGCTCTAATAATGGAATATGTGAAGGGACGCACACTCCGCCAACTTATTGATGAGGATGGCTCAATCGCCGAGGATGCTTGTATCTTCATTGCTAGGCAAATCGCAACGGCCCTCATAGTTCTTCATGGCCGAGGCATCATTCATCGCGATCTAAAACCAACCAACGTCTTTATCTGCGACGACTTGACCGTAAAGGTAGGCGACTTTGGAGTCGTCCGAGACTTCAATGCACCAAGTCTAACGCAAACGGACCAGATACCCGGCACAGCTGAATATCATGCCCCCGAGCAGAAGAACGGGGGGGCCGTTGATGCCCGCACGGATCTTTATGCCCTTGGCATTCTGCTGTATGAATTGGCCACAGGACGTTATCCACCCTTGTCTGAAAGGGCGACGTTGGCGCCCGACGGAGAGCGAGGCCTGAAGTGGCTGGGAAATAACTCGCACTCATATTCGCGCATTGTAGAGCGACTCCTCATGAGCAGGCCTGAGAACAGATTTCAAACGACCAAGGAGTTGAGCAAAGCGTTCGCGCCGTATGAGCGATCACTCAACGAACAAATGTTGGTTAGTGCAGTGACCGAAGCGCTGGAAATTCCAGCGCCGGTACTCGCCGAGGCAGTACTATCACTGGTATTCAAGAATATGAAGAGCGAGGAATCAATTCTAGCTGATCCCACGGCGTCTCGGATCCGGGCGTTGTTTTCCGAGGGCAAGCAATTGGATTATCCTGAAGGGAAGAAGCAGCGAGTAATTCGCCCCGTACTGGAGCCAAAGGGGGTTAAACGCCCCGCGCAGCGGAGAACATAACTACCACAGCAAATAACCGCTTCTTTTGTGGAATAAGACATTCGAAGTGACCACTTCGGTCGCTTCGAAAATCAATTCTCACGAAAGGATATAACCGTGGTGGCAAGACTGTATGGGGCGCCTGTAGCGCTTTCAGACCTCGAGGGAGTTCTGGCCCGACGAGAGCAGAATTTCCGGGATACATCCGTCCGCATGGACAGGCTGCGCTTCGACAGCGTTGATGGGAGACTGAGAATCGGGCGGGACCGGTTTCGCTTGCAGGGGCAGGCATTGGACCAATTCGCTGCACGCCTCAGGGTGCCAGCAAATTACTTGCGCAGGCTCCCGCCGAAATTGCTCGCGGCGAATCTCAACTGGTCCCTAGATCAAGCGACTGAAGAAGAAGTGCTTGTCCGCTTCGATGGCAGCGAAGTTCGAGCACTGCTCTCCGAACGATACCGACCGGTGAGCAACTTGGAAGTCGTCAAGTCTTTGAGGACGGCGTGCTCGGGCGATTCGCCTGCCCGATACGAGCTGAGCGCTACGCGTCTTGCCCTGCATGTGCTGCGGCCGGACTCGGAGCGGGCGTTGCTCGGCGGCGTTTCGGTGCAGAACAGCGAAACGGGACATTGCGTCGTGGAAATGAGCGCAATGTTGTGGAGACGTGTCTGTAGCAATGGGTTGGTCATCGCGGACGGAGCAGTCTCCGTTCGTCGCAGGCACACCCGAGAGTCCGGCGCGACGCTGGAGGAATTGAAGCGAACCATGGCGGAGGCTTGGCCGTCGGCCATGAGCCACATCGATCGCTTCGACGGAATGCGGGCGATCCGCGCCAACCCTGTCGAGCCGCTGTTCGAGCGAATCGGCCAGGTCTACGCGCTCAACGAGCAACAGGCGACTGCTGTTCGGGAGGCGTATTTGATCGAACCCGAAGAAAATCTGTTCGGGATCATCAATGCACTGACCCGTGCGGGCAACTGCCCGAAGCTCCAGCTCGAAGAGCGCACGTACCTGCAAGAGGTCGGCGGAAAGGTGATGGCTTCGGCCGAGTCCGGACGCCTGTGGAATTGACGACTGCGCGCTGTCGTCAGAAGTAGCTCGAGCGCCTCGTAGGCGTCTTGGGCGTGATCGGCGCCAGCAAGCCGCTGGTGCCTCGTTCAACAGCATCTTTGAAAACGGAGGAAGTCATGATCGTGAAACTTGAAGTGACAGCCAGCGAGAAGATCGCTGCCAGATCACAGTACGAGCCGAACAACTACAGCGTGGCGATCTCGGTGGAGCACCTCGACGTGAGCCACCCTGACGAGTTGCAGGCACAAGCGGAAACGCTCTTTCGGCGGGTAAAGGCCGCGATCGCTACGGCCAAGCTTGCGGACGGGATCGGGGAGGCCAAGTCCGTCGAGGAACCGAGAGACTCGCAGGCTCGCGCTCCCCGAAATGGAGAGCACCTAGCTTCAGCCAAGCAGGTGGACCTCATCCACAGCTTGGCGAAGCGTGCCGGGATGGGTGAAGCCGACTTTCACAAGTTCGCCGTCCGCGCCGTCGGCGGAATGGAATCACTTTCACGGTTCGACGCATCGCGCCTCATCAACGCGTTGCAACAAGCGCCGGTAGCGGCGAATGGAAACGGGAGGGCCAGGTGAGCCGCCTGTTCGACGAGGCAGGTCGGGTCCTGATCAGTCCATCGCGGCTGAAGATGTGGACCGAGTGCCCCATGAAGTGGAAGGCAGCGTACGTCGATGAAATTCGGACGCCGCCATCACCATCAATGGTGTTCGGGACTGCCATCCACAAGGCACTGGAGGCCTTTCACCGCTCGCGGTGGCTTGGCAATCCAGTGACAGCTGAAGAGCTTGAGGTCGTGTTTGCCACGACCCTGCAGGTGGAATCAAACCCCGCCGACGCAGCGCCTGTGGAGGTCGTGCCAGAGATGCTCCCACAGGCCCGGAAGATGATCGAGCTGTACACGAGCGAGTTCCGTGAAGAGAAGGTTGCAGCCGCAGAGCTCTCGCTCTCGGCTCCGCTGGTAGACACCGAGACCGGGGAAGATCTCGGCGCTCAGTTGGTGGGCGTCGTGGACATGGTCACCGAGGATCGAAGGATCGTGGACATCAAGTCGAGCGCGAGGACGACGAATCTCTTCGACCTGGCGATCGCTCACTCTGTGCAGACCGATTCCTACCGGTACTTGCTTGAGAATGCCGGTCAGAAACCGACCGGTGTCGAGATCCGCCTGTTGGTTCGCAAGAAGGCGCCGGAGCTTCAAACGTTCCGCCTCCCGATGCGATCCAACTTTGCGGCCTTTCTGGACCTGTCCCGCAGATACGTCGCGTTTGTCCGTGCCCGCGAAGCCGTGGGGCCCAGGCCGAACCTGTATTGCGGGGCCACCTGTCCGGCGTACGTCCCCTGTCGCCAGTTTCATGGCCTCCCGGAGGTTGCATGATCCCGAAGAAGCGGTTTCCCGACTTGCTGGAGCTCTTGGCGAAGCTCCTTCGGCTGTTCGGCCGAAGATGATCGAATCGGCGGCTCCGGCCGCAACTCCGGGTGCCTCACGGCACTTGGTTTTAGCTCTTCTCGGCGGGCCACGCCCATCGACCAGCAGGGGGACAGACTCCAGCATCGACGCCGGATCGGAGAGGCTCTTAGGCGGCAAATTCGCAATGTCTAAACATTGATCATCATCGGTTCCGGTGCTCCGCCCGGACCGCTGTGCGCTAGAAACTGCGCGGCGCATCCTGTCCTGTCGGCCAGCAGCCAATCAGGTTCTCAGGCGGCAAGTTCGGGGCTCTAAAGAGTGATCATTCGTTGTTCCGGTGCTCCGCCCGGGCCGCCTTGCGCCAGGAATTAGGCGACGAATCCCGTTCGGTATGCCGAAACACTCACGCCGTCACCTGATTGTATGTGCCTGTAATCACACATCTTATGAGGGGCCACATGTTTGATCATTAGTGGATTCATAGCCTTCGGCGTAACCGCTCGCAGGCCCCAAATGTTTGATCACCGGTCGTAGAATGCATTCCCCGTGGCGACGGCACAAGCAGCAGAGCCCCCAGACCGGGACAAACCTAGAACGTGGTGTCGCAAACCGCGCGTTGTCCTTCGGTTGGGGCTAAATCATGGTTTTCAAAGAGTGTCAATCGCCGTCGCCGCGATGAGCAAACTTCATTTCGTCCGCGTTGGTGCGCGCCGACGGAAAGGAGTCGATAAGAATGTAACTCGCATGAACCAGTCCGCAGCTCACAACGACAAGAAGCTTGGAGCAGTAGCACCATCGCCCTACCAACGCCAACGATGCTGCTCCGGCTGCTGGCATAAAGCTCATTCGTCAATAACCGGAATTGCTCTCATACGGGACCAGATCGTATCAGAGGTGAAGCGAGGTTCTAGAATCCGTCAATCGAGTACATAGGATCAACTGGTTTCTTAGTTTCCTTTTCCTTGGCTTTCATCAGCGGAATTACAAATTCTCGAACGTTCTTCCAAGCACCCGTCTTCCAGTACATCGGATGGAAGCCAATTTTGGTTGCTTTGGGATAAATGCGACAGAACTTCTCCCAGTTTGCGAACCAGGCCCTCAGGAAGGCGGCTAGTTTCGCGCGTGACGCAAGTTGAGGCTCGACTATGAGGCAGAAGGCTCGTAGATGCCTAAGTGCAGCAGAGCGGCTTGCAGCGCCTTTTAGCTCAAGGTGCCAATTAGGAACTCCGTAGGCGAGAGTCAGTGTGTCGATGAACTGCAGGAGTTGAGCATCTCCCCATGAATCCGCATTTTCTATTGCTTGAGCGGGCTTGTCGGGAAATGGTCTAGGCTTACGACCAGATTTCCGCGTTTCGACCGCGACACTCTCTTTTTGGGACTTCGGATCACAAAATAGGTCCTCAAGAGGATCATCGATCGCGACATTCTCCTTTTGAGGGTTTGGATCAGGAAATGAATCCTCAAACAAATCATCGATGGTCGTACGGGGTAACGAAGGGCTCGGAAGAGGAGAGTCTGCGAGCGCAGGAAATGCGCTCGCACCCTTCTCGTTAGAGAAGGGCTCATCAATCTCTATTAGTCTATCATCCTTATAGGGGGATTCTAAGGGGGGGACGCAGGTGCCAGTGCTTTCTGTCCCGTGTACCTCGTGCTTTTTGTCCAGGCTGGGCAACTCTCTATTCTTCGACAGCAGTCTCTTTATCCGAGCTCTCGCCTTGGTGACTTCGTCCTCCGAGATCCCGGTGAACCGTGCGATGTAAGCGCGCTTTGCGAAAAACTCACCTTTCCGTCCAAGGGCGTCCTGAAGAGCGGAGACGCGCACATCACTCAGGCGCACATCCTTGTCAAAGACACCCCCGTCTGTCAGCTGGAGAACGTATTGCGACGCAACTTCCTTCAACGCGAACAATTCCCCAGAATTCCGCTTCTCGACGAAGCCCTCCGCCAGAAGCACGCCGAGCGCGCGGCGAAGGGTCCGCTCGGACGTCCCCAGTTTAGCAGCCGCTTCTGGAACCACGATCTCACAGCTCTCACGATTCTTTGTGAATTGGCCGATTAGGCGCCATAACCGAACTGATGTTATCGTCATTGCGTCACTCATCAGAACGGTCTGGGGAATTTCAAATCTTGGCATTGGAAGAAAACTTCAGATTTCGGTCGCAGCGGTACCACGGAGAATTATTTACCTTCCGGGCCATCCTAGACTGTCAATTGCAGTCTAATCGGAACTACGAGCAAACAAAAACTTAATTGGCGATTGGATGGCTTTCAGCTCGGACACTATCCACCAATCCGCTCCGGAAACTCAAGTTTGCCGACCGGGCCGAGAGGGGATATCCGCGTGCACTACTAACACCGCTTCGCGACCGAGGTAACGGTCAAATCTTGTTCAACTGTCTGAACGCGACAGGCCTTCGAAGGCAGTGTGGCGGCGGCCGACGGTGCGGTGGCTAGTCGCGAACTCCCCATGCTCGAAGCTGGTCATTTGGACTGCCTGCCCATTTGATAACGCCCCCCGACTCGCCGCTCAGCTGGATCTTCTCTGATTTTAGCCCGTCCATGAAGCCCATCCACACTACGGCGGGTATTGCAACTTGCTCTACGAGCCCAGTTTGAAATGACATGCGAACACTAAGGTCAGTGCCAAGAGACGGCAACGCATCCAGAAAGACCCAGGTTGGCGCCGACATCTTTTGATTGAAGTCAATGCCAGAGTGCCCAAGGTCAAGAATGTGGTCTTGCAAGTATCCAGGTTGAAGTGACAAGTCGAATGAAAGCGGAATGCTTTCGACGTGAGTGTTTCCCACAACGACGTTGCCGATCTGCCCCAGCTGGCGCATAGACAGGAATTCAAGAATCAGTTGCGTACTAGCACGGCCGTCCTCTACTGCCGTCCAGGCAACGAGCCGCACGTACCCATTGGCCATGCCAGCGCTAGCACCGAGTCCAAACGGCTGTTCCGGCGAGCGCCTAGCGGTAGCGCCAAGGGTGGACATATGAATCGTTTCCTTGGCACAGGCAGCGCTTTCAGCGTAGCGCTTCTTGTAGGCAAGCCTCGCGGCGGCTTGGATGCGATGCTCTTCAGCGGCGATCGCCTCAGCTCTTGCGCGAGTGTCATGTTCCTCTTTTGCCTTGGCTGCGATTCGGAGGGCCTCTTCTTCGTTTTTTATCTGCAGCTTTTGCGCAATGGATGCGGCCGCAATTTTCGAATTCGACTTCGCCCGTGTCTGTCCAAGGGATGACCGAAGCGATTGGAGCTGTACGGAAAGCGCTTTGGGGTCTGAAATGCCGAATGTGCTAGCTGAAACCTCAATCCACTGATCTGAATCAATCAAGTTGTGAGATCGCGCCGCGTCGAGGAGAGAGGCAAGCTCTGGGGCTCCCAGCTCCACAGCCCCCGGAGCAAAGCGATCTCCAACCCGGCGTTCCGACCATACAGGCTGAACGATTATGGAATCGCCAGGCTCTAGTTGACCGATCGGGACTTTCAGCTGGCTTATAGTTGTCGTGAAGAGAGTGACTTCGCCGGTGCGGTTGACAGGATGCGGCAGGGCAACCCCAGACTGGCGAGGAGGAACAGTAAAATTTGATTGAGCGATCGACTCCATTGTCGATGCGCCCATTGATCCATGCGCCAAACGGAACGCCTTGGCAGCGAGCGGTGACTTGCTGGGATCTCCGCCAGTGTACCCATTGCCAGACTGCATGAAGCTGATGTCGATGAGAACAACCTCACTTCCCGGCTTTTGCCCGGCAGGCACTGTCACTGTGTAATCAAGAGCCTGATGACCGCCTGCTGTAGCTGACGGAAGATAGGCGCGATCCGCCGTGCCGATGCGAAGTCCGTCGCTGGAGAGGACCAACTCCTTCCGAGCACTGTTGTAGCTCTCCTCTTGTAGCAAGGCACTGAGGCCTGCGCATGAAGCGAGCAGGAGGGCCATCCCAGCAGCAACAATACGAGGCAAGGCGTGTCTTGTAAGGGCAATTTGGCTCTGGCTCATGGCGCCGATAGTACCCCACTGCGGGGTACTCCGTTCCAGGGTGCACGCTCGGCCCCCAATGGGCTCCTCCAAGGCACTCCAGGCCAAGCGCTACCGGGCCTTCCTCGGCCGCCTGCGGCAGGCTCGTGAAGATGCCGGACTCACCCAAGAAGAGGTGGGCGAACGACTGGGGCGGCCACAGACCTGGGTCTCGAAGTGCGAGCTCGGCGAGCGGCGGGTGGACTTCGTTGAGCTGGAGGATTGGGCAGTCGCCTGCGGGAAGCCGCTGGACTGGTTCGGAACCAAGCCGCGCAGGGCCTGACGCTGGCAGCTGATTCCAGTTCTAAGATCGCGTATCCTCCCGAAGCGGATACCGCGAGCAATTCCCTTCAATCCTTGCAGCGCGCGTGAATGTAGAGCTGGGTGGGTTCAGCGCGGCCACGGCAGAACCTGGTCATTCGCCGCTCTGGTATTTCAGAAGTAGTTCGTCCGTGCCAACCGCAACTTTTGCCTTTCGGCCCGTAAGATCCAGAGCGATCACTAGCATGTCGCCTGCTTCAACGCCCCACCGGCGGAAGTAGGGGGACAGTCCCCACATGTTTTGATCGATGACCAACGTCCCGACCGGCCGCTCATCCTCCGTGACGAGTTCATACGCCCCCTTGGCTACTGCTCGCACTGCTGCAGGCGCCCCCATAATTCCGGTGCCGACCGCAGCAGGTGACAAGCGGAAAGCAGCCCACAGCCACCCGGCCTCGGTCCAACCGTGATCTTGTAGTACCTGATGGCGAACTCGCTGCGGGATCATCGCGTCGATTTTTGCAGCGGTCGCCCTCGCGCCGCGCAGCCCATATACCCCAGGCGCGTACCGTTCGATGATGGGGGAGTAGGTCAGATAGACGTAGAAGCTGCTTCGATTCATGCCGCCTTCAGTGACAACTACTTGTTCAAGGTCATCACGTCTCATCACGGGGCCGTGATCGAAGAGGGCTTGGGCGAGCTTCCGTTCGTTGTCACCTAGAACTTCTTGCCAGTCGGGGAGATTGGCGCCACCCGAGATGCGATCTCCGAGACGGGAATAGTCGCCAGAGTTGATGCATAGGGACGCAAGCACCTCGCGAGGTGGGCGAAATCCCTTCATTCGATGGTGCCGCCCGACACCGGACCGGAGTTCGGAGAGTTCGATCGAACCCGCGACGGCCATGATTTTTTGAATCTGCCTGAGCAGCCGATTACGACTGCCCTGGATCCAAAACCACGCTTGCTCCTGGTCCAGCCAGCGAAAGCCCTCAACGGTCTCGAGGGTCATCAGGAGAAGGCGTCTGTCGACTTTGAATCCATCTTCCTTCAGTCGCATCTCGAGGTCGGTGACCGTTGTGGCACCCCAGTGCTCAAGCAGGCGGCGGGCTGTCTTGCGGACAATCGAGGAGGGCGCCCAGTCACCCGGCGGGGCCAGAATCTCGTCCATCACGGTGAACGGAAGCTTCTTGCCGAAGATTTCCGCAGCAGCAATGAGGGATTCGAGTGCGAAGGAGTCTCCGATCAATCCAGCCCGGTTCAGCGCTTCCATCAGCGCCGCGCGGCTGACAGGTACCAATTCACCTGCACGCTGCAGCGCCAGATCGAGGACTGGTGTCCATATCCCGGAGAACTCACCGACGTGTTCCTTGAACGCCTTTTCCATCTGGCGAACCCGTTCTCGCGTCACGCCTACCGCCTGGCTCGCAAGCTCTAAGGTGACCGGCCCCGTTCCGCTGAGGCCTGTGCGGGCAAGGATTGCCGCCCGAGTAGTCGCTCGACTAATAAGGGCTGCTACGACCTGCTGGAGCTCGGTCTCGAGCCCGAGCTGTCGCAATCCATCGACCTTCTCGGCGAAGTTCCGGATCGCAGCGACCATTGTCCTCGCCTCTGCTGGTGTGTATTGAGCTCCGGCGAGGATCACCGCCGCGTCACGCACGGTTCCCGCACGAGGTTCAAGGGCGAAGAGCTCTCTTCCAACTCGGGGGTCTCCCGCTCTCACAAGGCCAGCCCAACGTTTGCTCGCGAGGGCCTTCGCAGCAGTTCGCACGGCCCGGGAAGAACCTGGCAACGGATCCATCACTCGGGGGGGAGATAGCGCTTCCGGCGTTTCCGTTTCGAGTGCAGTCAAGAGGTCGAAAAGCGAGAGTGCCCCAAAGTTCGCAAGACTCCAGACAGTTCCGAGTGGGGTTGGACGCAGGTGTCCCGATTCAATCAATCCGCCAGCGTGAAGTGCGTTCAGAGTGCGAACGGAAATGCGGAAATCGTCCGCTGCGGGGCGATCAGCGAACAGGAGATGATCTGCAAGCGCTGCGGGACCCCGTTGGATGACAATCCGCATTACTTCGTCCGCGAGTTGTCGGACTTCCGAAGCTGTGCGTCCCGTCCATACCCGCTCGTCAAGCTCGTCGACCCGTGTTGATGACGACAATCCGAGGCGAAGCGCAAGAGCTGCCTCGATCAATTCGGCCCCACATAATGGTTTCAGGATGCGCGGAAGCAGGCTGCGACCCTGTAGGGGATACATCAACTTCTAGGCTTATCAGCCATTTCAGCATCTTGCAAGGCTTGGGACGCCACCGTATGCTCCGGCCCATGTCGCGTCCTGAAAGCTGTTCAGGTCTAGCGGGAGCCAGTCCCGTCACGGTAATCGCCGGAGAGCCGTGTAGCAGGCTCCAGTCGCGAGGAGAGATCCTCGCGGCCGAGCGGAGCGTCAAGAGCCCTCAGCGGGTCGTAAGACTCGTGGGAGGGAAGCAACGTCGCAGGCCCAACGCAAAGGCGTGAACCTTGCAGCCCCGAGAGAGAAACACCCGTAAGGGAGAAGTGGCCGAGCCGATCATGTCCCGGCGAAGGCAACAGCCTGCGCGCGAGCCCGGAGTCGCGCAGGACACTTCCGGGGTACGGAGGAGAGCATGCGACGAAAGATCTGCGCGGAACAGGAGAGACCCGTCTTTGCGGACCACGTCAGGTCAAAGCGCCGTTGATAAGCCGAGTGCGAAACAACGGCGTGCAGAGCGGGAGTCCGAGGGGCTCGTAGTACCGTCGATGCGCGAGACCAAAACTCGCGCGGAGGGAAGGGGCCTTGCTTTGACGATGGCTGCGAGCGGAGCGGCGTGCGAGGGCATGGTCGGCCAAGCAGTGCGACCCAATCACCCCACTGAAAAAGTGCGCGAACTCCAACGCAGTCTGTTTAGAGCTGCCAAGAAGAGAATCGGAAGCGTCGTTTTCACGCTCTGTACGATCGGATCTTGCGGCGTGACGTGCTGCAAGAGGCGTGGAAGCGAGTGAAGAGCAATCGAGGCGCTGGCGGCATCGACGGCGAAACGCTTTCGATGATCGAGCAGCACGGCGTCGCGGATTTCCTCGCGGAGATTCGTGGCGAACTGGAAGAAGGGGAGTATCGCCCGCGACCGGTGCGGCGCGTGTACATCCCGAAGTCAAAGACACAGAAACGTCCGCTGGGCATACCGACGGTGAAGGATCGCGTGGTGCAGATGGCGGCGAAGATCGTCTTAGAACCGATCTTCGAGGCCGACTTTTGCGACTGTAGCTATGGGTTTCGTCCCAAGCGCAGTGCCACGCAAGCGCTGGAAGTACTGCGCCTTAGGTGCAGTCGCGGCCAGCGCGTGGTCGTCGACGGCGACATCAAGAGCTTTTTCGACTCGATCGATCAAGCTCGATTGATGGAGCGCGTCGCGCGACGGATCTGCGATCGACGGGTGCTGCGGCTGATTCGTCAGTGGCTGCGCGCCGGGGTGATGGAGGACGGCGAGGTGAGAAAATCCACCACGGGAACTCCCCAGGGTGGCGTGATCTCGCCTCTGTTGGCCAACATCGTCTTGGACGAACTCGACGAGGTGTGGGCGCGGGAGTGGAGTCATCTTGGTGAACTGGTGCGCTACGCCGACGATTTCGTCGTCGTTTGCCGCACCCGCCGCCAGGCGGACGAAGCGCTCGCGCGAGTGCGGACGATCCTCGAACAGATGAGGCTCGAACTGCACCCGGAAAAGACCCGCATCGTCGAATTGCGCGTGAGAGGCGAGGGCTTCGATTTTCTTGGGTGCCACCTGCGCATCATGCGCTCGCACTTCAAGGGCAAGACCTACCTCTTCCGCTGGCCACGGACGAAAGCGATGACGTCGCTGCGCGAGCGCATACGCCGGCTGACGAATTGGCGACGATGGACGCGGATGCGAGACATCCGCGAGGTGATCGAAGAACTGAATCCGCTCTTGCGGGGGTGGTGCAACTACTTCCGCACGGGCAACGCTTCCCGGCACTTCAACACCATCGACAACTACGTCACCCAATGTCTGCATCGTCTGCTGCGTCGCCGCCGCTGTCACCAGGGCCGAGGGCGGAACCGCCGCCCCGTGCTCTGGAGCCGCGACTGGCCGCACGAACGCTTCGTGCACGACTTCGGCCTCCACCAACTGCTCGGCACCATCCGCTATCCCGGAGCTTCGCATGCAGCCTAAGAACGTCATCGGTAAGCCGTGTGCGGGAAAACCGCACGCACGGTTTGAACGGGGGCCTCAGGTCGTTCGACTTCAACTTCGAGTAACCTGAGGCCTACCAATGG
>JAYUUV010000331.1:0-12710 GCA_043754695.1 Planctomycetota bacterium
GCCCTCGCCTGAGCAGGCGGGCCTCTGGCTCGTCGCCGCCCCGCTGCCTGCAAAGTCCGCTGACAAGCAACTCCGAGCACTGCCCGCGATTCCGTTCGACGAGAAGAATCTGTTGGCCTTGCAAGCGCCCTACCCCAAACTTGAGCGCTCGACTTTCATCGGCGAGCAAGCAACGCGCGAAGGACTGCTGGATCCCCGACTCGAATTCGCCAGCGTCCTGCAGATCACAGCGCACGGCCATGTCATGCCCGGCAAGGAGCGCCCCGCGGCGCTGGTCCTTCGTTCCAGCGCGCAGCCGGACGACGATGGCCTGCTCGATTGCGACGAGGTCGAAGCACTGCACGCCCCTGACACTGTGGTTCTGTCCGCTTGTGAAGCAGCTCGCGGAGAGCAGCGCTACGGCGAAGATGGCCTCAACAACCTCGGCGGGGCCTTCATGAAGGCCGGCGCCAGCTGCGTGATTCTCTCCTCGCACACTGTCGAGGCCCAAGCGATGCAGGCGCTGATGGAGTTCTTCCACCAGCGCCTGTGCGCCGGCGACACACGTGCAGAGTCGATGCGAGCGGCTCGTGCACACGTCGCCAAGATCCCTCGGTTCTCACACCCCTACTACTATTCACTGATCCAAGTCGTCGGCCTCGGGCAGGAGACCAGGTAGACGCTGCCTGCCCAAGGGCATTCAATTCGCTCTCCGAGCTATGGATGTACAACCGGAGCCGGCGGTGTCTGCACCGGGCCCGGATTCGGCGGGAGATTGCCGGTGAATCTCGGAGGCTGGGCTTGGGGCACCACACCGCGGCGCTCGATCTTGGACTGATACGCGCTACAAATATTGGCGCTGTTATTGTAGGTTTCGATGCGAATGCTAGCCGGCCACGCCGAGGGTCGGTTCAACAGGTAGGGATATGCCCCACCGTAGGGTCCGGTGCCGAGGGGAGTCTGCAGGTCGGCGGTGAATCCAGTCACGTACTCTGTGAGCGGAGCAAGGGGGGCCGGCCGCAAGGGACGGACAATGATGTAGTACTTGTGCTGAAATTCGGACGCGTTCGAGTCGATCGTGATGGGGAACGTCCACTCTCCAAGTCCGCCGCTCCCAGGCTGGGTGCCGGGAACGTGGTAGTCGTGCAGTGGATCGTCCAAGGGATATTCATAGTGCGCCACGGCAAGTGGCGTGACGAGCGCGGGCGCGATTTCCTGACGATACATCGTCAATTCGAGCTTCCAGCCTGCGAGCGCCGGCATAGTTGTGGGCATTTGCCAAGGATTGCCCAGCGTCAGCATCAGCTCACCCTTGTCCGCGGGGCCCGGCGTACCGTTGCAGTTCCCCGGCTGAGTAGTCACGAGGTAATTTGCAGTGTAGAAGGTCGCCTGATTGAAGCACGGATGGTCCGGTGCGGTGAAGTATTGGCCGGGAATCAACGGGTCCGTCTGGATCGACAACACCACGCCGTTGTCGGAATCGATCGTGAACAGATCTGCCTTGCGGTCGAAATTCATGTCGGCGAGCAACGGCGTGGGACTTGATCCCGGCGGGAGCGACACTTGCCCGGCGATCGAGGCCGCCGTTGCGTATTGGTTCGCGAAGCGATCGATCGAGAGATTGTTGGGATCGCTGTGCTGGTTGAAGTACGTGTAGACCAGCTTGCTGTCGTTCGCGAACAGGCCGAGTTCGTCGCTGCCATCCGCGTTGACGTCGCCCGAAAAGATCGTCGAGACGTAAATCGGATACAGCTGAACGCGCGGCTGAAGCGCGGTCCGGCTGTCGATCACCGCGATTTCCTGTGTGGCCTGAGCGCCCGTGATGTCGCGCAACCAGGCCACGCCATCAGGCAACGGCACGCCGCCGGGCGCCTCGCTGATCTTGGCAATGTGACCCGGGACGGTAGTGTTGGTCGGGAACAGGCGGCTGCGCACACCGCTGGGCTGGACGATGAACATCCAGGTCGGTGTGAGCACTGCAAACTGCGGTGGCTGGCCCACGTTGTAGACCATCGGAAAGGCTTCGTATGCGCCACTGCCCAGATTGATGTCGGACAAGGCGGTGTAGCCGTTCGCACCGTTGTCGAGCAAGCGCAGTAGCTGCGCGCCGTCGGCCCTGATGGCCATGATGTCGGGCTTGCCGTCGAGGTTCAGGTCGGCGCAGCACAGCGATTTCGCGTTCGCCCAGGACGAAGGCACGCTCAACGCTTTGGTGATCAAAGGATTTTGTGGATCGAGCGTTGCCTCGAGGATCGAAAGTCCGACCGCATCCGCGATCAGCAGCCGATCCTTGGTCAGCGGCGCGACCGCCGGCAACCGCGCGATCGAACTCGTCGTGATCGGGAAGTCGATCCCGTAGTCCATGTACGAGGGATTCAGGAACAGCTCGAGGCGCGTGGTGGTTTGTTGCCACACGTCCGGCGTGAGGTCGCCGGTGAAGTCGCCGCTCACCGCCTTCCTGGTGTTCGCAATCGTGGGCCCACCGGTCCAGGTCCGAGTCCACGGGCTGGTCAGCGGGTTCACATCGGGAAAGGATGTCGCAACGGGCGGTTGCGATTGAAACGCCGCTGCGAGGGCTTGAAGGCTGAGCAGCGCGCACGGCACGAGTAGCTGGGGTTTGAAGTTCATGCTTCTGGGGAGGGCAGCGGAGTGAGGGTCTGTTCCAAGAATAAGCGCCAATGGCTCGATGGGGAGATCAATGTGGGCCAAGTCATTGCCCCGGCCAGCGACAGCGTCCTCAGGATCTCGGATAGTTTCAGCAATCCTGAAAGAAGAATGGAATCGTCAGCGGATGGCGGGCCTGCACATCCGCGACCGGGGTCCTGGCACAGCTTCCATGCTTGGTGCGGGAGCTCACGAGCGTAACCCGAAAAGGCCCGGAATCTCAGTCGACAGCGCCGAGTCGTTGCCTGCGCTTGCGCCACGCGCCGCGGCCGCACCAAAAGAGCAGTCCGAACACGCCCGCGCGCACACAATAAAGATGCAGGTCGAGCGGTTCGATCCAGCCCAAAAGTCCGTTGGAATGGGACCAGGGCCGCAGCGGCCCCATGTCTGCGTGCATGAGACTGTCAAGCGCGACGTGACTCAGCGTGCCGATGAACGCCCCGCTCAATGCCGGGACGATGCCGATGCCGGCTTCGGAGACGTGCCACTGAAACAACAGCTCGTCGAGCAATCGATTCCAGAACGCAAGGATCGGCCTACAAAGTGGCGGAGCCACGCAGGCTGTGACCGCGCCGATGCCGAGCGCTCCGACGTACGTGTGAGTCCAGCCGTGCAGCACAGGCGATCCGCGAATCAGCCCGACCAAGGGCTCGATGTCCATCGCCACCTGAGCGACGCCGAACACCAGCACGCTGAAGTGCCGCCCAGCAAGCGCCTTGAGCGCCAGCGCCGGTCCCATGTGAAACGGAGTAAAGGGCATTGCCGTACCGAGTCAGGTACTTCCCCACCCTACCTTTTCCCCGGGGTCGGCGGGGCCTTGAGCTCATTCACGAAGTAGGCGAGGCCCGAGTTGCACTCGACGTAGCAAAGCGCGCCTTTCGAACTGTCCGCGTGCAGCGCGTGCTGCGTGCGACTTGGAATGGTGATGCAGTCATCCTGCTCGACGCGCAGCGTCTCTGCTCCCGTGATCTCGAAGCTCAGCGCGCCTTCCAGCACGAGAAAATGAAGATCGCCAAAGTGCGACTGGGATGGAAGCCGCGTATCCGCTTCGAAGCGCAGGTATCCGAACTTGCCGTGATCGGTCACGCCACGCGGAACCCAGGCATAGGTCACGCCCTCGATGGCGGGCTCGAAAGTCAACGCAACAGGGCGGGTCACGGAAGCACGCGTAGCCAGCGGCGAGCCGGCAGCTCTGGATTCCTGCGATTCCCACGGCCTGGTGTACGGAGTGAGATCTGGATTGGGGCTGGTTCCGTACGGGGTCCGGCAGCCGTGCATCGCGATGCTGGCGAGTGTCACGAATCCGACGCTCGAGGATCGACCCTGCATCCACCCGCTGTCTCGCTCGGATCCGCGCGCCGCCTGAAAGTCGCGTCCACACGGATCGCAGTGCGTGCGTGAGTCGAGTTCATCCATGGCTACCGAGTCAGATAATTCCTCACCCTACCTCTTCGGCGCGCTGTGCGCATGGGTGCACGCACACGGGGAAAAAAGGTTGCGGCCCGCAGCCTCGAAGCAGCGTGGCAGCGTCCCGAACCGTGATTCTCACGGGAGTGATCGCGCCTTGGCCCGTGAAAAAGCCGCCCACTCCGGATACCCGCCTTGCTGGAGGCGGTAGGCTTCCTGAATGGACCCGACACCCCAGACTCAGTACTGAGTCAGGTACCTCCCCACCCTACCCTTCGTCCGCGTCCGCGCCTGCACGCCTACCTGGGGAAAAGGTAGGGTGGGGAAGTACCTGACTCGGTAGCCCAATGAAGATGCAGGTCGAGCGGTAGCGAGTCAGGCCAGGGCCGCGCGCAGACTGGCGATCATTTCATCCGCCGTGCTGGGCTTTTGCAGGAAACCGGCCAAGCCGCTGCCCAACAATCGCTGCGTAGCTTCTTGCTCGCTGTAGCCGCTGGTCAAGACGACGCGCACGTTGGGGTCGATGCGCCGCAACTCTTGGAACGTCTCGACGCCGCTCAGGTGCGGCATGGTCATGTCGAGCAGCACGACGACGATTTGCGCGCGACGTTCGCGGAAAAGGGCCAGCGCGGCGCGTCCGTCCGCGGCGGTGAGGACCTCAAATCCCGCCCGCACGAGCACCTTCTTCGTCACCGTCCGCACCATTTCCTCGTCGTCGACGACGAGTACGGTGCCCTGGCATCGCGAAGCTTGATCCGCCGCCTGCGGACCGGCGTGATTCCGTGGCGCGGACTGCACGGGTGCCACGCTCGCCGGCAGCAACATCCTGATCGTCGTGCCCCGGCCGACTTCGCTGTGGACGCGAATTGCGCCGTTGTGGCCGCGCAGAATGCCGAGCACGGCCGAGAGGCCGAGACCTCGGCCCGGAAATTTCGTCGTGAAGAACGGCTCGAAGATGCGCGCTGTCGTCGCCGCATCCATTCCGCAGCCTGTGTCGGAAACCTCGACGAAGACGTAGCGGCCCGGTTTCAGATCATCGTTGATGTACGTGCTCGCCAGATAGTCTTGGTCGGCCTGCATGGCGCCGGTGGTGACCGAAATAGAACCGCTGTTTTCGCCGATCGCGTCCGATGCGTTGGTGATCAAGTTCATGATCACCTGCCTGAGCTGAGTGGCGTCGCCCTCGATGGCGGGCAGGCCGACTTGCGCGTGAATCCTCAACTCGGCTTTCTTGGAAATCACGGCCGAAAGTAGGTGGCCCATCTCGTTGACCACGCGTGAAATATCGACGGACTCCACGACGAATGTTCCATGACCGGAATAGGCGAGCATCTGGCGCGCCAAATCCGCGGCACGCCGCGCCGCGACACCCACACTTTCGATCGCCTGACGCTCCAGCGAATCTTGGGGCATATCCATCAACGCCAGTTCGGCGTTCCCGAGAATGCCGACGAGCAAGTTGTTGAAGTCGTGGGCGATGCCGCCGGCGAGCACGCCGAGACTCTCGAGCTTTTGCGCCTGCACCAGCCTGACGCTCAGATCCTCGCGCTCCGCCTCGGCACGTTTGCGTTCGGTGATGTCCCTCGCCGTGCCGGTCGTACCAATCACGTTGCCGGTTGCATCGCGCAGCACCATCGCATTGAAATTGAGGTGAACCGGCCGGCCATCCTTGTGCAGGTGAACGGTTTCATAGTTGAAGTGCGCGGCGCCGGCCTTGATGCGCTCGAAGACCTCGAGATCCTTGAGCTTCTGCTCCGCGGACTCAAATTCGCTGAAGGGATGCCCGAGCAATTCCTCGGGTTCCCTCCCATACATGCGCTTGGCCGCGGCGCGATTGACGAATGTCCAGCAGCCTTGAGCATCGACCGACCAGATCAGGTCCTGCGATGTCTCGACCAGGTCGCGATAGCGTTCTTCACTCGCCGCGAGCGCGACCTCGGCGCGCTTGGCCTCCGTGACGTCAAGCGAAAATACCAGCACTCCGACAGCGTCCCCGTGCTCGTTCCGACAAGGCACCTTGTTGGTCAGGATCCAGCGCTTCTCGCCAGAGGCCGTGACGATCGGCTCGGTGATTCCGAGCTTGGGCCGATTGGACCTTATGACTTCGAGATCGTCCTGGTGATAGGCGGCCGCCTGTTCTGGAAAAAGTTCGAGCGTCGAACGCCCTTCGATCTGCGCTACCGACAGTCCCAAGGCTGCAGCAGCGCACTGATTCACGCGCAGAATGCGGTTCTCCGCGTCCTTGAACCAGATCATTGCCGGTGCCGCATCGAAGATCATTCGGAATTCGTCTTTGTGCAAGCTCAACTGTGCGGCCGATGCGCGCTGCTCGGTGACATCGGCGACGAGCGCCACAGAACCCTGGTAAACGCCTGCAGCGTCGATGATCGGCGAGGTGCGCATGCTCGTGTGGACGCGCCCGCCGTCGCGTCGCACGAAGACGAAGTCGTGCTGCTCGCTCACGCCATTGCGGCGACGTTCGAGATTCTGGAGGCACTGCGCGATCCCGGCTTCATCCATGAAGTCGAAGAGCGACGTCCCGAGCAGTGCCTCGACCGTCGTACCGAGCATCTGCGCCATGCGGCTATTCGCGTGCACCGTGCGCTCCTGTGCATCGATCGCCCACAGGCCCTCGTTGGCGGCCTCGGCGAACATTCGATCGCGTTGCGATTCGCTGCGCAGCCGAGCCATGTCCGCGTCCAGCTCGGCGACGCGCAGGCGCAGGGCTTGCAGCTGCGCGTTGAGTTCGGCGTCGTTGTTGGGTTCGCGGTTCATGCGCTCCTCTCCCTGAATCGGCGCGGCGGGCGCCTCGCATCGGGCGCACTTTATCACCGCCGGCGCCGCAGGGGCTGCCGACCGCGTTTCAGGTCCTGCGGCACGGGGCCTGGCAGCGAATCAGGTAGCCAGTCACCCCGCTTCGCTGAGGCCCGCAGGAATGGCGCGATACAAATCCGTGTCGGCAACGTGGGCCCGGCATGATCGCGAGGCCCTGCCTGACAAGAAATTTGAAGGCGGCGTCAGCGCCCCAGATCCGCCGCGAACCTCTGGCACAGCTCGAGCGCGCCGCTGGCCTCGACTCGCGCGCGAGCTTCGATTGCCTCGGGATGATTCGCGCCCAGCGCCGATTCGAGTTCAGTCAGGCTATGTTGCAGCAGCGGGCATCCAGCCGCAGTGTCGCCGTTGCGCAACAGCACTTCTGCCCGGCGGACGTGCAGGGCCGACAGCGCCCAGGACACTTGCCCAGCGCCTGCGGGGGCAATGCCGTCGAGAAGTTTTTCGACTTCACTCGCGCGGCCGTTGGCGGCGGCAGCGCGCACCAAGGCGTAGCGTGCGATCGCGGCTGCGTGGACGGAGGCGAAGTCCGGCAGCGTTTCGGCGATCATGACCGCTTCGGCGCTGGTCGCGGGGTCATCGGCGAGCGAATACGCCAGCAGTGCCGCATGCGTGCTGTCCCAGACATCGCCGCTGTTTGTCAACGCCATGGCATCGCGCAGCGAGCGCACGGTGTCGAGCTTGTCGCCGCGCATGAAGGCGACCAGGCCCATGAGCGCAAGCACGCGCGCGCGAGCCGAATCGTCCGGCACTTCGGCGCTCTGCAACTCTGCAAGAGCATCGCGCAAGAGCTCCTGGCATTCGTGGATACGATGCTCGATCAGCAATGCGTTGACCACCGTCTCCAGGGCCGTCAGCGCCTTGCGATTGCGGAGTCCCAGGCCGGCGCGCAAGACCTTGAACGGCTGCAGCACTGAGTCCGCCAGACCCGCGCGCTCGCCCTGCTGAGCGCGCAGCGTGGCGAAGTCGATTTGCATCTGTGCGTAAACGACGTTGTTTTCGCCGTAGAAAGCCAGCGCCCGCGGCGTCAGTTCCGCATAGACGTCGCGCGCCTCGTGCGTCCGTCCGGAATTGGCCAGCGCGAGCCCGAGCGTGTTCAAGCCGGCCACGTACCAGGGCTCGGCACGAACTCCCGCAGCGCCGGTCAGCGCCAGTGCTTCGCGCGCCACGCGCTCTGCCTCCTGGTGATGACCGAGACGTTCCTGGGTGCTGGCCAACATGGTCATCACCATCCACTCCATTTCCGGCTCTGACTCGCCCAGGGATTCAGCGGCCAGTTCGCGCGCGCGGCCGAGCCACTCGAGCGGTTCTTCCGTCGAGCCTTCGTCCATGAGACACGCTGCGAGCAGCGTGTAGGTGTTGATCAGGGCCACGGGGTTCATATCGGTCTGGCGATCGAATACCGCCAGGGCTTCGCGCAGCAGCGTCGCACCACCGGGTTTTCCGGCCAGCCGCGAAGCGGACGCCAGCAAGAACTTGGCCGAGGCCGTCTCGATCGCAGCTTCGCCGTGCAAGGAACGGCGCAATTCGAGCGCGCGCTGCAGCGGCCTGATCGCCTGCGCGTACAAATCCAAATTCGTATACGACTGACCGATGCGCTCGAACAGATTGGCCTGCAATTCAGGCTGATTCGACAGGTCTGTCTCGACCCGCGCCAATCCGTCGTCGAGCATCTCGCGCGCCGTGATGTCGCGCCGTCCGGCGCTGTAGGGATCTGAGGCCGCGAACATCTTGACCAGGAAGCCGGCCACCTCGTCGGCCTCCTGCGCGCGGGCATTGGCGCGAGCGCCCTCGTTCGCGGCGAGCAAACCGGCCTGCTTCTCGGCCTCGAGCGCGATCTGCAATTGAGCGCTGTTGGCGCGCTGCTGGAAGTACAACCCCGTGGGCAGCACGATCACCATCAACACACCCGCGGCGATGGCCGTGCCGGTCGCCGGGTGTCGGCGGATCCAACGCCTCAGCCGATAGGCCGCGCTCGGCGGCCGGGCCCGGATCGGCCGGCCTTCGAGCGCATCGCGCAGATCGGATCCGAACTCTTCCATCGTGGCGTAGCGCCGCGCGCGATCGGCATCCATCGCCTTCAGGCAGACCAACTCGAGGTCCTTCGACACGTTGCGTTGGCGAGCGCGGATCAGCGCGGGCCGGCCTTCGAGAATCGCGGCGCGCGCTTGCTCCGAATCCGAGCCGCCGTAGGGCGCGCGCAGCGTGAGCAACTCGTACAAGGTCACGCCCAACGCATAAATGTCCGTGCGCGCGTCGATTTCGTCGGCGCGGCCGCTCAGTTGTTCGGGCGCCATGTAGAGCACGGAGCCCAGCGCCGATCCTGTCGCCGTAAGCCGCAACTCGTGTTCGAGTCCGGCGAGGCCAAAGTCGAGCAACACCACGCGACCCTCGCTGGTCACGGCGATGTTCGACGGCTTGATGTCACGATGCAGCACGCCTCGGCCATGGGCGTGGGCCAGCGCTTCGCTCATGCGCAAGATCACGCGCGAACAGGCCGCGGCCCAAGAACCCGCGAACAACGCGGAGCCTTGCTCGGCAGTGCTGTCGGAATCGTCCGGTGTCAGCGACTGCACGGCGGCGCGCAAGTCCGAACCCAGCAGGCTCTCGGGCGCGAGGCCCGCGACCTGGTCGATCACCTGCGCAAGCGTCGCGCCGCGGATCAATTCCATCGCGAAGTAGGGCGTGCCCTGCGCTTCGCCGACTGTGTGGATCGTCACGATGCCCGGATGGGCCAGGCGCGCGACCGCGTCGGTCTCGCGCCGAAACCGTTCGCGCGAGCGATCGAAGTAGAGATGCTCGGGTCGAATCAATTTCAAGGCGACCACGCGGCCGAGCGACTCCTGCACAGCCTCGTAGACCACGCCCATGCCGCCGCCGCCGAGACGTCGCACCAGCCGGAAGTCGCCGAGCCGCTCGGGAAAAGCCATCGCGGCGCCGTCGCTGGGCAGCAGGTGCATCTCGCTCAAGGCCGCGAAGCGAGCGCGGATCTCGTCCGCCACTTTGGGGTGCGCGGCACAGATCGACTCCAACGCCGCGCTGTCCCCCGCGGTGACGCGCTCGAGCAGATCGACGAGCAAATCGTCCACTAACGCCTCGCCGGTTCGGGGTTCAGGCTGCGCGTCCGCCATCTTCATGAAGGGTAGCCCCGAATCGGCCCCCGGAGTCGAAACCGCCCCCGCCTGTGCGCTTATTCACCCCGGGTGCGGCCCTTCGGCAGCACGCGGCGGGGCCCGGTATCCTTTCCTTCTCCGCAGGCTGCTGCCGCCTCGGCGCCGACCCATCCGCAGACCTTGCCGGAGTGTCCTTCGAACCATGGCCCTGCCCGAACCCACAGGTCCGCCGCTCGAGTCCCTGCTCGAGCGCCATCTCGAGGACCTGCAGTCCTACGTGCGCAAGAACATGGGCGCGGGTCTGGCCCAGCGCGAGTCCTGCGCCGACCTCGTGCAATCCATCTGCCGCGAGGTGCTGCAGTCCCGCGGCCGCTTTGAATTCCAGGGCGAGGCGGCCTTTCGCAAGTGGCTCTTGCAGGTGGCGCTGCGCAAATTGATCGATCGCCGGCGCTTTTATCGCTCGCGCAAGCGCGACCAGATCGCGCGCGAGGCGGACCTTTCGGATGAATGGCAGATCGAGGAGATCGCGAAGTTGGTCAGGACCCTGGGCTCGCCCAGTGGCGAAGCCATGCTGCGCGAGGACATCAGCCGCCTCGCGTCAGGTCTGGACAAACTCGCGGACACGGACCGCGGCATCATCCGCATGATCCACATCGACGGTCTGACCCACGCCGACGTCGCCGAGCGGCTCGGCTGCACGCAGGTGCAGTCCCGCGGCCGCCTTTTCCTGGCCCTGGCGCGGCTTTCGGCGCACCTCAGGACTCCCAAGACCTGAGCCTCCTCTGAGACTGCCCCCTATAATTGTGCTGGGATCGCGCTAGGGCCGGCCCCCGCCCTGAGTTGCAGCCGCGCCCCACCAGTCTGTCCAAAACCTCCATAACTTGAGTCTGGTTAGTGCTTTGCGCAAATCAGGCACAGCCATGGGGGGCACTAACGCCTGCAGGGCTCTCCACAGGGGCTGCTTCAAATTATTCAGGAATGGCCACCAACGCGGCCGCGCGGCCAACGCTGGAAAGGGAAGACGAATCTCTCACGCCTGCGGCCACCCGACGGAATCAGTGGTCCAGCACCCACTCACTCCATTGAAAACTCGCGGCGAGTCAGCCGCACATTAATAGATGAATACCAACATTCAGTGCGTCGCCGGAGCCATCGCGCTCGCGACCCTCTCCCTGTCAGGCAGCGCCCAAGTGACCTTCCAGTCCCTCGGGACACCGGGCGGCTACGTCGATGTGCAGGACATGTCGGCCGACGGCACGGCCTTCGTCGCCGCGGACGGAACTCAGGCCTACCTCTGGACCACGACCAACCCGACCTGGACGCCGATTCCCGGCACCAGTGGCATGTACACGACCTACTCGGTCTCCAACGGTGGCCGGTTCGTCTGTGGCACGCTCACCAAGCCGAACGGCGACGACGAAGCAGCGCGCTGGTCGGCGCTCACCGGTCAATGGACCTTCCTCGGCGGTCTGCTCAGCCAGAGCGGCACCTCGGTTTCCTCGGCCCACGACATCAGCGCCGACGGTTCGGCTGTGGTCGGCTTGGGATGGCTTACGGCCCAAAACGCGCACGCCTTTCGCTGGAGTGTCGCAACCGGCATGGTCGACCTCGGCGTGATCCAGGGCAACCCGAGCGACTCGCGCGCGGACGGAACATCGGGCAACGGATCGACGATCACCGGCTTCGACTCCGACCCGACGACGGGTGTCTGGCGTGGAGCCGTGTGGATCAATGGGTCGGAGACGTTGACCGGCTGCTTGGATCCGCTCTACCCGATCGACGGCCCGAGCCAAGGCTGGGCCGTGAGCGCGAACGGTGCCTATGTGGTCGGCGAATCCTCCACCGGTCTGTCCACCCCCTCCGGATGGAGTGAACAGCACGCTTTCCGCTGGGATCCGACCAACGGAATCGTGGACCTCGGCACGACGCCGGTCGATCCCTTCGGTTGGGGCACCCATGAAACCCATCCGACCGGCGTCAGCAACGACGGCCGCACGGTGGTGGGCTACTCGGGCGTTTCCGCCTTCGGCCCTGGCGCAGTGCAGCCCTTGTTCCTGTGGCGCGAAGGCAGCCCGATGATGCTGCTCAGCGACTACCTCGTCGCCTCCGGAGCACCTCAAGTTTCCGGCTGGGTCCTGGAACAGGTCTCCGGCATTTCCGCCGACGGACGCGTGATGTACGGCCACGGCTTGAACCCGTCATTCCAACGCGAAGCATTCGTGATCACAATTCCCGGGCTGCCGACGGTCTACTGCGCGGCAAAGGTCAACTCGCTCGGCTGCATGCCGGCCATCGCTTACTCCGGCACTCCGAGCGCGACCGCGGGCTCGGGCTTCGTTGTCAGCACCGCCAACGTGCTCAACAACAAGAGCGGCCTGCTCGTCTACGGTGTCACTGGTCGCGCCGCGATCCCGTTCCAGGGCGGCACGCTGTGCATCCTCGGCACGGTCAAGCGGGCGGCCCCGTCCACTTCCGGCGGCACTCCGACCGGAGTGGACTGCAGCGGCGTGTTCGCGATCGACATGAACGCCTTCGCGGTCGGCGCACTAGGCGGTTCGCCGTTGCCGGCGCTGACCGTGCCCGGAACGGTTGTCGACTGCCAGTGGTGGGGTCGCGATCCGGGCTACTCGCCGCCGTACAACACGACGCTCTCGGACGCGCTCGAGTACACGATTCTGTAGGGCAGAGCCCAGCGGCGAGCTGTCGGTGCACGGG
>JAYUUV010000332.1:0-3666 GCA_043754695.1 Planctomycetota bacterium
GCGTTTCCGCGCGCGCGCGGCGCTCGATGCTCGACGCGCTCAAGGCGCTCAATGACGATCAACGCGCCGCGACGCTCGATCCTGAGATCGATGCGCGCGAGGCCCAGGGCGAAATGGCCTTCCGCATGCAGTCGAGCGTTCCGGAAGCGACCGATGTCTCCGCCGAGAGCAAGGAGGTCTTCGAACTCTACGGCGAAAGCGCGCGCACGCCGGGCACCTATGCCGCCAATTGCCTGCTCGCACGCAGACTGCTCGAACGCGGCGTGCGCTGCGTGCAATTGTTTCATCAAGGCTGGGATCAGCACGGCGGTTTGCCCGGCGGAATCACGACGCAATGTCGCCAGACCGATCAGGCCTCCGCGGCGCTGGTCACGGACCTGAAGCGGCTTGGCCTGCTCGACGACACGCTGGTGGTCTGGGGCGGCGAGTTCGGCCGCACGGCCTATTGCCAGGGCAAGATGACCGCGACCGACTACGGCCGCGACCACCACCCGCGCTGCTTTTCGATCTGGCTCGCCGGAGGCGGCGTCAAGGGCGGACAGGTCTACGGCAAGACCGACGAGCACGGCTACAACATCGTCGAGAACGCCGTGGACGCGCACGACCTGCACGCGACGATGCTCGCCCTGTTCGGGATCGACCACGAACAGCTGGTCTTCCCCTTCCAGGGCCGCTACTTCCGGCTGACGGATGTCTCCGGCAAGGTCCTTCCGGCGCTCATGACTTGAGCACGGGGACCTCGATCGCGGGCGGGATTGTTAGGCTCTCCGCGTGCAAAAGTCCTTCGCCTCGATCGTTCTTCTGTCCCTCCTTTTGACCCCTTCGATCCGCGCCCAGGAAGCGCGCTCGATCTTCGACGGCAAGTCGCTCGCCGGTTGGGAAGGCGAGAGCGGTTTCTGGTCGGTCGAGAACGGCGAACTGGTCGGCCGATCGACTGCCGCGCATCCATTGCCGCACTCGACCTGGCTGTTGTGGCGCGGTGGCGAAGTTTCCGACTTCCGGCTCGACCTCGACTTCAAGTTGACCGGCGGAAACTCCGGCGTGCAGTTCCGCAGCCGCGACCTTGGCAAATTCCAGGTCGGCGGATATCAAGCGGACCTCGAGGACGGCCCGAGCTGGTCAGGTTGCCTGTACGAGCAGGAAGGCCGCGGCGTGTGCGCGCAGCGCGGGCAATCCGTCTTGTTCAACGCCGACGGCACGACGACTGTGCTCGACGTCGCCGACGGCGCGAAACTGCTCGAACAAGTGCACGCGCGCGAATGGAATCACTACACGATCGTCGCCCGCGGCGCGTCGATGTCGTTCGCGATCAACGGCGTGCCGATGACGACGGTCACGGACCTCGATCCGAAGCGCTTCGCCGCCAAGGGCATTCTTGCGCTGCAATTGCATCAGGGCCCGCCGATGGAAGTGCGCTACAAGAACATGCGCCTGACCGATCTCTCGGGGAAAGGAAACGCGGCCGGTGCCGACGATCCGAACACGCCGAAGTGGATCTGGCCGCGCCTGGAATCGAAGCAGGACAAGGAAGCTTTCTTCGAGCGCCGTTTCGATTTGGCCAAACCTGTGCGCGCGGCGAAGCTCAGCGGTTGCGCGGACAACGAACTCGAAGTTTCGGTCAACGCCGCGTCCGTGTTCGATCACGACGAGTGGGAAAAACCCGTCTTCGTCGACGTGGCGAAGCAACTTCACGCCGGCGCGAACGTGATTTCGGTGCACGCGAATAACGACGGCGGGCCGGCGGCGATCCAGCTGGCTCTCGAGCTCGAGTTCGAGGACGGAACCCATCAACGCATCGTCACGGACACTTCCTGGATGTGCACCGATGGGCCGATCGGCGCACCCGCCGCGGGCGAAACGAAGATCAAGCCCTGGACCCACGCCGTCAGCGTCGGCGCGCTCGGCACGGGCGTCTGGGGCATCCTGCCCACGGCGGTGAAATACGACCCGCCGCGCGCGCTGGCCGCCGAGGAAATCGTCGCGCCCGCGGGCGTGAAGGTCGAGCTGGTCTACACCGTGCCGCGCAAAAGCGAAGGCTCGTGGGTTTCAATGTGTTTCGACGATCGCGGCCGCATGATCGTCAGCGATCAATACGGCGCGCTGTATCGCCTGACGCTCGATCACGGTGTGTGGCAGAAGACCGAGCGACTCGATCTGCCGCTGGGCAGCGCGCACGGTCTGTGTTTCGCCTTCGATGCCTTGTACGTAGTCGTCTCGACCAGTGGCGACGGTTACGAGCCGGGCCTGTGGCGCGCGAAATACGTGGCCAAGGAAGACCGCTTCGAAAAGCCGGTGATGCTGGAAAAGTTCGACGGCGACGGCGAGCACGGACCGCACGCGGTGTTGCTCTCACCCGACAAGCAGTCGCTGTTCGTCGTCGGCGGTAATCACACGAAGGTGCCTGCGCCGCTGGTGCGCACGCACGTCGTGCCGTGCTGGGGCGAGGACCAACTCTTGCCGCAGCACGCCGATCCCAACGGACACGCCGTCGGCATCACCGCGCCGGGCGGCTGGATCTGCAAATGCGATCCTGAAGGCAAGAACTGGGAGCTTTTCGCCTGCGGCTTCCGCAACACCTACGACATGGCCTTCGACGGAAACGGCGAGGCGTTCACGTTCGATTCCGACATGGAATGGGACATGGGCCTGCCGTGGTACCGGCCGACGATGATCGAGCACGTCGTGCCCGGCGGCGACTACGGTTGGCGCACGGGCTCGTGGCGTTGGCCGGCCTACTACCCCGACAGCTTGCCGGGCGCGCTCGATATCGGAGCTTCATCTCCGACGGGGATGTGTTTCATTCCGCCGAACGCGAATCTCGCGCTGGGCGGCGGCAAGACACTTTTGGTCGGCGATTGGGCCTATGGGCGAATCATTGCCGTGGCGCTCGATGCAAAGGGCTCGACGTACGACGGATCGTTCGAAGTTTTCCTGGAGGGCAAGCCGCTGCCTGTGACGGACATGAGTTTCGGCCCTGACGGCGCGTTCTATTTCCTGGTTGGTGGACGTCGCACGCAGTCGGCGTTGTATCGCGTGACCGGCAAGACGGCGACGGCTTCCGCTTCAGCCAAGAAGATGGGACTTGATGCCGCGGCGCTCGCGACCGCGCGGCGCAGTCACGCGGCGAGTTACGGCAATCCGAACATCGAGTGTTCCTACGCAGACGTTCTGCGCGACATCGATTCGAGCGATCGTTTCCTGCGCTATGCCGCGCGCACGGCTATCGAACATCAGATCCCGTCGCGCTGGATCGAGTCCGCGCTCGCCGAGAAGCGTCCCTGGGCTTCGATCGAAGCCCTGATCGCGGTCGCGCGCCGAGCGCCGAGCGAATGGCGCGACAAGTCGCTCGACCACTTCGATGCGTTGCCGCTGGAGAGCATGGACGAAGAGCACACGCTCGCTTCTTTGCGCGCGCTCGAGCTGATTTTCGTTCGCCTCGGCAAGCCCACGGGCGAGCGGGCCGGCGCGCTCGCGAAACGTCTCGACGCGCTGTATCCGAGCAAGAGCACGCCGATCAATCGCGAGTTGTGCCAGTTGCTCGTGTATCTCGAAGCGCCGGACGTGCTCACGAAAACGCTCGCGCTCATGGCTGCCGCCCCAACGCAGGAAGAGCAGATGCATTACGCGTTCGTTCTGCGCAACGTGAAGCGTGGATGGACGATGGAC